>NZ_QNRG01000001.1:0-459244 GCF_003315015.1 Micrococcus sp. KT16 | reverse complement strand
CCACTACAACTACCATCGGCCTCATACCTCCTGCGGAGACGCTCCTCCGGCCTCACTGGCACCGACCCGAGTCAACAACGTCATGCCCTCCTACATCTAGCAGCGGCGCCAGGTCTTAGCGTCCCGAGCGCCAGATCTTCGCCATCTTCTCCGCCGCCTCGGGGTCCACCGAGGCCCCCAGAAGCTGTCCATGCGGGGTCGGGGCAAGTCGCCGTTCACGGTGGAACAGCTCAGAGTGGTTGATGTCCTGCACGCCGCGGTTCCACAGGTGCAGTTTGGACTCGTAGGTGAAGCTGCCCCTCATGGATGCCAGCCGCTGGGGGTCGGTGACCCAGGCGTACTTGGACGAGTCGTTGAGCTGGTGATCGACAGCGCGTGTGACGGCGGCGGCGACCCAGTCGGCGAACTGCACGTTGGAGCTCAGCGAACTGTCCACGTGCATGGGCGGTTCCACGATGCACCGCATCTCCGGAAAGTCGCCGGCTCGGCTGAAGATGTGGGCATACATCGATGCAACGCGTTCGACTCGCGTCTTCTCATTGATTTGATCGATGATCACCATGAGGTTATGTCCGTGATGGTGGGCATGGCGGGCCAGACGGTTCAGAGTCTCTCGCATGGCGTCGGCTTCGCGTTTCTCGACGTCGAGGCCGATCTGCTTGGGCGTCCCACGCTGCTTCTCGTCGGCGTAGTAGAACAGCTTGCCGGCGTGGTCGGCGACGACGGACCGCACGAGCGCATCGAACACGCGGAGCTGCTGCGGAAAGCGCGCGGGGGTATCCGGCCGGAACAGATTGGCCCCCTTGAACTCCCACCGTCCGGGGTGTTTCGCTCGGTCGATCTCCGAGGCGAACAGCTGACGCTTCAGTGCGGTGAACTTCGCTCCAAAGCCTCGTGCGGCAGACTCCGGCATGACGAATCCGGCATAACCGAAGGCTGGGCTTGTCCGGAAGCGAGGATGGTCCGGGCCGACGTAGGCGCCCGGCTCGCCGATCTCGTCGATGTACGCCAGCAGCATCTGACCATTGTGCAGGGCACAGCGGACACTGCAGACAAGCGCAGAGGCCCACGCAAGCGTGGGCCTCTCGAATTGGTGCTCGGGGCACTGTCTCAGCCCTAGCTACCACACGCGAGCGTACTCGCGCGCGCAGAGCATAGGCAAGTGTGGTTGTGTATGATCCGTCGCCCTGTCGGGTCGCTGCGGGGTCGGAATGGGTCCCGTCCAGCGGCCCGCCCCCACCATTCGAAGGACCCCATGACCACCCCCGCCACGCGCGGCGCTGCCTCGGCGCCCCACCGCTCTCCCCAGAACCTCTCGAACTTCGTGTGGGGGATCGCGGATCAGCTCCGGGGCGTATTCAAGCCGAACCAGTACGGCACCCTCGTCCTTCCGCTCACCATCCTGCGCCGCATGGAGGCGGTCATGGCCCCGCACCGGGAGTTCTTCGCTGAACTGGCGGCCAAGGGCCATCCAGACTTCATGCTGGACAACCTGGTGGAGTCGCGCACGGGCCTGACGTTCTACAACCTCAGCCCCTTCACCCTGGACCGCATCCTGCAGGAGCCGGACCTGCTCCGCACGAACCTGCTGGCCTACGTGGACGGGTTCTCCCAGAACGTGGCGGACCTGTTCACCTATTACGAGTTCGACAAGACGGTCGCCAAGCTGGACGAGCACGACCGCCTCTTCCTGGTCCTCCAGCAGTTCGCCTCCATCGACCTCTCCCCGGAGGTCGTCTCCAACGCGGAGATGGGCACCCTCTTCGAGGACCTGATCCGCCGCTTCGCCGCCGCCTCCAACGAGACCGCCGGTGAGCACTTCACCCCGCGCGACGCGGTGAAGCTCCTCGTGGACCTGCTCACCGCCAACGACGACGACGTCCTCACCGGCTACCCGGTCCGCACCGTCTATGACCCCACGGCCGGCACCGGCGGCATGCTCTCCGTGTTGGACGAGCGCCTGCGCCGCATGAACCCGAACGCGGAGGTCCGCCTGTTCGGGCAGGAGCTCAACGACCAGTCCTACGCGATCTGCAAGTCCGAGCTGCTCGGCAAGGGCCAGGCCGCGGATGGCATTGCCCGCGGGGACACCCTCAAGAACGATGCCCACATGACCGAGCGCTTCGACTATGTCCTCTCCAACCCGCCCTACGGTGGCGACTGGAAAGCCTCCCGCGCCGCGGTGGAGAAGGAGATCGCCGCCGGCGGCGCCACGAACCGCTTCCCGGGCGGCACCCCCGCCATCAGCGACGGCCAGATGCTGTTCCTCCAGCTCGTCGCCTCGAAGCTCCGCCCGGTCTCGGAGGGCGGGGGACGGGCCGGCATCGTCCTCAACGGCTCCCCGCTGTTCACGGGCGGGGCGGGCTCGGGCCCGTCCGAGATCCGCCGCTGGCTGCTGGAGTCAGACCTGGTGGACGCGATCGTCGCGCTGCCCACGGACATGTTCTACAACACCGGCATCGCCACCTACGTGTGGGTGCTGGACAACAACAAGCCGGCAGAGCGCCGCGGCAAGGTGCAGCTGATTGACGCCCGCACGTTCTTCACCAAGCTGCGCCGCAACGTGGGCTCGAAGAACAAGGAGCTGTCCACGGCGGACCGCCAGCGTGTGCTGGACATCTACCGGGACTTCGACGCCCAGCCCGAGGACAACGCCGAGTTCTCCAAGGTCCTCACCGCCCAGGACTTCGGCTACCGGGAGATCACCGTGGAGCGCCCGCTGCAGCTGCGCTTCGAGGTGGAGGACGCCACCACCGCGGCGGCGCTCGCCACCAAGCCGGTGGACAAGCTTCCCGACGACGGCCGCTCGGCTCTCGAGGCCGCCCTCGCCTCCCTGCGTGGCCGGGTCTGGGACCACCAGCCGACATTCCAGCTGGACCTGAAGAAGGCGCTGCAGGAGCACGGCGTGACCGCCGGTGCTCCACTGGTGAAGGCCCTGACCGGGGCCATTGGCGTGCACGACCCGGCAGCGGAGGTGGTGACGAACAAGAAGGGCGAGCCGGAGCCGGACACCGCGCTGCGGGACACCGAACTGGTGCCCTTCGGCCGGGACATCCACGAGTACTTCGAGGCCGAGGTGGCCCCGCACGTGCCCGGCGCCTGGATCGACGAGTCCAAGACGAAGATCGGCTACGAGATCCCCTTCACCCGGCTCTTCTACACGTACGTGCCGCCGCGCCCACTCGAGGAGATCGACGCCGAGCTCAAGCAGCTCACCGCCGAGATCATCGAGCTGTTGAGCGAGGTGGAGCGGTGAGGTTTCAAGCTGTGGCGAACCCCATCGACGTCCGGAAAGGAACCAGGGACCTGCCTCTCTTGAGTGTCTCGCAGCATTCGGGAGTCCGACTTCGGAACGAACTCACTGACGAGCAGGAACGCGCGGAGGACCTCTCCAACTACAAGGTAGTTTCACCCGGAAACATCGTGGTCAACAGGATGAGCGCGTACCAGGGGGCTCTGGGGCTTTCGGCTCGTGATGGAGTTTGCAGTCCTGACTACATGGTTCTTCAACTGCGTGCCAATCAATATGGGCGCTTCTGGCACTACTACATGCGGTCGAGGACATTCGTCGCTGAGATGACAGCTCGCGTGCGTGGCATTGGCAACGTTGGTAACGGCGGTGTACGTACGCCTCGCATCTCGTATCAAGACATGAAGGCCATCAATGTGCCTAACTTCTCGCGATCGCGTCAACAGCTCATCGCGGAATACCTCGACCGCGAGACCGCCACGATCGACGCCCTGATCGAGAAACAGCGTGCCCTCGTGGGAGCTCTCCGCGAGCGGCGCAGCGCAGCTATCGAACATGCACTTGAAGCGGCTGCCGATCGAGGACTTCTGCTCAAGCGCCTTGTCTCACGAGTCGACCAAGGCATCTCGCCAGACACGAGCTCGGCTACTGGCCTGGAAGACATCTGGGTCTTGAAGTCGGGTGCCAGCAACGATGGATTCTTCAACGAGGAGGCATCGAAACCGGTGCCTGAGAGTGTCACGGTTCCCCTTGGGATTGAGCTCCATGAGGGTGACTTGGTGGTATCCCGTGCCAGTGGTAGTCCGAGGCTCGTAGGATCGGCGGCATTAGTCGGTCAGCTGTCACGCCGCCTCGTTCTTTCGGACAAGAACTTCAGGCTGGTGCCAAGTCAGAACGTGTGGGTCCGATACCTCTACTGGGCTCTGAACTCGCAGATCTATCGGGAGCAAGTCCTGCGGTCGATCAGCGGAGCCGAAGGGCTTGCGAACAACCTGCCGTTGTCGAAACTAATGAACTTCACGGTGCCCGTCCCACCCCTGGAAGAGCAGCGCGAAATCGCCGACCACCTCGACCGCGAGACCGCCAAGATCGACGCGCTCATCGCCAAGGCCGAGCAGTTCATCGAGCTTGCCCAGGAGCGCCGCGCCGCGCTGATCACTGCCGCCGTCACCGGCCAGATCGAGATCCCCACGGAGGACTGACCGCCATGGCCATCCACAACGAGAGCGAACTCGAGACCTACATCTGCGAGTACCTGGAGCAGCACGGCTGGCTCTACTCGCCCAACGATGCCGGCTACGACCGTAAGAACGCGATCTTCCCCGAGGACGTCCACGCCTGGCTGGCCGAGAATCAACCGGAGGACTACGGGCGCATCGTGAAGGCGGATGCCCCGGCCTCCGCCCAGCAGGCGCAGCGGGACCAGATCACCACCCGCCTGATCGACGTGCTCAACAAGCCGCAGGACACCGGTGTCGGCGGCACCCTCAACGTGCTCCGCAAGGGCTTCAAGGTCGGCACCTCCGCCACCCTGCGCATGGCCGAGCCGCAGCCGGCCACAAACCTGAACCCGGCCGCCGTCGCCTCCTACGAGCGCATGCGGCTGCGCGTGATGCGTCAGGTGCACTTCAACCCGGCCACCAACCAGTCCGTGGACCTGGTGCTGTTCGTCAACGGCCTGCCCGTGGCGACGATCGAGCTGAAGACCGACTCCACCCAGTCCATCGGCCACGCGAAGAAGCAGTACCGCGATCGCAACCCGAAGGCCACGCCGCTGTTCGGGTTCGGCACCCGCGCCGTGGTCCACTTCGCCGTCTCCAACCGCGAGGTCTGGATGACCACCAAGCTGGCCGGGAAGGACACCTTCTTCCTGCCCTTCAACCAGGGCGACGACGGCCACGCCGGCAACCCGCTCAACCCGAACGGCGGGTCCTCCACGGCCTACCTGTGGGAACGGATTCTCCAGCGGGACACCTGGCTCGAGATCCTCCAGAAGTTCGTCTTCCTCAAGAAGGAGACCGTGGAGGACGAGTACGGCCGCTCGCGCCGGGAGTCCACGCTGATCTTCCCGCGCTTCCACCAGTGGGAGGCCGTCACCACGATGCTCGCCGCCGTCCGCGAGGAGGGCGCCGGCAAGTCCTACCTGATCGAGCACTCCGCGGGCTCCGGCAAGACCAACACCATCGCCTGGACCGCCCACCGCCTGCTCTCCACCTACGGAGTAGACGAGCAGCGGGTGTTCGACTCGGTCATCGTGGTCACCGACCGCACCGTGCTGGATGACCAGCTCCAGGAGGCTGTCCGGCAGATCGAGCGGACCTCCGGCACCGTGGTGGCCGTGGACCGCAAGAACCTCGGCGGTGAGGCCACCAGCAAGTCCGCCCTGGTGAAGCAGACGCTGCTGCAGGGCAACCGGATCATCGTGGTGACGCTGCAGACCTTCCCCGCCGTGCTTGAGCTCCTCAAAGGCGACTCGACGCTCGCCGGCCGCACCTACGCAGTGATCGCGGACGAGGCGCACTCCTCCCAGACCGGCTCCGCCGCAGCCAAGCTCAAGCGCGTGCTCACCCCGGACGAGCAGGCCGACCTCGAAGACGGGGGAGAGGCGGACACCGAGTCCATCCTCGCCGCCGAGGTCGCCGCCACCGGACGCCCGCAGAACATCAGTTTCTTCGCCTTCACCGCCACTCCGAAGGACAAGACCCTGCAGATGTTCGGCCGCCCCTCCGGCGAGTACGACGAGAAGGGCCGGGAGATCCCGGCCTCCTTCCACCGGTACACCATGCAGCAGGCCATCGAGGAGGAGTTCATCCTCGACGTGCTGAAGAACTTCACCAACTACGACACCGCCTTCAAGCTGGCCCTGGCCGGACAGAAGGGCGAGTTCCGTCCGGAAGGCGACCGGGCCGCCGTCGGGAATCCGACCACCGAAGTGGACCAGACCGAGGCGAGCAAGAAGCTCATGCGGTGGGTCAAGCTGCACCCGACGAACATCGCGCAGAAGGTCAAGATCATCGTGGAGCACTTCCGCGCCAACGTGGCCGGACTGCTCGACGGGCAGGCCAAGGCCATGGTGGTCACCGACTCCCGCGCCGCCGCCGTCCGGTACAAGCGCCAGATGGACCAGTACATCCAAGACATGGGGTACACGGACGTGGGCACCCTGGTGGCCTTCTCCGGCGAGATCACCGACGACGACTTCGGGCTCGAGAAGGTCACCGAACGGTCCATGAACCCGTCCGTGACCGGCGACCTGGCGAAGGCGTTCGACGGGGACGGCTACCAGGTGATGATCGTGGCCAACAAGTACCAGACCGGCTTCGACCAGCCGAAGCTCTGTGCCCTGTACGTGGACAAGAAGCTCTCCGGCGTGCTGGCCGTGCAGACGCTGTCGCGGCTGAACCGCGCGGCGCCGGGCAAGGACACCACCTACGTGCTGGACTTCGTGAACTCCGAAGACGACATCCAGGCTGCCTTCGAGCCGTACTACGCGGGCGCGAAGCTGGAGACGGTGACGGACCCGAACCTGATCCATGACCTGGGGACGAAGCTCGACGCCGCGGGCGTGTACGACTGGGACGAGGTCGACGCGTTCGCCGACGTGTGGGTGGCGTGGAAGCCGGGGAGCGGGCAGGAGGGCCTGCAGGCCGCGCTGGAGCCCGTGGCATACCGGTTCCGCAAGGAGCTGGCGCATGCGCGGATGAACCAGGACGAGACGCGCGTGAACGAGCTCGTGCTGGTGCGCAAGGACATGCGGTCCTTCGTCAGCCTCTACGACTTCCTCTCCCAGATCTACGAGTTCGGGGACACCGAGCACTACAAGCGGGCGCTGTTCCTGCGGCACCTGGTGCAGCTCGTGGGCGATCAGCCCGGCGGTGAGGAGCTGATCGACCTGAGCGATGTGCAGCTGGTGAGCATCCGGCAGAAGAAGACGTCCTCGGGGGACATCGGGCTGACCGGTGGGGCCGCGCTGAAGGGGACCACCGCTGTGGGAGGCGGGCAGGTGCGTGAGAAGCAGCGCGGGCCGTTGGAGGAAGTGATCGAGAAGATCAACGAGATCTTCGCCGGCGAAGGCGTGGATGCCTCCCCGTCCCAGCAGGAGGCGTGGGTCAGTGCCCTCGTGGCGCCGCTCATGGAGGACGAGAAGCTGCTGGGGCAGGCCGGAGCGAACTCGCTGGAGCAGTTCTTGGCGAGCCCGAACCTGGAACGGTCAGCGATGGGCGCCGTGTATGCGAACGAGGACGCCTTCGCGAAGATGACGGACATCGTGGGCAGGGGCGGGGACCCGTCCAAGATGATCGTTGCCGCGATCGGGGAGTACCTGTACTGGAAGGTGCGGAGCGAGGGGACTGGGCCGGTGGACGTTGCCCATGGACGGTCCGCCGTTTTCGTTGACGAAACGGCCCCTTCGCAGGGCACTTCCGTCGATGAGAGGGCGAGTGCGACGCCGTCGCGCGTCCGGAAGGGGAACTGAGATGGCACACCCCAAGACACTGCAGGTCTTCCTGATGGACGGTGCACCCACCGGTCGGCTGAAGTGCACCCTCGACAACTGGACGGGCCTCGTCTACGTGGTGCCACGCACCAGTCTCAACGCGGACGGGCACCCCGAGGCGTTCGAAGGCACCGGTGTGTACCTGCTGCTGGGGCAGGACGCCGATTCCGGCGACGACGTCGTCTACGTCGGGCAGGCTGTCGGGCGGGCCAACGGCAACGGCATGGTAGGCAGGATCCGGGAGCACGTCCGGAAGGAGGCGCACGACTTCTGGAACCGGGCCATTCTCCTCTCCACCCTCGGGGACACCTTCGGTCCCACGGAAGTGACCTACCTGGAGCACTACTTCCACCAGGCTGCATCCACGGCCGGTCGCTTCACCGTGGACAACGCGGTAGCGCCCTCCCAGGGCAACGTCACTGAGGAGAAGAAGGCGGAGCTGGAGGAGTACGCCGACAAGGCCAAGATCCTGATCAGCGCCCTGGGGCATCGCGTCTTCGAGAGCGCTGACGGCTCACATGCCGTGGTCGCGGCGGGCCGGACCACCCAGGCGCCCGAGGCGGTGCCGGAGCGCATCCTGTTCACCATGACGGTCAACGGCGTGGGTGCGCAGGGGCACCCGACGCCGGACGGGTTCGTCGTCCTGCGGGGCAGCGGCCTCATGGAGGGGCTGCGGCCCAGCGCGCCCGCGGGTGTCCGGGCGAGCCGCGAGCGCTTCGCCGGCCACATCGGCGCTGATGGGGTGCTGATCGAGGACGTCTCCTTCACCAGCTCCTCGGCCGCGGCCGGATTCGTGGCCGGCGGGAGTATGAGCGGACCGTCCTCATGGCGGGCGCCGGACGGGCGCACCCTCGGCGAGGTCGAGGCCGCCTCAGCCAAGACGGGACCCATCGAGGGCGACGCCTGATGAGGACGCGGCCGACCGCTTTGGATGCCGCCGTCGACCATCCGGGGGGTGCCCAGAGCGACGCCCGAGGACCGGGGACGGGGCGCTCCGGGTCGTTGACCGCGAACGTCATGACCGTCGCGGACGCACTGCGCGACCCTCGTCTCCGTATCCCCGAGTACCAGCGGCCCTATACGTGGTCCACGACGAATACGGGGCAGCTCGTCGAGGACATCCGTCGCTTCCGTGCGGCCGCGTCCTACCGGATCGGCACCATGATCGTGCACGTCGAGGACGGCTGGCTGGACATCGTCGACGGCCAGCAGCGGTACATGACCTTCGCCCTGATCGCGCTCGCACTGCAGGAGGTCCTGGGCGACACCGCCGAGCGCGCCGAGCACCAGCGTGCGGCCCTGGACCGCGCGGCGGCCATCGAGCTGCCGCCGGGCCGCCGGGACGTGTCGGAGCGCCACATCGTCGAGAACCACCGCCTCATCCTGCAGACATTCCGGTCCTGGGACAGCACCGAGGTCGAGGACTTCGCGGACTACTTCCTGGATCGTTGCACGCTGGTGCGCCTGATCGTCAGCGACCTCGACGCGGCCTTCCAGATGTTCGACTCGCAGAACACCCGCGGCCGGGCGCTCCTGCCCACCGACCTGCTGAAGGCATACCACCTCCGCGCCTATGGTGAGGCCACATCGGACCGGGCGGCGATCCTCGCGGCCGTGCGGGAGTGGGAAGCTACCCCGCCGGTCGAGATCCACCATCTGTTCTCGCGTCTGCTCTATCCGATCCTCCGCTGGAGCGCCGGTGAGTCCCTGCCGCGCGACGGCTTCACCGCGTCCCGGATCGGAGCGTTCAAGGGGATCTCCGCGGGGCCGACGGGCCTCGGCCGACTGCCCTGGGCGCACGGGCTTCTCATGGCCAAGGCCCACGTGGACGACTACAACGGGCGAAACGCCGCGCTGATCGCGCACGGTGCCCTTCCTCCGCTGGAATTCCCGTTCCAGCTGACCCAGCCCGTCATCGACGGCGAGATGTTCTTCCGCCTGGTGCGCCACTACACCCGGCTCGCGAGGGCCCTCGGCGTCTCCGCGACGGACGCGGAGCAGACCGCCGGGGACGACGCCCGTCGTGGGAGGGAGAACAGGCGATTCCAGACGATCACCCGGCTCGTCCGGGCCACCGGTACCGGCGCTGGCTACCGCTACACACAGGAGCTCTACGGAGCGCTGCTGCTGGCCTACGCGGACCGGTTCGGCGACCACGACATCGAGCGCGCCGCTCTCGTGCTCGCACGGCATGCCTTCGCATTGAGAACGCGGTTGACGCGGGTCTACCCGCGTTCCGTGGAACTTCACGCGCTGGGCCAGCACGGGGCGCCGGACCTGGAGGACCGGGTGAACCTGTTCCGTCTGATGAGGAGCAGCCTGGACCCCGCCGCCGTCACCGGGCGCGTGGCGGCCCTCCCCGGGCCGTACGTGGACGAGGCCTCCCCGGTGGAGCGTCTCTACTCGGACACGCCCTGGGACACGGAGGAAGCCCACGATGCAGACTGAGAAGCACGTGCCGGAGGCGCTGACGATCGAGGAGGTCTTCACCGCCGCCCGGCACTACCGGGTGCCGGTCTACCAGCGGGCCTACGCCTGGACGCAGGTCGAGATCTCGACACTGCTCGCGGACGTGCGCCGCGCTCGCCTCCGCTCGGAAAAGCCGGATACGCAGGGAGCCTTGTCCGACTACTACCTCGGCTCGCTGGTGGTGAACCGAGCCACGACTCCCGAGGGCGTGCCGATCGACGAGGTGGTCGACGGGCAGCAGCGCCTGACCACGCTGACGGTGCTGGCGGCCGTCGCGGAGCGTGTCATCCGTGCCGGTGTCCTCGACCCCCGGGCGTTGGCCGTCCTGGATTACGAAGGGCGCCCCGAGGCCGGGGAGGACCTCGCGACCCTCCGCCATCGGGGCGCCCCCGCCGGGACGTCGTTCCAGGTGGACGCCATCGGGGTGGCCGTCGAGACGATCGCTGCGGCCTGCCGGCGGGCCATGGACCGGCAAACCCCGGCAGACGATCAGGAGGTGATGTTCGACGGCGACGACCTCGCGTACCTCTGGAAGCATGTCCGGTTGCTGCGCACCGAACTTCCGAAGGGCACGGACCTCAACCACTATTTCGAGGTGATGAACACCCGCGGTGAGCAGCTCGCCAAGCACGAGATCCTCAAGGCCACATTGATGCGGCCTCTCCAGGACCCCACGGACCGGAAGGTGTTCGCACACGTCTGGGACGCCTGCGCCGTTCTGGACCGCCACGTCCAGCTCCAGTTCTCGACGGAACGGCCGAAGGATGGCGGTGAGGCGGCAAGAGACGCAGTCTTCGGAGCGTCCTGGTCGGCCCTCCTCACACGGGATTTCGCGTCGCTGCGGGCAGCTCTCGCGCCGAGCCTGACCGCGACGGTGTCGGGCGCCCGCACCATCATTGGGGCTCTGCGGGCCGCCGGGCAGACCACCGTGGAGTCCGGGCCCTCGTCCGACCAGCGTCAGGACGACGCCGATACCGGCGCCTACGGGACTATCGTCGACTTCCCGAACTTGCTGCTGCATGTGCTGCGCGTGATGCAGGAGAAGGGTGAGGGGGCCGAGCCCGGCCTGCCGCGATGGGGCCAGGACTCAACGGGGGCCGTGCGGCTCGAGGACGGCTCCCTGCTGGAGCAGTTCGCCCAGCACGGCCATGTCGACGCGGCCTGGTCTCAGCGCTTCCTCGTGACGCTGCTCCGTATGCGCCTTCTGCTGGACACCTATGTGATCAGGACTCTGGCGACGACGGGAACACAGGCGGACGAGGAGAACTGGGTGCTCAGCCGAGCTCAGAAGCTCGAGACGGAGGCCGGCGAGCGCTCGCCGCGCCGACGGCTGGGTGTGAAGAACACCTTCCAGGATCCGCAGGTCCAGGACGCCGTCCGGAACCTTCAGGCCATGTTCCAGGTCACCGACACGCGCCGCACGTCCAAGTACTTCCTGTACCGCATCCTGCGATGGCTGGATGCGCAGCCGGTGGACTGCGTGGACGGCGAGGCCTTCCAGCGCATGCTGGAAGATCTGGCGCGGGAGCGCCTCCGCGCCTATGAGGCGGACAAGACCTGGGATGCCGGCGTCAACGTCCCCAACTTCGTCTTCAACGCCCTGGACTACATCCTCTGGGACGCAGGCCGGACATCGCCCATGGAACGGGAACATCTGCGGGAGCCCCTCAGCGATGTCGAACAGGAGGTGCTCCGCAGGCGCGCCGACGCCTTCCGGTTCCGGTACCGAACCTCGGTGGAGCACTTCTACCCCGTGGTTCCGGGTGAGGAGCAGGAGGCCTTGACCGCGGAGGACGTCAACCGTTTCGGGAACCTGTGCATCATGGGCCGACGCGAGAACTCCCAGCGGAACAACCTGATGCCCGTATCGAAGGTGAAGCAGTACTCTTCGGACGAGCAGAGCCTCAAGTTCCAGCTCATGGCCGGCATCCTTCACGCCGAGGGCGACTGGGACGTCCCTCAGATCAAGGAACACGGGAACAGCATGCGGCGGGTGATCCAGGAGTGGCAGGGCAAGCGGCCCTGACACCTCGGGACGATCTGGCCTCAGGGCCCCCGTTACGCTCGCCCCATGAAGATCGGTCTCCGCAAGCCCAGCCTGAAGAAGTCCATCAAGGCCCGCACCACGGGCCGCGCCAAGCGTGCGATCAAGCGCAAGGTCATCCCCGGCTACGGCCGCAAGGGGATGGGCTGGCTGCGCGATCCGAAGCGCGCCGCCTACAACGCCGTCTACCGGCGCACCACGGTCGGCCTGGGCGACGTCCTGAAGATGTTCAAGTGACCTCCACGCCCTCGCGGACCCGGCCGGGGTCGGCCCGCTGAACACGCGCCGCCGGCCTGGCCACTCACGGCCCGGGCTGTCGTCCGCCCCTCACCGGCCCGCGAACGCCTCCACCCGCCGCACGGCCTCCGGGTGCTCGGACGCCGCCGCGATCGACGCCGCCTCCTGCCGCACATGCGCGCGCAGCGCCTCGACGTCGGCCCCGCGCGCCAGCGCCTTCGTCGGCCCATAGGTGTGCGCCGGACCGGCCACCAGATCGTCCTCGAGCTCCGCCAGACGCGCCGCGAACGCGCCGCCGGCCACCGCCTCGGTCGCCAGGCCCCACGCGACGGCCTCGGTCCCGTTCAGGCGCCGCCCGCCGAGTAGCAGCTGCGTCGCGCGCACCGGCCCCAGCACCCGCGGCAGCCAGTAGGACACGCCCGTGTCCGGTGTCATCCCGAGCGCGGAGAACGCCGTCACCAGCTGCGCATCCTCGCGCACCAGCACGACGTCGCCGCCCAGCATGAGCCCGAGCCCCGCCCCGGCGGCCGTCCCGTTGACGCCGGCCAGCACCAGCAGGCGAGAGCCCGTCAGCGCCACCGCGACCTCGCCCGCCGCCTCGCCGAGCTCCTGGATCATCGCGCGCCGCTCCGGCCCGGCAGGCGCGGCGGCCATGGCCTGGACGTTCCCGCCGCCGCAGAAGATCCGTCCCGCGCCGGTCAGCGTGAGCACGTGCACGGACTCGTCCGCCTCGGCCGCGGCGATCGCCGCGAGCACCTCGCGCGCCATCGTCAGCCCGAGCGCGTTGCCCTTCGCGGGCCGGTTCAGCGTCAGCCGCACGACGCCGGGCCGCGTCTCGACGAGGACGGCGGGGGCGTCGTCGTGGGGGGAAGGGGTGGGTGCGGTGGTCATGTCAGCTCCTGGGGTCGGAAGGTGGGGGGCGGGTGCCGGGCACGAGAGCGGCCGGCCGGGGCTCACGCGAACGCGCTCATCCCGGTCAGGTCCCGGCCGAGGATCAACGCCTGCACGGACTCGGTGCCCTCGTAGGTGTGCAGCGCCTCGACGTCGGCGAAGTGCCGCATCACCCGGTGTTCCAGGAGGATGCCGTTGCCGCCGAGCATGTCCCGGGCGATCTGCGCCACCCGCCGCGCACCCCGGGTGCAGGCGTACTTCAGCAGGGAGGCCTGCTCGTCACGCAGCCGCCCCGCCGCCTGCAGGCGGGCCACGGCCACGCAGCGGGTCTGCATGGCGGTCACCTCGTCCAGCATCTGCGCGAGCCGTTCCTGCACCATCTGGTGCGCTCCCAGCGGCTTGCCGAACTGCTCGCGCTGCCGGGCGTAGGCGAGCGCGGCCTCGAACATCGCCGTGGCGTGGCCCAGCGCGGACCAGCCCACGTTCACGCGGGTGGCCACCAGCACGCGCGCGGCGTCCTTGAACGTCGCCACGTCCGGCAGCCGGGCGTCGTCGCCGACCCGCACGTCGGTCAGCGTGATCTCCGCCTGGTGGATGGCCCGCAGCGCGCTCTTGCCCGTGATCACCTCGGCCTCGTAGCCGGGCGTGGACTGCTCCACCACGAACCCCTTGACCTGGCCGTCCTCGGTGTCGCGCGCCCACACGATCGTGATGCCCCCGGCGGCCCCGTTGCCGATCCACTTCTTGGCGCCGTTCAGCACCCAGCCGCCGGCGCCGTCGGGCCGCGCGGACGTCTCGAGGGACACCGAGTCCGAACCGTGCAGCGGCTCCGTGAGCGCGAACCCGCCCGGCAGCGTGCCGCGCGCCACCGGCTCGAGGTACCGCTCCTTCTGCTCCGGGCTCGCGCAGTGCACCAGGGCGCGCAGCACGAGCCCGCCCTGCACCGCCGCCGCGGCCGCCATCGACCCGTCCGCGCGGGAGATCTCCATCGCCACCAGGCCCGCGGCCAACGGCGACATCACCGCGTGCCCCGGCACCTCCAGCCCGTCGGTGAGCAGGTCGAGCTCGCCCGCCCGCGCCACCAGGTCCAACGGGTACTCCGCCCGGTCCCAGTGCCCGTCGATCCGCTCGAGCACCTCCCGGCCGTAGGCACGGGCGCGGTCCCAGTGCGCGCGGTCCTCCTCCGTCGCCTCCCCGAACGCGTCCAGGTAGTCGACGTCCAGGGGCGTGACGACGTCGTAGGTCGGCTTCTGCCTGCGCGTCACCGGGCCTCCTGCGTCCGCTCGGCGCGCAGCGCGCGCTTGAGCAGCTTGCCCGACTGGTTCCGCGGCAGCTCCGCCACGAAGTCCACGCGCTTGGGCACCTTGAAGCCTGCCAGGCGCTCCTTCACGTGGGTGCGCACGGTCTCCGCGGTCAGCTCGGCGCCCTCCTTGAGCACGACGACGGCGGTCACCGCCTCGATCCAGCGCTCGTCCGGCAGGCCGATGACGGCGACCTCGGCCACCTCGTCGAGCTCGTAGATCGCGTCCTCGACCTCCCGCGGGGCGACCAGCACGCCGCCCGTGTTGATGACGTCCTTGATGCGGTCCACCACCTGGATGTAGCCGGCCGCGTCCTGGGTGACCTGGTCGCCGGAGCGGAACCAGCCGTCGTCGGTGAAGGCGTCCGCGGTGGCGTCCGGGCGGTTCCAGTAGCCGGAGAGCAGCTGCGGCGAGCGGTACTGGATCTCGCCGGGCTCGCCGGGCGCGGCGGGGGCGCCGTCGGCCGTCATCACCCGCGCCTCCACGTGGAACACGGGGCGGCCGCATGAGGCCGGCCGCGCGTCGTGCTCCTCGGGGCGCAGCACGGTGCACAGCGGGCCCAGCTCGGACTGGCCGAAGCAGTTGTAGAAGCCGATGCCCGGCTGACTCTGACGGAGGCGCTGCAGCACGGTCACCGGCATGATCGAGGCCCCGTACTGGGCCTTGTGCAGCGAGGAGAGGTCACGCGTGGCCAGGTCCGGATGGTTCGCCAGCGGCACCCAGACGGTGGGCGCCAGGAACAGGGAGCCGATGTGCTCGGTCTCCACGAGCTCGAGCATCCGGGGGATGTCCGGGGCGGCCAGCAGGCGCACCGTGGCGCCGAGGCTCAGGTAGGGGAGCAGGAACACGTGCATCGCGGCCGAGTGGTACAGCGGCATGGCCACCAGGGGGCGGTCCTCGGCCGTGAAGTCCAGCGCGATGATCGAGGAGAGGTACTCCGCCACGAGCGCCCGGTGGGACATCATGGCGCCCTTGGGGGTGGAGGTGGTGCCGGAGGTGTAGAGCAGCTGGGCCAGGTCGGTGGCCGACACCTCCGCCTCCGGGGCGGCGGCGTCCAACGTCTCGTCCTGGGCGGTCTCCAGCACGGAGGGCTCGGCGTGGCCGGCGGGGAGCATGGTCCACACGTGCCGCAGAGCCGACGCGCGGCCCTCGGCCCGGACCTGGTCGACCCGCTCGAGCATGCCGGCGTCGGCCACGAGCAGCTCCGCGCCGGAGTCCTCGAGGGCGTGGGCGAGCTCGCCGCCCTTGAGCGCGAAGTTCACGGGCACGTGCACGTAGCCGGCCGTGACGCAGGCGAGGAAGAGCAGCGCGTAGGCGTCCGAGTTGGTGGCGTAGGCGGCCACCCGGGTGCCGGCCGGCAGGCCGGTGTCCTGGAGGCGGCGGGCCACGCGGTGCGCTCCGTCCCGGAGCTGGGCGTAGGTCCAGTCGCGGTCCTCGAAGCGCAGGGCGACGGCCTGCGGGGAGCGGGCGACCGCGCGTGCGAACACGCGGCCGATCGTGTCCTCCGGGGCGGGGGAGAGGTGGCCGGCGTCGGTGGGGTGGGTGATCTGGTCGGGCATGGAAACCTCCGGGGGATGGGTCAGAGACGTTCGATCACGGTGACGTTGGCCTGGCCGCCGCCCTCGCACATGGTCTGCAGGCCGTAGCGGCCGCCCGTGCGCTCGAGCTCGTGCAGCAGGGAGGTCATCAGGCGGGCGCCGGTGGCGCCGATGGGGTGGCCCAGGGCGATCGCCCCGCCGTTGACGTTGACCTTCGCCGGATCGGCGCCGGTCTCGGTCAACCAGGCCAGCACGACGGCGGCGAACGCCTCGTTGATCTCCACGAGGTCCATGTCGTCGATGGTCAGGCCCATGCGGTCGAGCGCGTACGCCGTCGCCGGGATCGGGGCGGAGAGCATCATGACGGGGTCGGCACCGCGGGCGGAGAGGTGGTGGATGCGGGCTCGCGGGGTGAGGCCGTGGCGGCGCACCGCCTCCTCGGAGGCGAGCAGGAGGGCGGCCGCGCCGTCGGACATCTGGGAGGCGGTGGCGGCGGTGTGCAGCCCGCCGGGGACGATCGGGTCGAGCGAGGCGATCTTCGTGGCGTCCGGGGTGCGGGGGCCCTCGTCCGCGGTGAGGCCGGCGAGGGGTAGGATCTCGCGGTCGAAGCGACCGTCGGCCTGGGCGGCGAGCGCACGCTCGTGGGAGCGCACCGCGAACTCCTCCAGGGCGTCACGGTCCAGGTTCCAGTGCCGGGCCATCATCTCGGCCCCGCGGAACTGGGAGATCTCCTCGCTCCCGTAGCGGGCGGCCCAGGACTCGGAGCCGGTGAACGGGTCGGGGAAGCCGAGATCGCGGGCGGCCGTGTTGGACCGGGAGAGCGGGATCGCGCTCATGGACTGGACGCCACCGGCGACGACGAGGTCCGCCGTCCCGCTCATGACGGCCTGCGCGGCGTAGTGGACCGCCTGCTGGCCGGAGCCGCACTGGCGTTCGACCGTGGTGCCGGGGACGTCCTCGGAGAGCCCGGCCGCGAGCCAGGCGTTGCGCGCCACGTCCATGGCCTGCGGGCCGAGCTGGTCGATGCAGCCGAGGATGACCTCGTCGTATTCGGCTGAGTCGATGTCCTGGCGGCCGACGAGCTCGCGCAACGGCGCGGCCGCCAGGTCGAGGGGATGCACACCGGCGAGCCCCTTCCCTCGGCGACCCACGGGGGTGCGGACGGCGTCGATGATGTAGGCCTCGGGCATGGGGGCTCCTCCGGACGGCGGGGACGTGACGCCGATCACGCTATTGCTTGGACATCCAACGATCAAGAGTGTGACGGGATCCGTCGCGGCGGCGTGGAGGAGCGCCGTTTCGTCAACGAAAGCGGCTCGGGGCGCGCCGTTTCGGCTACGAAAGCGCCGGGGCGGGCGTCGCCTCGCCCTGGTCAGGACCCCCTGCCCCGGGCCTACCCTGAGGGCCAGCGGCACGCACCCGTGCCGCTGAGACGAGAGGAGCCGGCCATGGCCACCCCGCACACCCCCGACCCCCAGGACGCCCGGCGCGCACGCGAGGCGACGGACGAGACCTCCGGCGTCGCGTTCGACGGCGACACGCCCCCCGCCGAGGGCGCGGGCGTCGGCCCGGACAACCCGGGCATGGACGTGGAGCAGACCGGCGAGCGCTCGGCCGGCAAGATCGTCCTTGGGCTGATCATCGCCCTCGTGGTCATCGGCGTCCTGCTGTTCATCCTGGGCCGCGTCGCCGGCCTCGGCTGAGCCGCGGCGCAGACCCCTCGGGCACGCCACCGGCCCACCACGACCACGGGGCGGGCACCGATCCGTCGGTGCCCGCCCCGTGCCGTGTCCGCTCCGCGGTGATGGTGTTCAGCGGCGACTCCGCACCGTCGCAGCGGTCAGAAGCCGCCGCCCACGGTCCGGCGTCCGCCCGCCGTGCGTCGGCCGGCGGCACCGGACCGGCCGCGGGAGGCGAGGGCCCCGCCGAGCAGCCCGCCCAGCAGGCCGGTGCCGAGGCCGCCCGTGGACCGGGCCGAGGGTCCGAAGCCGCCCCGGTACGCACCGGAGCCGCGTCCGCGCGTCGTGCCCCCGGCGCCGCGGCGCGAGAGCTCACGCAGCGCCAGACCGCCGAGGGTGCCCACGAGGGCACCGCCCAGGCCGCTGGAGCGGCGTCGCTGAGAGCGGGCCTGTCGGCCGAAGCCGGGGGACCGGCCGATGTGCGCACCGATGGTGGGTCGGCTGGAGCGGCGGCCGCCGCCACCGAGGGTGCGGGTGATGCTGGAGAGGATGCCCATGGTGTCCTCCTCGGACGTCGTGCCGGCCACTCGTGCGTGGCCGGTCGGGTGCGCCTCAACCTAGGCGCCGACCCCCGCACGGTGTCCAGACCGGGCCTCCTCATGCAGCGAGGCGGGATATCCACCCCACGGCCGCCCGCGGCAGCCGGATGAGGTCGATATCCCGCCTCGAAACGCGCGGGCGGGGGCGTCAGTCCTGGAGCGGGGAGGTCTTCGGCTCGTCCCTCCAGAGGGCCACGTTCCGCGCCTCGGGCAGGTCGGAGATGTGGAAGCCCGGATCCATGCCCGCCTTGAGCTTGCGCTCGTAGTCCCGGAGCAGCTTCACGGCCAGCCCGCCCAGCGGGATGATCGCCACGAGGTTGATGGTCGCCATGAGGGCCGCGAACGTGTCCGCGAGGTTCCACACCAGCGCCACGGAGCCGAGCGCGCCGCCGACCACGCACACCAGCACGAGCACGCGGAACACGCTGATGGCCCGACCCGCGTGGCGGCCGGCCAGGTACCGGATGTTGGCCTCACCGTAGTAGGTGTTGCCCAGCACGGAGGACCAGGCCAGGAAGAAGATGATGACGGTCAGCGCCGGGCCGGCCCACGCGCCCACGGCCTGCTGGAGCGCACCCTGGGTCACCTGCATGCCGAGCGCCTCCCCGCGTCCGTAGGCCGGGTTGGAGAGCAGGATGACGAACGCGGTGGCCGAGCACACGATCAGGGTGTCGAAGTAGACGCCCAGGGACTGCACGAAGCCCTGCTTGGCCGGGTGGGAGACGGCCGCGGTGGCGGCGGCGTTCGGGGCGGAGCCCATGCCGGCCTCGTTGGAGAACATGCCGCGGCGCACGCCCTGCATCACCATCGTCATGCCGACGGCGGCGCCCGCGACCTCGCGCAGGCCGAAGGCGTGGCCCACGATCAGCGCGATCATGCCCGGGACCTCGGTGATGTTGACGACCATCACGATCAGGGCCAGGAAGATGTAGAACGTGGCCATCACGGGGACCAGCACGTTGGTCACGGCCGAGAGCCGGCGCACGCCGCCGAAGATCACGAGGCCGGTGAGGGCGGCCAGGCCCAGGCCCACGATCCACGCGGTGGTGGAGGACGCGCCCCAGTTGGCCTGCACGGACTCGGAGATCGAGTTGGACTGCACGGCGTTGAACACGAAGCCGTAGGTCACGGTGATGGCGACGGCGAACACGGCCGCCAGCCACTTCGCGCCCAGACCGTCGCGGATGTAGTACGCGGGCCCGCCGAAGTAGCCGTCCGCGCCCTTCTGCTTGTACAGCTGGGCCAGCGTGGACTCGACGAACGCGGTGGCGCCGCCGATGATCGCCAGCAGCCACATCCAGAACACGGCGCCCGGGCCGCCGATCACGATCGCGATCGCCACGCCGGCCACGTTGCCGGTGCCCACGCGCGAGGCCGCCGAGATGGTGAAGGCGCGGAACGGGCTCACGCCGTCGTTCTCGAATCCGGTCTGGGACTTGGCCGTCACCGACCGCAGCATCTCCGGGAGCATGCGCACCTGCACGCCCACGGTCCGGATGGTGAACCACACCCCGGCCACGAAGAGCAGCGCCATCACGACGTACCAGTACTTGTCGTTCAGGGCCGTGATGGCCGCTGTGATCTGTTCCACTGTCGCTTCCACAGCCCCACCTTAGAGGCTGGGGCGGAGGACGGGGAATCGGGGGCCGGGGTCAGCCGGCGGCGTCGTCCTCGACGCGGAGCTGGATCAGCTGCCCCATCCGCTCGGGCAGGTCCCCCTCGGGGGTGCCGACGCTGGCGTGGCGGGCGGCGGCCCGGGCGAGGTCGTCGGCCAGTTCGTTGCCGTGCACCCCCACGTGGCCCTTGACCCACGTGGTGTCCACCTGGACGTCCGCGGCCTGCGCCAGGTCGACGGCGGCCAGCAGGCGCCGCAGGGTGCGGCGGATGCGCTCGCCCCGGGCGCCGCCGAGGGTGAGCCGCTCGCGGCGGGCGGCGTTGAGCAGGGCCAGCGCGGCGCGCGAGTCCGAGTGGATGGTGACCCGGCCGCCGGGGGTGCCCGCCCACGCGCAGATCACGTGCCCCAGCACGAGCGCCTCGAGTTCCACCTCGAGCGGCATCGTGGCCCCGGCCACGGCCTGCACGGCCCACATGCTCGGCCCGGCGACGGCGGCCGCCCCGCCGATGCGGGAGCCGCGCAGCACGGAGCCGTCCACGTACACGTCCGTCACGTCCGCCTCGTCCGCGAACGTGAGGCTGTGGGTCACCCCGGGCAGGTTGCGGCGCAGGAAGCGGTCCGTGCGGCGGCGGGAGAGGAAGACGCCGGAGGAGCGGCGCAGCGCGTCCTCCTCCTCCTGGGCGGCCTCGATGGCCTCGAGCGGGATCCGGGCCGCGCCCGTCTGGGCGACCGTCTCCGGGTCCACGTCCGGCAGCAGGTAGCTGGAGCGCTGCGTGCCCACGGGGGACTCGTCGAGCCGGTAGGAGACCACGCGCGTGTCCACGGGGGCGAGGACCTCGAGCAGGGAGAGCAGCTCGGCGTCCCGGTCTGAGCGCAGCCGCACGATCACCGGGCGCTCCGGCGGCAGGTCGACGGTGACGGTGGACCAGAAGGCGCTCAGATGCGCCGTGCCGACCATCCCGGTGTAGACGTGGCCGCGGACGTCGTCGCCGAGCTCGCGCAGCTCGAGCTCGCGGGCCACGTAGACGATGCCCCCCGTCGTCGGATGCAGGTCCAGGCGGAGGGCGGGGCCGTGGTCCACGCCGGGCAGCATGGCCAGCGGGCTGGCCACCACGCGGACGCCGTCCCGGCGGATCCGGGTGCGCGGCGGGGAGGGGCGGGGGACGACGGGGCCGGTGCGCGTGAGGTCGACGCCGTTCCGGTCCCGCGGGGTGCCCCGAGGCCGGCGGGCACGGACCACGCGCAGCGGGCGGTGCTGCTCCTCCGCCTTGGCGCCCGGGCCACGGAAGTCCCAGCCCACGTCGACGAGCGCCGCGGGGTGTGCGGGCTCGACGTCGTGATGCAGCGTCCGGTCCACGACCGTCCGCGGGTGGTTGATCCGTGCTCCCATGGCTTCGCCGGCTGTGTCGAAGGGGACCGCGCCGGAACTGTGAGCCGGGTCCGGCGGACCATGCTGGTCCTGCGGCGGTCGGGCGGGATCGCCGTGGACGAAGGGGACGACCCGTCCCGACCTGTTCTGCTCTGGGCGACCTTACCGAGCGCACCTGTGAGGAGGCAGGTCTCCTCTCCTCGGCCTCCCGCGCGGCGGCGTCGGACGAGGGGTCAGAGCGGGTCCGTGCGGTGCCGCTGCACGTCCGGGCCGGTCGCCACGCCGAGCGCTTGCGCCTGTGCGCGCTGCTGCCGCAGGGACACGGTGCCCAGCAGCAGCGCCAGGGCCCGCTCCCCGTCCTCCGGGGTGTCCGCCGCCTCGGTGAGCAGACGGTGCAGGCCGAGGCCGCCCAGCCCGAGCGCGAGGGCGGAGAGCACCACGTCCGCCCCGTCCCGGTGCCGCAGCAGGGCGGCCTCCGCGGCCTCGGCGCGGCCCGCCAGGTCCGTGACGCGGCGGGCGCGCACGGTCTCCTCCGCCTCGGCGACGATCCGGTCCGCCACCCGCGCCAGCAGTGACTGCTTGTCCGGCACGTGCCAGTACAGCGCGGAGGCCTGCACGCCCAGCACCCCGGCCACGCGCCGCATGGACAGGTCGCCCATGCCGAAGTCCTGCAGGATCCCGACGGCGGCGTCCACCACGTCCTGGGCGGTCAGCCGGGGGCGGGGTGCGGGCGGGGTCATGCCTGAGAGGCTACCGCCGGGCCGTCCTCCTCCGCCGCGATGCGTCCCCCCGCGCCGAGGCGCACGGTGCGGTCGGCCATCACGGCGGCCTCCGCGAGGTCGTGGGTGACGACGACGCCGGTCGTCCCCGCCGCCCGCAGCACCGCCCGGATGTCCTCGGCCAGGCGCCGGCGCAGGTCCGCGTCGAGCGCGGACAGCGGCTCGTCCAGCAGGAGCACCCGCGGGGCCGGGGCCAGCGACCGGGCCAGCGCCACGCGCTGGGCCTGCCCGCCGGAGAGCCGCTGCACAGGCCGGTCCGTGAGCTCGGTCAGGCCCACCAGGTCCAGCAGCTCGGCCACGCGTGCCCGCCGCCGGGCCCGGTCCCAGCCGGCGGACTCGAGGCCGTACGCCACGTTCCGGCCCACGGTCCGGTGCGGGAACAGCTGCCCGTCCTGGAACACCATCCCCACGCCCCGGCGGTGCGTCGGCACCGCCGCCACGTCCCGCCCGTCGAGCTCCACCGTGCCCGCCACGACGTCCTCGAGCCCGGCGATCCCGCGCAGGATCGTGGACTTGCCCGAGCCGGAGGCGCCCACGAGCGCCACGATCTCCCCGGCGGCCACGTCCAGGTCCGTCCCCCGCACGGGGGTGGAGCCGTCCGGATAGCGGATCGCCACGTCCCGGAGCCGGAGGGAGGCCCCCGTCGTCGTCGGCGTCATCACAGACCTCCCGCCCCGGCCGGGCCCCGGGGGCGCAGCCGCTCGCACACCAGCATGATCCCGGCGCTCAGCACGGCCAGCACCGTGGCCGCCGCGAGCGCCATCCCGTAGTTGTCCGCGCCCGGCCGGCCCAGCAGCCGGGCGATCAGCACCGGCAGGGTGGGCGCGGACGGGCTCGCCAGGAAGCTCGTGGCCCCGAACTCACCCAGGGACACCGCGAACGCGAAGCCCGCGGCCACGCCCACGCCGCGGGCGAGGAACGGGCCGTCCACCGTGGCCAGCACCCGCCACGGGCCCGCCCCGAGGGTGCGTGCGGCCTCCCGCAGCCGCGGGTCCACCGCCGCGAGCACGGGCACGAGCGCCCGCACCGCGAGCGGCAGCGCCACCACCGCCTGGGCCAGCGGCACGAGCACGCCCGAGGCCGCCAGCTCCGGGAACGTGGCCCGCAGGGACACGACGAAGCCGAAGCCCACGGTCACCGCGGACACCCCGAGCGGCAGGAGCAGGGCGCCGTCGAGGGCCCGCTGGGCCGCCAGCGCCGCGCGTGAGCGGAAGGGCCGGGTCAGCAGCAGGGCCAGCGGCACGGCCACCACGAGCGTCACAAGCGTGGCGTCCACGGCCACCCGCAGGGACTGTTCGAGCGCCTGGGCCGGCGTCGACCCGCCCACGAACCCGCTGCCCGCGCTCGTCGCCAGCAGCCGGTAGTTGCCCAGCCCCCAGCCGTGGCGGGTGTGGAAGGAGCGCACCACGAGCGTCAGGATCGGCGCCACCACGAGCGCCACCACCGCGAGCATCACGGCCACCGGGACCGCGTCCGCGCGCGTGAGCCGGGCCGGCGGCGTCTCCCGCAGCCGCAGTGCCCGCTGGGTGCGCGCCGCCGTCACGCCGGAGACCACGACGGCGGCCAGCACCACCGCGAACTGCAGCACGGAGAACACCGCCGCGGTCCGCAGGTCCAGGTAGACGGAGGTCTGCACCCAGATCTCCGACTCGAGCGTGCCGTAGCCGGGCCGGCCGAGCGTCTGGACGATGCCGAACGCGGACGCGCAGAACAGGAACACCAGCGCCGCGCTCGCGGCGATCGCCGGGGCGAGCTGGGGCAGCGTCACGGTGCGGAACGCCCGCCACGGCGAGGCGCCCAGGGTGCGGGCGGCCTCGGTCTGGCGCGGGTCCAGCGCGTTCCACAGCGCGCCCACCTGGCGCACCACCACGGACACGTTGAAGAAGACCATGGCCAGCACGACGGCGGTGGTCGTCTGGTCCAGCCCGGTGAAGCCGAGCGGTCCGCCGGGGGCGAGCAGGGCGCGGAACGCGACGCCGACCACCACCGTGGGCAGCACGAACGGCACGAGCACGAGGGCGCGGAGCACGGCCCGCCCCGGGATGCGACGCCGGTGCAGCACGAACGCGGTCGGCAGGCCGAGCGCCACCGAGACCACCGTGCCGGCGGCGGCCATGCCGAGCGTCTGGCCGAGGATGCGCCACGTGCGCTCGCGGGCGAGGGTCTCCCCGAAGGCGGTGAGGTCCACGGCGCCGGTGAACGCGTCGGCGTCGCCGCCGATCCCGCGCCAGAGCATGGCCGCCACGGGCCACGCGAAGAAGACGAGCAGGAAGGCGACCGGCAGGACGGCGGCCACCAGCCACCACGGGCCGAGCCCGTCCCCCCGGCCGCGGGCCCGCCGGCGCGGCAGGTCCGTGCCGGGGGCCGCGACCTCGGTGAGCGCGGACATCAGCGCCGGGAGGCCTCGGACAGGGCGGTCCACTCCTTCAGCAGGTCCTCGCGGCGCTCGTCGATGCGGGCGGGGTCCGGGGTGATGGCGTCCTCGACGAGCGGCGCGTTCTGCGCCCACTCCTCGGGCAGCTGCACCGACTCGTCGATCGGGTACATGTACATCGACTCGGGCAGGGCGGACTGGACCTCCTCGGTGCGCATGAAGTCCACGAACGCCTGCGCGCCCTCGGGGTTCTTCGCGCCCTCGAGCACGCCGGCGTACTCGACCTGCGGGGTGCAGGAGTCCTCGATCACCTCGGTCTCGGGGGCGAACGCGGGGGAGGAGGAGTAGGAGAGCACCACCGGGAACCGACCCTTGCCCTCGCCGCCGGAGAAGTCCGAGTTGTAGGCGTCGGACCAGCTGTCGGCGATCTTGCCCCCGTTCTCCATCAGGCCCCGCCACCAGTCCTGCCAGCCGTCGTCGCCGTACTTCTCCGTGGTGGCCGCGAGCAGCGCCAGGCCGGGGGAGGAGGCCACGGGGGAGGTGGCGACCGTCAGCTTCGCGTACTCGGGGTCGTCGAGCTGGTCGATCGAGGTGGGGGCCTGGACGTCGTGGGCCTCGAACCATGCCGGATCCGTGTTGAAGCACACCTGGCCCTGGTCCACCGGGGTCATGCGGTCCTCCACCATCCGGTCCTGTGCGGAGGCGGGCAGGTCCTGCGGGGTGTATTCGGCGACGACGCCCTCGCGGACGAGGCGGTGCGCCGAGTGGTCCTCCACGCCGTAGACGCCGTCCACGGTGGGCTCGTCCTTGGCCAGCAGGAGCTGGTTCACCACGCTGCCGGCGTCGCCGGGGGCCGTGGTCTTCAGGGTGTAGCCGGACTCCTGCTCGAACTTCTGGACGAGCTCCTCGGGCAGGTTGAACGAGTCGTGCGTCATGATCGTCACGGTCGTCGACTCGCCGCCGCCGGCCCCGGAGGCGGCCGACGACGCCCCGTCGCCGGACGAGCCGGACACCGAACAGCCGGTGAGGGCGAGGGCGGCCACCGAGAGGGCGGCGAGGGCGCGGTGCGGGGTGCGGGACATGGCGGTTCTCCTCTGGGACGGCAGAGGGGCCGGGACGAGGCCGCCACCGGAATCCCGGGACGACGTCGACCGGGAGACTCGACTTCCTTCGCCGGTGCGGACCGGAGCAGGTTCGAGGGTCTGCGGCGGACCGCACTCTCAGCGCCGCGCGGGCGCTCCCCTGTCGATGTGGACTGGTCCCGACCCTACCCCGTCCGGCCCGCGCATAGACTGCCCGCGTGAGCGCCGCACAGCCCGCGGGGGTGACCCCGCCGCCCGCCTCGTCCAGCCCCGCCTCCGACTGGGACATCCGCCGCCCCCACCGCATGTGGCCGCGCATGCTGGTGATCGTCCTGACGCTCGCGGGCCTGGTGCTGGTGGTGCAGTTCTTCCAGGGGATCGCCTCCATCGCGGCGCCTGTGTTCCTGGGGCTGAACCTCGTGATCGTGGCCTACCCCCTGCAGGCCTGGCTCATCCGCCGGGGCCTGCACCCCGTGCTCGGGGCCGCCACCACCGTCCTGCTGGTCGTCGCGGTGATGGCCGTGTTCGGGGGCATGATGGTGTGGTCCGGCCTCGAGCTGGTGGCGGAGCTGCCCAAGTACGCGGACCGCTTCCAGCAGATCGTCCTGGACGTCTCGCACTGGCTCAACGAGCGCGGCGTGACCCCGGACATGGTGTCCCAGCAGCTGGCCTCGATCGACATGAGCGCCGTCACCGGGACGGCCGTCAGCGCCATCACGAAGATCGCCACGAACGTCTACGCGGTCTTCGGCCTGCTCGTCACCGTGATCATGGGCATGTTCTTCTTGGCCATGGACTCGATGGACGTCGAACGCCGCGTCCGCCTGCTCAGCACCGCCCGCCACGAGTTCGGCCACGCCCTGGTCGAGTTCGCCCAGGGCGTGCGCCGCTACTGGGTGGTCACCACGGTGTTCGGCCTGATCGTGGCGGTGCTGGACGTGATTGCCCTCATGCTGATCGGCGTGCCGCTCGCGCTCGTGTGGGGCGTGCTCAGCTTCCTCACCAACTACATCCCGAACATCGGCTTCATCATCGGCCTGCTGCCGCCGGCCGTCCTGGGCCTGGCGGCGGGCGGCTGGTCCGACTTCCTGTGGGTGGTGGTCAGCTACTCGGTGCTGAACTTCGTGCTGCAGTCCGTGATCCAGCCCAAGGTGGCCGGCGACGCGATCGGCGTGATCCCCACCGTCAGCTTCCTCTCCCTGCTCTTCTGGGCCTGGGTCCTCGGCCCGCTCGGCGCCATCCTCGCGCTGCCCTGCACGCTGCTGGCCAAGGCCGTGCTGATCGACGCCGACCCGAACGCCCGCTGGATCAACGCGCTCATCGCCTCGGACCTGAAGGGGATGGAGCGCCGTCAGTCCTCGCTCCTGGAACGGCTGCGCCCGGCGGCCTGGCGCTCGGACGCGCACGGGAAGGACGAGGACCGCGCCCCGACGGACGGCGGGGACGACGACGGCCCCGCGACCGACGAGGTCACGGGCGGGGCTGGAGCAGCACCAGGTCGTTGAGCGCGCCGGCCAGCCGCAGCAGCGGCGGGGCGGGGAACGACAGCTGGGGCAGCCCCGGGTGCAGTGCCGCGCACGCGGCGGCCGCGGCCTCCTCGCCCGCGGCGTCCTCGAACGCCGGCCGCAGCACCGCAGCGCCCAGCGGCAGCGTGTCCAGGAGGGAGCGGGGGCCCCGCTCGGCCGGGTCGTACTCGGCGGGCTGCGCCGCCCCGGTCACCGTGCGCACGCGCAGGGGCCGGCCGGCGGCGTCGTCGGCGCCCTGCAGGAAGCGCAGCGCCGCCGCGGCGTACGGGTGCTCGGGGTGGAACCGGTCGCCGCGCCAGTGCACGGCGGCCTCGCCGTCGCCCTGCAGGCGCACCCACGAGGCCAGGTGACCGGGCCCGCCCCACGGCCCGGTGTCCGGCCGCGGTGCCGGCGGCACCCACAGCACCCGGGTGATCCCCAGCAGGGCGGCGAACTCGGCGGCCACCTGGCCGGGGGTCCACGCGCCGTTGATCCGCCCGTCCAGCACGGGGTCCGCGGCCACCACGGCCGTCCCCTCGCCGTCGGTCACCCAGGCCCCGCGCGGGGCGCACAGCAGGGGGGTGAGCAGCGGCAGTCCCGCCGCCTCCGCCACGGCCGTCGCGGCCGCGCCGTCGAGCGGCCCGGTCCCGGTCAGTCCCGCGGCGCTGCGCCAGGCGACGGCGGCCAGGCCCTCGGGGCGGCGGACGAAGCTCGGCCCGGTGCGGCCCAGCAGCGGTGAGCCCACGGGCGCGCGCAACAGGTCCACCTCCGGGGGCACCAGCCGCGCCGCCCCGGCGTCGCGCGGGTGGGCGAGCACGGTGACCGGCAGCACGGCGGCGAGCGTCTCGGCCAGGCCCACGACGGCGTCCCGCGTCTCCTCCAGCAGCGTCGGCACCGGGTGGCGGTGGGGCAGGACGAGCCAGGCCCGCTCGGGCGGGTCCTCGGGTCCGGGCACGGGCACGACGACGTCCCGGCGCTCCCGCGCGTCGGTGGGGGCGGGGTCGACGGCGGCCATGGCGGACGGGCTCCTGGGAAGACGGCGGCGACGCGCGGGCGCGCGGCGAGGGGATGTCCATCGAGCATAGGCGTCTGACAGGAAGCCGCGGCGGTTTGACCTGTGACCCGGCACACGTGCAGAGTGCGGCCATGACCGCGATGTTCTCCGCCCAGGACCACGACGATCTCGACCGGGTCCTCGGCGCGACCGGCGGGATTCCCGACCCCGCCGACCTGCACGCCCTCGCCGACGACGCCGTCGCGCAGGTGAGGCGCTGGCTCGCCGAGTCCCGCGACCATGAGGCCGACTTCGCGGCCCGCCAGCTGGCGGGCGCCCTGAAGGAGCCGGGCGGCCTCGACTTCATCGTGCGCTTCGTGGACCACGTGGTCCGTCCCGAGGACCCCGCGATCGCCGCCCGGGCGCTGCGGGAGCTCGCCGGTCGCGCCCCCGGCTTCCTGCCCCCGGCCCTGCGCGCCGTCCTCGGCGTCGGCGGCCGCGCCGCCCCGCTCGTGCCGCGCATCGCCGTCCCCACGGCCCGCCGCGTGCTGCGGCACATGGTCTCCCACCTGATCGTCGACGCGCGGGACCGACAGCTCGGCAAGGCCATCGCGGCCCTGCGCGACGAGCACACCCGGCTGAACATCAACCTGCTGGGCGAGGCGATCCTCGGCCAGGGCGAGGCGGACCGCCGGCTCGAGGGCATCGCCGCGCTGATCCGCCGCGACGACGTCGACTACGTGTCCGTGAAGGTCTCCGCCGCCACCGCCCCGCACGCGCCCTACGCGTTCGACGAGGCCGTCGCGGACATCACCGAGCGGCTCACCCCGCTGTTCGAGCTCGCCCGGGACCGGGACACCTTCATCAACCTGGACATGGAGGAGTACCGCGACCTCGACCTCACGCTCAACGTGTTCACCGCCCTGCTCGAGCAGCCGGGCCTGCGCGACTACGAGGCCGGCATCGTGCTGCAGGCCTACCTGCCGGACGCGCTCGCGGCCATGGTGCGCCTGCAGGAGTGGGCCGCGCGCCGCGTCGCCGCCGGCGGCGCCCCGGTCAAGGTGCGCGTGGTCAAGGGCGCCAACCTGCCCATGGAGCGGATGCAGGCCTCCCTGACGGGCTGGCCGCTGGCCACGGTGGGCTCGAAGCAGGAGGCGGACACCAACTACAAGCGCGTGCTCAACTACGCGCTCACCCCGGAGCATCTGGCCCACGTACGCATCGGCGTGGCCGGGCACAACCTCTTCGACGTCGCCCTGGCCCACCGGCTGATCGAGCGCCGCGGGCTCGACCCGGCCGCGGTGGAGTTCGAGATGCTGCTCGGCATGGCCACCGGCCAGGCCGCCGCCGTCCGGGCCGACGTCGGCGCCCTGCTGCTCTACACGCCCGTGGTGCGGCCCGAGGAGTTCGACGTGGCGATCTCCTACCTCGTGCGCCGCCTCGAGGAGGGCGCCTCCCCGGAGAACTTCATGTCCGCCGTGTTCGACCTGGACGCGGACGCGGACCTGTTCGCCCGCGAGGAGGAGCGCTTCCGCGCCTCGCTGCGCCACCTGGACGCGGCCGTGCCCCGTCCGAACCGCCTCCAGGACCGGTCCCGCGGGGAGGACGGGCCGACCCCCGCCCCCGTGGACGGCTTCGCCAACACCCCGGACACGGACCCCGCGCTGCCCGGCAACCGGGAGTGGGCCCGCCGGATCCTCGCGGCCGTCCCGGGCTCGGACCTCGGGACGGACACCGTCCGCGCCCACCGCGCCACCACGGCCGACGACGCCCGCGCCGCCATCGCCGCCACCGCCGACCCCGGCGCCCGCTGGGGCTCGCTCACCGGCCACGAGCGCGCCGACGCGCTGGACGCCGTCGGACGGGCCCTGCACGCCGGCCGGGCCCGCCTGCTGGAGGTGGCCGCCGCCGAGACCGGCAAGACCCTGGACCAGGGCGACCCCGAGGTCTCCGAGGCCGTGGACTTCGCGCACTACTACGCGCGCCTGGCCCGCGGCCTGGACGCGGTGGAGGGCGCCCGCGCCGTGCCCGTCCGCCTGACCCTGGTGATCCCGCCGTGGAACTTCCCCGTGGCCATCCCGGTCGGGGGCGTCCTCGCCGCGCTCGGCGCCGGCTCGCCCGTGGTGTTCAAGCCGGCCCCGCAGTCCGAGCGGACGGGCGCGGTCGCGTGGGAGCTGATCGTGGCCGGGCTGCGGGACTCGGGCCTGTTCGACGACGGCGGCCCGCTCGCCGGGCACGACCCCGCGGACCTCGTGCGCCTGGTGACGCTGGCGGACGAGGACGAGGCGGAGGTCGGCGCGGCGCTCGTGACCGACCCGGCCGTCGAGCGGCTCATCCTCACCGGCAGCTGGGACACCGCACGGCTGTTCAAGGGGATGCGCCCCGACCTGCACCTGCTCGCCGAGACCTCCGGCAAGAACGCCGTGATCGTGACCCCGTCCGCGGATCTGGACCTGGCCACGAAGGACGTGGTCCAGTCCGCGTTCGGTCACGCCGGCCAGAAGTGCTCGGCGTCCTCCCTCGTGGTGCTCGTCGGCTCCGTGGCGACCTCCGAGCGCTTCCACCGGCAGCTGCTGGACGCGGCCTCGTCCCTGCACGTGGCGCACCCCGTGGACCCGCGCGCCGAGATGGGCCCCGTGATCGAGGCCCCCGGCGAGAAGCTGCGTCGCGGGCTCACCGAGCTCGGCCCGGGGGAGCGGTGGGCCCTGCGTCCGCGGCAGCTGGACGAGACGGGTCGCCTGTGGAGCCCGGGCATCCGCTCCGGCGTCCGCCCCGGCGCCGACGCCCACCTCACCGAGTACTTCGGCCCCGTGCTGGCCGTGATGACGGCCGAGACGCTCGAGGAGGCGATCGGGATCGTGAACGCCGTGGATTACGGCCTCACCTCCGGGCTGCACTCGCTGGACCGGGAGGAGATCGACGTGTGGCTGCGCGGCGTGCGCGCCGGCAACCTTTACGTGAACCGCGGCATCACCGGGGCCATCGTGCGCCGCCAGCCCTTCGGCGGCTGGAAGCGTTCCGTCGTCGGCCCCACCACGAAGGCCGGCGGGCCGCACTACCTGCATGGCCTCGTGGACTGGGAGGACGCGCCCACGTGGGCCGGGGGAGAGGGACGGCCCGGGGCCGAGGCCGACGGTGCGGGCGCATCCTGGCTCGAGACCGCCCGCGCCCTCGACACCCACGCGTGGACCACCGTGTTCGGGGTGGCCACGGACGTCTCCGCGCTCGAGGCCGAGCGGAACGTGCTGCGTCACGTCCCCACCCCGGTCCTCGTGCGCCGGCACTCGGGGCCCGCCGACCACCTGCTGCGCATCGTCTCCGCCGGCCTGCGCGCCGGGGCGCCCATGACCGTGAGCCTGCGCCCGACCCCCACCGCGGAGGGGCCCGACGCGGACGGGCTCTCGGCCGAGGCCGTGCGCGGCCGGGTGGAGGAGCTGGTCCGGTCCGTCCGCACGGAGGGTGCCGGCACGTCCGCGCCGGTGGACGTCGTCGTCGAGGACGACGCCGCGTTCCACGACCGCGCCCGGCGGCTGGCCCTCATCCCGCCCGCAGCGGAGGGCGGCGGCGACGCACGGATCCGGCTCGTCGCCGACTGGGCCGGCGACCGGGAGGCGGCCGAGGCGGCGCGGAGCGCGCTCCACGCGGCGCTCGGCGACACCCCCGACGTGGCGGTCTACGCTGGCCCCGTGGTGAGCGCCGGCGAGGTGGAGCTGCTGCCGTTCCTGCACGAACAGGCCGTGTCCGTGACCGCCCACCGGTTCGGCACGCCGGACCATCTGACCGAGGGGGTCCTGTGACCCCGAGGAGGAACATCCGATGCATCTGATCCCCCGCACGATCTGGGTCGTCGCCCGCGCGCGTCGCCGCCCGCGCGCCGGACTCTGGGAGCCGACGACGCTGCCGATGCGCGCCCTGCCCACGGACGTGGACATGGCCCTGCACGTCAACAACGGCCAGTACTTCGGGCTGTTCGACCTCGGCCGCTTCGACGCGATGGTCCGCACCGGCCTGTGGGACGAGATCCGCCGTCGCGGCTGGACGCCCGTGGTGCAGGCCGAGCAGATCGCGTTCCGCCGCTCGGTGACCCTGGGGCAGCGGTTCGACGTGGAGACGCGGATGATCGGCCTGGATGAGCGCGCGGTGTGGTTCGAGCAGCGCGTGGTGGTCGACGGCGACGTCGCGGTGCGCGCGTACATCTGCACGCGCCTGCGCAAGAAGGACGGCCGCCCCGTGGAGAACGACGAGGTCCGGGCGATCGCGGCGGCGGCCGGCCACGACCTCGCGGGGGAGCCGACGCTGCCGGAGTGGCTGCACGAGTGGCGGCGCAGCGTGGCCCTGCCGTCGGCCCGGACGCCCCTGCCCCACACGTGGGACCTCGACACAGTGCGGCGAGGATGAACGTTCGAGTGATATAGGGCACGATGGTCGGGTGAACAACAGACTCCTGATCGTCGCGACCCTCTCGCTGGCCGCGCTCGTCGTCGTGCTGGTGGCCGCCATCGGCGGCGGCGCGTGGTGGGTGCTGGCGGTGCTCCTGGTGGCGCTGCTCGTGCTCGCCGTGTGGGACATGACCCAGAAGCGGCACGCGATCCTCCGCAACTACCCCGTGCTCGGCCACATGCGGTATCTGCTGGAGTCGATCCGCCCCGAGATCCAGCAGTACTTCATCGAGCGCAACTTCGACGGCAAGCCGTTCGACCGGGACACCCGCTCGATCGTCTACGCCCGTGCGAAGGGACTGGACAGCCACAAGGCGTTCGGCACCGAGCGGGACACCTCGGAGATCGGCTACGAGTTCCTGTTGCACTCCACCGCCCCGGTCAACCCGCCGGAGGAGCCCCCCACGGTGCGGATCGGCGGCCCGGACTGCCGCCGACCCGTGGACATCTCGCTGATGAACATCTCGTCCATGTCCTTCGGCTCCCTCTCCGCCAACGCCGTGATCGCCATGAACAAGGGCGCCGGCCTGGGCGGGTTCATCCACGAGACCGGCGAGGGCGGCCTCACCAAGTACCACCGCGGCAACGGCGCGGACCTGTTCTGGGAGATCGGCTCCGGCTATTTCGGCTGCCGCAACGAGGACGGCACCTTCAGCCCGGAGAAGTTCGCCGAGAAGGCGCTGCTGCCCGAGGTCAAGGGCATCACCATCAAGATCTCCCAGGGCGCGAAGCCCGGCCTGGGCGGCATGCTGCCCAAGGAGAAGATCTCCCCCGAGATCGCCGAGGCCCGTGAGATCCCGATGGACAAGGACTGCCTGTCCCCGGCGTCCCACTCCGCGTTCCGCACCCCGCGCGAGATGGTCAGGTTCATCGAGCAGCTCCGTGAGCTCTCGGACGGCAAGCCGATCGGCATCAAGTTCTGCGTGGGCTCCCGCGTGGACGTGCTGGCCATGACCAAGGCCATCTGGGAGGAGCGGATCGCCCCCGACTTCATCATCGTGGACGGCTCCGAGGGCGGCACCGGCGCCGCCCCGCTCGAGTACTCGGACCGCGTGGGCACCCCGCTGACCGAGGGCCTCATGCTCGTGCACAACGCGCTCGTGGGCACCGGCCTGCGCCACATGATCAAGCTCGGCGCGGCCGGCAAGGTCGCCACCGGTTCGGACATCGTCAAGCGTCTGATCCAGGGCGCGGACTTCACCATGTCCGCCCGCGCGATGATGATGGCCACCGGGTGCATCCAGGCGCAGAAGTGCCACACGAACGAGTGCCCCGTGGGGGTGGCCACGCAGGACCCGCGTCTGATGCGCGCCCTCGACGTGGAGGACAAGGGCAACCGCGTCTTCAACTACCACCGCCTGACCGTGCGCGAGGCCGTGCAGATCATGGCGTCCATGGGCCTGACGCATCCGTCCCAGCTGAACACCCGCATGCTGCGCCGCCGCGTGGACCACCTGAGCACCCGCTCGTACGCGTCCATCTACCACTGGCTGCGCACGGACGAGCTGCTCAACGACCCGCCCGCCGGCTGGGCCATGGACTGGGAGGAGGCGGACGCGGACCACTTCGGCGAGCACGCCCGCGTGGACTACCTCACCGAGCGCGACCCCGAGTGGCGCTCCGAGCTGCTGATCCCGGGCCGCAAGGCGGCCGGCGCCCCCGTGCAGGGCTCCCCCATCTCCGGGACGGGCTCCACGCTGGTCGGCGCCCGGCAGACCGAGTCCGTGCCGCTGACCACGTCGCCGATGCCGCGCGTCAGCTCGCTGGGTGAGGGGGAGTCGCTGTCCGCGCACGGCGGCCGTCGTCGCGCCCCGCAGGACCCGGCCCCCGCCGCCACCGCCGGCGAGACGCCCGCCGACGAGAACGAGGGCCTGCCGACGGAGGCCGGCGAGCGGCCCGAGCGCCAGGACGGCGAGGAGGTCACCCAGCGCGGGACCACCGGCCGCGTGGAGGGTGAGCACCGCGGCGAGGGCCGCGTCGGCTGACCTGTCCCCGCAGTCACCCCCGCTTTCGAGGCGGGAAATCCACCTCACACGACGCCCCCGGGCGCCCATGAGATGGATTTCCCGCCTCGTCGCGTGAGGGGTCGTAGCCTGGGGCCGTGACCCCGCCTGCCCCCGTCGCTCGCCGCCCCTCCGCAGCCCTGCTGTGGGTGCTGCTGGCGGCGATGGGCGCCGGCCCCCTGTTCAACTACGGCGTCTCCGCGTCCTCCACGGTCGTGATGGAGCGGCTCGACGTCACCTCGGGCCAGCTCGGCACCGTGATGACGGTCGTGTTCGCGGCGGCCGCCGTCACCTCCCTCGGCCTCGGCCGGGCCGCCGACCGCCTGTCCGCCCGCGCGCAGCTGAGCATCATCTTCGGCGGCACCGCCGCGGCGCTCGTGCTCGGCGCCGTCGCCCCGTCCCTGCCCGTGCTGTACGCGGCGGCCGCCGTCGCGGGCGTCACGCAGGCCATCTCCAACCCCACCACGAACCGGATCATCCGGACCGTGGTGCCGCCGGAGAGGCGCATCGGGTGGGTCGGGGTGAAGCAGTCCGGCGTGCAGGCGGCCCAGCTGGTCGGCGGCCTGTTCTTCCCGGCCGCGTCCCTCGCCCTCGGCTGGACGGGCGCCGCGCTGGGGGCCGCGGTGCTCATCGGGGCGCTCTGGGTGCTCGCGCTGGTCGCCGCCCCGCCGCTGCCCGGGGCGCCGCCGCCGGCCACCGGCCCCGTCGGCGGGCGACGACGGCGGGACACCTCGCCCCTGCCGGCCACGGTCTGGTTCTTCGCGGCGATCGCGTTCCTCACCGGCCTGGGCATGCAGGCCACGAACACCTACCTGCCGCTTTTCGCGGTCGAGACGCTGGGAATGACGCTCGTGGCCGGCGGCGCCGCGGCGGCCGTGTCCGGGGTGGTGGGGGTGCTCTCCCGGATCGGGTGGAGCCGGCGGATGAGCTCCGGAGACCGGCCCACCACCCTGCTGGCCGTGATCTGCCTGGGTGCGGTGGCCGGCGTCGCGGTGTTCCTCGCCGCGGACCTGCTGGACCTGCCGGCCCTGCTGTGGGTGGGCGCCGCGGTGCACGGCCTGACGGTGCTGGGCGCCAACGTGGTGATCAACGCGGGCCTGCTGAGCGAGGTGCCGGCCGAGCGGCTCGGCCGTGCGACCGGGGCGAACTCGATGGGCATGTACGCCGGCTTCGCCCTGGGCCCACTGCTGATGGGCGTGCTGCGCGACGTCACGGGCGACTACCGGGCCGGCTTCGCGGTCGTCGCGCTCGGGTATCTGCTGGCCCTGGGCGTGGTGCTGCTGTTGCGTCGCCACGTGGGTCGGCGGGGCGCGGCCTGACGCGCAGGGCCAGGACGAGGCCCACCCCGGAGGACCGCGCCTCAGCGACATCACCGCAGTGCAGCCCTGCGGTGATGTCGCAGCGCCGCGGTCGAACGGGCGTACGGCGGAGTGCGGCGCAGTGCGCGGCGGGGCGTGGACGCCTGACACACGACGACGCCCCCGGTCCGTGTGGACCGGGGGCGTCGGAAGCCGTGCGTCAGGCGAAGATCAGAGCTTCGTCACGTTGGCGGCCTGGAGGCCCTTGGGGCCGTCCTGGGTCTCGAACTCGACGCGGTCGTTCTCCTGGAGCTCCTTGAAGCCGTTGCCCTGGATGGCGGAGAAGTGCACGAACACGTCCGCGGAGTTGTCCTCGGGGGCGATGAAGCCGTAGCCCTTCTCAGCGTTGAACCACTTGACAGTACCGACAGCCATGATGGTGTCCTTTCGATGTGCCCCCGCGGTGCGGTGGCGGTGTTGGACCGCGGCCCGGATGTGGGACGCGGGTGAAGCGGCGAGACTGAACCGCTTGCCCAACACTCATCGACGCCGGCGATGCCGGGCTGACGAGCAGTGAAGATGGCGGGATACAGCTTGATCAACTTCAGGCTCCATCATTGCACGGATCTCGCCGACCGGGAACCAGGGGCCCGATTGTTCACCTGGAGTTCGCTCAGAGCGCGCGCAGGCCGTGGAAGAGATTGCGGTGCAGGGCGGCCGGGGGAGCGGCGTCCGTGTGATCCGCGAAGGCCGTCACCTCCAGCAGCACCACCGTGTGGTCGCCCGCCGGGACCTCGGCGTGCACCCGCGTCTCGAGCCAGAGCGAGGAGCCCCCGATCAGCAGGGCGTCGTGCGGGCTGCGGTGCACGTCGAGACCGGCGAAGCGGTCGCCCTCGCGGGAGGCCAGCTGGCGGCACAGCGGCGTCTGGTCCGCCGCGAGCAGGGAGACGCCGATCGCCCCGGCCCGGCGCAGGCGCGGCCAGGTGCGGGAGCTGTTCTGCGCGGAGAAGGACACGAGGGCCGGCTCCCAGGAGATGCCCACGCCGAAGGAGGAGGAGACCATCACCTCGGGGACGCCGTCGGCGAGGCCTGCCAGCGCGACGACCCCGGTGGGGAAGGCCGAGAGGCCGGAGCGGAGGTTGCCGAGGGACAGGTCGGTGTCCCACGTGGCGGTGTGGGGTTCGTGGGTCAGGGTCATGGCGCGCGTCCTCTTCCGATGACTGGCGCGGCTCCGCAGAAGGCGGGAACGCGGATCGCCCGGATCCGCGGAGGCGCGGTACTTGCCCGTCGGGGTGTCCGAGGGGCCGAATCATCACCTGGAGCACCCCACTACTGCGTGAGAGGGTTGCCGTCCCGCCGGCCAGGGCCGTGAATGACGGGAACTCGTGATTCTGGGGTCAGCCTACGGAGGGGTCCGTGGGGTGGTCAAAGCGCGGCGGTCGCGCGGCGTCATCCGAGCTGCCCGATGTGATGCTTGACACACCGCGCATCGCCAGCCAGGATCAAGCCACTCGAGAGGGGGGCTCGAGACCGCAGCCCGCGGCCCCGCAGTCGGTTCTCTGAGAGGGATCGGATCATGCGGATGGACATCGAGAAGAAGCGTGCGGCATTGTCGGCCGCCGTGGTCGTCGCGGCTCTCCTCGGTCTCGCCATCTCGGGATGCTCCGCTTCCCCGGGCAGCGTCTCCTCCACCGCGAAGGCATCCACCGCTGCGGCGTCCTCCGTCACCGTGACGTCAGCGGCCCCCTCGGCAACCCGGTCGGCCTCCGCCACCGGTTCGTCCGCGTCGTCACCCGCCGGTGAAGAAGCACTCCCCGCCGCGCTGTTCGAGGAGGACGGGATGACGTTGGTCGAGTACACGCGCCGGCATCCGGATGCGGGCTATCTCGACCCGGAGAAGGAGTCCGTCCTGGAGGAGGCGGTCGGGACGGGCACACAGCAGATCACCGTGGACGCTCAACAGGGTGCGGTCCTTCGGGTCATCGTGCTGTGTCCTTCGGATGCCACCGGTGAGACGGAGATCCTGACCTCACGGGGTGGCGGGGGAACGAAGACCTGGATGGCCGGATCGGAGGCGCTGTGCGGCGGCTGGTCGGCGGCGACTCCCCCCGTGGATGAGGCGGGGCCGATGACGTTCACCGTCACGGTGGACAACGACAAGCCGTTCCGGATGGTGCTGACCGCACCCTCCGCATGAGGCCGCCATCACGACGGCGGATGACGGCGCGGGGAGGACTGAGACGCTCAGCGTCGGTCGCGGCCGCGCAGCGCGTCCAGCTGCCGGCGGTCCCGTTTGGTGGGCCGGCCCGCGCCCCGCTCGCGGTACGGCACCGCGAGCAGCTCACGCGGCACGGGCGGCGGGGAGTGGTCCACGTACTGCTGCCGGGCTACGGGGGCACCCACCCGCTTGGCGATCAGCCCCGTGACCTCGAGGATCCGCTCGCGTCCGTCCTGGCGCACCCGCACCCGGTTCCCGACGACGACGGGCGTCGCCGCCTTCACGGGCTCGCCGTCGATGCGCACGTGGCCTGCGCGCACGGCCGCCGTGGCCGCCGACCTGGTCTTGTACAGCCGCACGGCCCACAGCCACGCGTCGATGCGGACGCCGCTCACGCCCGCCCCCTCACGCGAAGCGGGCGCGGATCGCGGCGCCGTGCGCGGGCAGGCGCTCGTCCTCGGCCAGCACGCCGATCCCGTCCGCGACCTCCTTGAGCCCGGTCTCCGTGTAGCGGATGCGCTGCTGCAGGCGCAGGAACGTCACCGTGTTCAGACCGGAGGAGTGCCGGGCCGTCCCCGAGGTGGGGAGCACATGGTTGGACCCGGCCGAGTAGTCGCCCAGCGGCACGGGGGCGTGCGGGCCCACGAACACGGCGCCGGCGTTGCGGATGCGCCCCACGAGGGCCTCGGGGTCGCGCGTCTGGATCTCGAGGTGTTCGGTGGCGTAGCGGTCGGAGACCTCCACGGCCTGGTCCATGTCCCGCACCAGCAGCACGCCGGACTGGGGGCCGGTGAGGGCCTCGCGGATCTGGTCCTCGTGGAACGCCCCGGGCACCTGCGCCTCGATCGCCGCCAGCACGTCCCGGAGCAGGTCCTCGGAGTCCGTGATGAGCACGGAGGCGGCCAGCGGGTCGTGCTCGGCCTGGCTGATCAGGTCCGCGGCCACCCAGTCGGCGCGGGCGGTGCCGTCGGCGATCACGGCGATCTCGCTCGGCCCGGCCTCGGCGTCCACGCCGATCACGCCCTGCAGCGCGCGCTTGGCGGCGGCCACGTACACGTTGCCGGGCCCCGTCACCAGGTCGACGGGCGCGCAGAGCCACCCGCCGTCGTCGTCCTGGACGCCGTGCGCCAGCATGGCGACGGCCTGGGCGCCGCCGGCCGCGTAGACCTCGTCCACACCCAGGAGCGCGCACGCGGCGAGCACGGTGGGGTGGGGCAGGCCGCCGTGGTCCCGCTGCGGGGGCGAGGTCACCGCGAGGCTCCCCACGCCGGCCGCCTGCGCGGGCACCACGTTCATCACCACCGAGGAGGGGTACACGGCGCGGCCGCCGGGCACGTACAGGCCCACGCGGCCCACGGGGAGCCAGTGGTTCTCGACGACGGCGCCCTCGCCCAGCTCGACCGTGGAGTCCTGGGGGTGCTGGGCGGCGTGCACGAGCCGGGCCCGGCGGATCGACTCCTCCAGCGCCGCGCGCACCCGCGGGTCGAGCCCGGCCAGGGCGGCCTCGAGCGCCTCCGCGGGCACGCGCAGGGCGGGCGGACGGACGCCGTCGAACCGCTCGGCCAGCTCCAGCAGGGTCTGCTCGCCGCCGTGGCGGACCTGCTCGATGATCGGGGCGACCACCGGCACCACGGAGGACACGTCCACGTTCGCCCGCGGGATGATGCGGGACAGGTCCGCGGTGGCGGTGTCGAGCGGGCGCAGGTCGGTGACGGAGAGCATGGATTCCTCCAGAGGGGCGGCGGCGGGCCGGCGGGACGGGGCGCGACGACGGCCGGGCCCGGACCGCGCGGACGGTCAGGCTCCATTGTGCTCTTCTCCGGGGCGCGTCCGGGGGCGGGTGTCAGACTGTCGTCATGGTCTTCCCCGTCCTGCCCGCCCTCGCGACCCCGCCCCTGCTGACCGCCCTGGACCGCCTCCTGGCGGGCGAGACCGTGCCGACCGGGGTGGAGGGGGACTTCCAGGACGGGGCGGCCGCCACCACGCGGGCCTTCGGCGTGGAATGGGGGACGCTGCTGACCGTGCTGATGGCGTTCGCGATCGGCGCGGCGGTCGTGTACCTGGCCCTGCAGGTGGCACGCGTCGTGCTCGTGCGCCGCCCCGCGTTCCAGCAGGGCGCCGCGCGGCTGAGCCTGCCGGCCGCCGTCGCCGCCGGCCTGCTGGCCTCCCGGATCTGGCTCGGGGTCATGGCCGAGGAGCAGACCTGGTACCGGCCGGCGTCGTTCCTGATGCTCATCGCCGTGGCCGCGGCGGTCGCATGGGCCGCGTGGCGCCTGGTCGGCGTGATCGAGAAGGGGATCCTCGGCCGCTACCAGGAGACCAGCGTCGAGCACCGCCGCGAGCGACGCATCCGGACGCAGACCATCCTGATCCGGCGCATCCTCAACGCGGTGATCGTGGTGGTGGCCGTCGCCGTGGTCCTGCTGGGGGTGCCCGAGGTGCGCTCGCTCGGGGCCGGTCTGCTCGCCTCCGCCGGTGTGATCTCGGTGATCGCCGGCCTGGCCGTGCAGTCCACGCTGACCAACGTGTTCGCCGGCTTCCAGCTCGCCTTCACGGACGCGATCCGGGTGGGCGACGTGGTGGACATGGAGGGCGTGTTCGGCACCGTCGAGGAGATCACCCTGTCCAACGTGGTGCTCAAGCTCTGGGACGGTCGCCGCATGGTCTACCCGTCCTCGCACTTCACCACCCAGCCGTTCGAGAACTGGACGCGGGTGGGCGCCGAGGTCTCCGGCGTCGTGGAGCTGGACGTGGACTGGCGCGTGCCCATGGACGTGCTGCGCGCACGACTCACCCAGCTGCTCGAGTCCACGGACCTGTGGGACGGACGCGAACACGCGCTGCAGGTGACCGACGCGACCGGCGGCGTCGTGCGCATCCGCGCCGTGGTCTCCGCCCGCAACTCCGGCGACCTCTGGGACCTGCGCTGCCTCGTGCGCGAGGACCTCGTGGCCTTCCTGCGCCACGAGCACCCCGAGGGCATCGTGGTGCAGCGCATGGTGGTCCGGCACCCCGCCCACGGCGACGCGTCACCCGCCTCCGAAGGCTCCGACGCGGAGGCCCGCGGTGGCGACCGGACGGGTGAGCCGGGCCCGGACGGCTCCGGGGTGGCGGCCCGCGAGCCGCGCCCGCGCACCGCGCCGCTGCCGCGCGTCGACGGCGCCGATCCGCGCCCGGACACCCTCACCACACCGCTGACCCGCGTGGGCGACCACTCCGGCCTGTACACCGGCTCGATGACGGCGGTGCAGCGCAACCGCGAACTCGCCGGCCCGGGCGAGGAGGCGTTCGCCGAGCGGCGCGCGCAGCAGGCCAAGCAGGCGGCGGAGGCCGCGGCGGCGGACGAGGCCGGACGGCGCAGCGGCGCCGGCTCCCACGCGGACGGCCTCCTCGACGACGCCGTCACGCGCCGCCGTCAGGACGACGAGGACTGAGGCCCGGCGGGAGCGCTCAGCGCTCGAGCGTCGGGTCCCCGGAATCGACGGGTGTGAGCCGACGCCGCTCGGCCATCGGCTCGGACGCGGGCAGGCCGTGGGCGGCCGGGTCCGTCTCGGCGACGTGGCTCACGGCCTCGGGCGTGTGGTCCCCGTACTGCCGGTACTCCTTCACGCACAGCACCGGCTGATCGATCTCCTGCAGCAGCTCGTCCGAGACCGATCCCATGACGAACCGGCCGAAGCCGCCGCGGCGGCGCACGCCGATGACCACGATGGACGGGTCCAGCTCCGCGGCCACGTCCTTCATCTCCTCCACCGTGGACCGGCCGCGCGCGTACTGACGGAACTCGGCCGTCACGCCGGATGCGTCCAACCGGGCCTGCACGCCGCGCTGCTGCTCCTCCGTGACGAGGGACTTGGTGCGGTGCTCGCCGCCGGGGCCCGCATTGACCACCACCACGTGCTCGCCGGTGGAGCGGGCGATGTCCAGGGCGGTGTCCAGAGCGGCGTCCGCGGCCTTCGAGGGGGCGTAGCCGACGAGGATGGTCATGGGGTGCCTCCGCGGGGTCGAGGGGATGGGTCTGAGGTCAGCGTAGTGCGGGCCGGGCCCGCGGCGGAGGGGCTCAGCCCTCGCGCAGGTGGCGCAGGTGCGCGGCCACCGTCTGGACGGCCACGCGGGCCACGGTGCCGGTGAGGCCGGGGTAGATGCGCGGGGCCAGGTCCTCGGGTGTGATCGTCGCCGCCTCGGTCTCGGGCAGCGCGGCCAGGGCGGCGCGGATCTGCTCCAGGCGGCCCTCGCGGTGGTGCCGGTAGTCGCGGGCGACGACGTCCATCGGCTCCGGCACGGGCCCGTGCGCAGGCAGCACCGTGAGCGGGCCCGCCGCCTCGAGGCGGCGCAGGCTGGCCAGGTAGTCGGTGAGGGTGCCGTCCGGGTGGTCGAGCATGGTGGTGCCCGAGCCGAGGATGGTGTCGCCCGTGATGACCGCGCCGTGCGCGCCCGCGTCCGGGACGGCGAACGAGTAGGAGTCCGAGGTGTGGCCCGGGGTGTGCCACGCCAGCACCGGGGTGCCGGCGACGTCGATCCGTTCGTCCGGCGTCAGGACGGCGGCCCCGCCGCGGCACCAGTCCGGGTCCGCGGCGCGCACGGGGGCGCCCGTGGCCGCGTGGAACGCGTCCACCCCGCCGGTGTGGTCGGCGTGCCGGTGCGTCACCAGGATGAGCGCGATCCGGCGCCCCTCGGCCGCCGCACGCACGCGCTCGAGGTGGGCGGCGACGTCGTCCTCCGGGCCCGGGTCCACCACGACGGCCGCGTCCGAGTCCGGTGCGGCGACCACGTACGTGTTGGTGCCCGCGAGGGTCATCGGGGAGGGGTTCTGGGCGGTCACGCAGCGCACCAGCGGGGCGGGCGTGGGGCCGGGCGTGGCGGTGGTCGTCGTCATAGGCTCGAGTGTATGGAGAACCAGCAGACCGGCCAGGCCGCGGACCGCGGCACCATCGACACGCGCGAGGGGCTCACGGGCAACTACGTGCAGTCCGGGGCGGAGTTCACGCGGGACACGAACTACATCGCGGACCGGATCGTGGCGGATCCGGAGGCCGTGCGGGCCCTGCCCGTGGCCGAGCCGTCCACGGTCGGCCGCGTGGGCGGCGGGCTCACCGAGGGGGCCGAGGCGTGGCCCGTCGAGGCGGGCCGCTACCGGCTCGTGGCGGCGCGGGCGTGCCCGTGGGCGAACCGGACGATCATCGTGCGTCGCCTGCTCGGCCTGGAGGACGCGATCTCGCTGGGCACCCCGGGGCCGACCCACGACGAGCGGTCCTGGACCTTCGACCTCGACGAGGGCGGGAAGGACCCCGTGCTCGGCACCGAGCGGATCCAGGAGAACTACTTCACGCGGTTCCCCGACTACCCGCGGGGCATCACGGTGCCGGCGATCGTGGACGTGCCGACGGGCGGCGTCGTGACCAACGACTACCCGCAGATCACCCTCGACCTCTCGACGGAGTGGACCGCGTTCCACCGCGACGGCGCCCCGCAGCTGATCCCCGACGCCGGGCCGGAGCGGGACGAGATGTTCGAGGTGATCGAGCGCGTGTTCACCGAGGTGAACAACGGCGTGTACCGGTGCGGCTTCGCGGGGTCCCAGGAGGCGTACGACGCCGCGTACGAGCGGCTGTGGACCGCGATGGACTGGCTCGAGGAGCGCCTGACGACGCGCCGCTTTCTGATGGGGGAGCGGATCACCGAGGCCGACGTGCGGCTGTTCACCACGCTGGTGCGGTTCGACCCCGTGTACCACGGGCACTTCAAGTGCAACCGGAACAAGCTGACCGAGATGCCGGCGCTGTGGGGCTACGCGCGCGACCTGTTCCAGACCCCGGGCTTCGGCGACACGATCGACTTCGCGCAGATCAAGGAGCACTACTACGTGGTCCACGAGGACATCAACCCGACGCGCATCGTGCCCGCGGGCCCGGAGCTGGGGAGCTGGCTGAGCGAGCACGGGCGCGAGGAGTTCGGCGGTGACCCGTGGGGTGGCGGCACCGCACCCGGGCCCGTGCGCGAGGACGAGCGCGTGGACCCGGAGCACACGCCGCTGCGGTGAGGTCGCCCGGCCCGGCCCGCAACGCGGGTTGAGTTATCGCGGGTGGCGCGGCTGAACACCCGCGATAACTCAACCCGCGTTGCCGAGTGGACCGGGTGAGCGTCAGAAGGGCGCGCCGAGGATTGTTGAACAATCCCCCCTCATGCCTCAAGATTGTGTGACCGGCACCTCAGCCGGGCCCGATCCGAGAGGACTGCACCGTGTCTCACGCGCCGCAGATCGACCTGAACTCCGACGTCGGCGAGTCCTTCGGCTCGTGGACGATGGGGGACGACGCCGCCATCATGCCCTCCGTCTCCTCTGCCAACGTCGCGTGCGGCTTCCACGCGGGCGATCCCTCGGGGATCGCCCAGACCTGCCGTGACGCGGTCGCCGCAGGCGTCACGATCGGCGCGCACGTGGGCTACCGCGACCTCGCCGGCTTCGGCCGCCGCTTCCTGGACTGCACGCCCACCGAGCTGGCCGACGACGTCCTCTACCAGATCGGCGCCCTCGACGCGCTCGCCCGCGCGGCCGGCGGCCGGGTCCGCTACGTGAAGCCGCACGGCGCCCTCTACAACACGATCGTCCGTCACGAGGCGCACGCCCAGGCCGTCGTCGACGGCGTCAGGGCGTTCGGCTCCGACCTCCCGCTGCTGCTCCTGCCCGGCTCCGTCGCCCTGGACAAGGCGGCCGCCGCGGGGCTGCGCGGCGTCGCCGAGGCCTTCGCGGACCGCGGCTACAACCCGGACGGCACGCTCGTCTCCCGCCGCGAGCCCGGCGCGGTCCTCCACGACGAGGACGACGTCGCCGCCCGCATGGTGCGCCTGGCCACCGAGGGCGTCGTCGCGGCGGTGGACGGCACGGACGTGCGCGTCGACGCCGAGAGCATCTGCCTGCACGGCGACACGCCCGGCGCCGTGGCCATGGCCGCGGCCGTGCGCCGCGCGCTCGAGGGCGCGGGCGTGTCCATCAAGGCCTTCGCATGAGCGCCCCACATCACCCCGCCGCCGAGCCGCCGGCCCGCCCGATCCGCTGGGTCGGCACCCAGGGCTTCCTCGTCGAGTGCGCCTCGCTCGAGGACGTCATGGCCGTCCACGCCCACCTCACGGCCCACCCGGAGCGCGGCCAGCGCCAGGTCATGGCCGCCGCCGCGACCGTCCTGGTGACCTTCACCTCGCAGGCCGCCGCCGAGCACGCCGCACCGCGGGTCAGCACTCTCACCCCCGACGCCGGTGAGCTGACGGGGGGCCGCGTCGTCGAGATCCCCGTGGTCTACGACGGTGAGGACCTCGCCGAGGTCGGCCGGCTCACCGGGCTCGGCGTCGACGGCGTCATCCGGGCCCACAGCGAGGCCGACTGGTTCGCCGCGTTCGGCGGCTTCGCGCCGGGGTTCATGTACTGCGCCTCCGAAGCGGCCCCGTTCGAGGCGCCCCGCCGCAGCTCGCCCCGCACGGCCGTCCCCGCGGGCGCCGTCGCCGTCGCCGGGGCCTTCTCTGCCGTCTACCCGCGCACCTCGCCCGGCGGCTGGCAGCTGCTGGGGCACACCACCGCGGCCCTGTGGGACCTCGGCCGCGAGCAGCCCGCCCTGCTGCAGCCCGGCGACCGTGTCCGCTACGTCCCCGTGCGCCCGACGGCGTCCGTCACCTCCGGCACGGACGCGGCGGTCGACGCCACCCCGCCCGCCGACGCCGCGGCCGGCCTCCCGTCCGTGGCCGGCCGCCGCGGCGTCACCGTCGTGGACCCGGGGCTCCTGACCCTGGTCCAGGACCTGGGCCGCCCGGGCCTGGGCGACCTCGGCGTCGTCGTGTCCGGCGCGGCCGATCGGGACGCGGCGCGCCAGGCGAACCGGCTCGTGGGCAACCGCTCACGCGAGGCGGTGCTGGAGACCGCCCTGGGCGGCCTCACCCTCACCGCGCACGGCCACCAGGTGATGGCCCTGGCCGGCGCCGAGGCCGGCGGGACGATCACCGCGGCCGACGGCGCCACGCGCCGGGTGCCCGCCCGCACGCCGTTCGTCGTGCTGGACGGCCAGACGCTGACGGTGGACGAGCCGGTCGGCGGCCTGCGCGTGTACGTGGGCCTCCGGGGCGGGATCGACGTGCCGCCCGTGCTCGGCAGCCGCTCGACCGACACCCTGTCCGGGCTCGGCCCCGCCCCGCTGACGGCGGGGGACCGCCTCGCCCGCCGCGTCGGCCCGGATGCGAGGGGCGCCGCCGGCGCCTCCGCCGCGAGCCCGACCGCCGCCGGCGCCCCCGCCTCGGCGGAGGCCGGCGTCGCGACGGTGGGGGACCCGGAGACCTCGCTGCGCCCCATGCCCGCGCCCGGCCAGGTGGCCGTGCTGCGCGTGGTCCCCGGCCCCCGCGACGACTGGTTCGGCGAGGCGGGCCTGGAGCGCCTGTTCACGCAGGACTGGGACGTGAGCCAGCAGACCGACCGGATCGGGGTGCGCCTCACGGCCCCCGACGACGGCGCGCCGCTCGAGCGCGTGCGGGAGGGCGAGCTGAAGTCCGAGGGCGCCGTGCGCGGCGCGCTGCAGGTGCCGCCCTCGGGTGAGCCCGTCCTGTTCCTCTCCGACCATCCGGTCACCGGCGGCTACCCGGTGATCGGCGTCGTGGCCCGCGCGGACCTCAGCCTGGCGGCCCAGCTGCCGCCGGGCGCCCGCGTCCGCTTCGTCCCCCATCCCCGCCCCGGCGCCGAGACCGTCGTCGACTCCGCATCGCCCTCCGAGGAGACCCCCGCATGACCACCACCCCCGCCGCCCGCCCCGTCACGCGGGTGCTCATCGCCAACCGCGGCGAGATCGCCGTGCGCGTGGCCCGCGCCGCCCGCGACCACGGCATCGCCTCGATCGCCGTCTACTCGGATCCGGACGCCGACGCCCTGCACGTGGCCGTCGCGGACGAGGCCTTCCACCTGCCGGGCGCGTCCTCGGCGGACACCTACCTGAAGATCGACGCGGTCCTCGACGTCGCCCGCCGCGCCGGCGCCGACGCCGTGCACCCGGGCTACGGCTTCCTCTCCGAGAACGCCGACTTCGCGCAGGCCGTGATCGACGCCGGGATGACCTGGATCGGCCCGTCGCCGGACGCCATCCGCGCCCTCGGCGACAAGATCACCGCCCGCTCCCTCGCCCAGCAGGCGGGCGCCCCGCTCGTGCCGGGTTCGGACGGCCCCGTGCCGGACGCCGCCGCCGCGCGCGCGTTCGCCGAGGAGCACGGCCTGCCGATCGCCATCAAGGCGGCCTTCGGCGGCGGCGGCCGCGGCATCCGCGTGGTGCGCGAGCTCGGCGACGTCGAGGACGCGTTCGAGGCGACCGTCCGCGAGGCCGTCGCCGCGTTCGGCCGCGGCGAGTGCTTCGTGGAGCGCTTCCTGGACCGCCCCCGCCACGTGGAGGCCCAGGTCCTCGCCGACGAGCACGGCCACGTGGCCGTGCTCGGCACCCGCGACTGCTCCCTGCAGCGCCGCAACCAGAAGCTCGTGGAGGAGGCCCCGGCGCCGTTCCTCACGGACGAGCAGCGCGAGCGCATCCACACCTCCGCCCGCGAGATCTGCCGCGCCGCCGGGTACACCGGGGCCGGCACGGTCGAGTACCTCGTGGCCCCGGACGGCCTCATCAGCTTCCTGGAGGTGAACACCCGCCTGCAGGTGGAGCATCCGGTCACCGAGGAGGTCTTCGGCGTGGACCTGGTGCGCGAGCAGTTCCGCGTCGCCGCCGGCGAGCCGCTGAGCATCCCCGAGGACCCGACGCCGCGCGGCCACGCCCTCGAGTTCCGCCTCAACGCTGAGGACCCGGCGTACGGCTTCCTGCCCGTGCCCGGCCCGATCGACGCGTTCGAGGCCCCCACCGGCCCCGGGGTCCGCATGGACTCGGGCGTCCGCACCGGCTCCGTGGTGCCGGGCGAGTACGACTCCCTGCTCGCCAAGCTCATCGTGTGGGGCGAGGACCGCGCCCAGGCCATCGCCCGCGCCCGCGACGCCCTGGCCGAGCTGCGCATCGACGGCGTGCCCACCGTGGTGCCGTTCCACCGCGCCGTGCTCGAGCAGGACGCCTTCACCTCGGGGGACCGCCTCGGCGTCTACACCACGTGGATCGAGTCCGAGTTCGCCGAGCCGCTGGCCGAGTCCCCCTACCTGGGCGCCGAGGTGCCTGCGGGCGGCCGGACTGCCGTCACCGTCGAGCTGGACGGCCGCGCCGTGCGACTGGGCCTGCCCGCCGATCTCTACGCGGCCCTCCTCGGAGGCGGCGGCGCGGGTGCCGCGGCCCCGGCCGGCGCTGCCGGCGCCGGGAAGCCCGACGACGACGGCACCGTGGCCTCGCCGGTCACCGGCACCCTGGCCTCGTGGAAGGTCGAGGACGGCGCCGAGGTGGCCGAGGGTGACACGGTCGCGATCGTCGAGGCGATGAAGATGGAGACGCCGATCCGTGCCCCGCGTGCGGGCCGGATCCAGCTCCTCGTGGCCGAGACCCCGGCCTCGGTGACGCGCGGCCAGGCGATCGCCCGGCTGGGGGCGTGAGGGTGCCGGCGCGCGGCGGTGTCACCGGGGAAGGCATCGTGCCCGGCGCCGGCGGCGGGGAGTCCGCCCCGGCCCCGGCTCCCGTGGCCGCGGCCGCGCAGCTGCGGCAGCGGATCGCGGCGGCCGGACTCGTGCCGGGGGAGCGGCTGGGAGAGGTGGCGCTGGCCGCCGAGCTCCAGGTCAGCCGCAACAGCCTGCGCGAGGCGTTCACCATGCTGGCCTCGGAGGGCCTCGTGGAGCGACGGCCGCACCGCGGGGTGTTCGTGGCGGCGCCGGGTCCGGAGGACGTGCGCGGGCTGTACCGCACGCGTCGGGTGATCCAGCTCGGCGCCCTCGAGCACGGAGAGCTCACCCCCGGCGCGGCGCGCCACCTGCGCTGTGCCCAGGACCTGCTCTCGGGCGGCCCGGACACCCCCGCGCGGGTCCTGGGCGACGCCAACCATCGCGTCCACGTCGGTATCGTGGACCTGGCAGGCGCCCCCGAGCTCACGCGGCTCATGGCGTCGGTGCAGGCCCGCGTGCGCCTGGCGTTCCACCCCATGGACGAGCAGACGCGCCTGCACGTGCAGTTCGCGGACCGCAACCGGTGGATCGTGGAGCGGCTGCTGGCCGGCGACCTCCCCGCGGTGCACGCCATGTTCGGCGACTACCTGGACGAGGCGGAGCAGTTCGTCCTGGCGCACCTCGCCGCCGTGGGGGACTGACCGCCTGCCCGGGCCCTGACGGTCACGGGACCTGGAACATCCGGTCCGGCAGGTCCGTGATGAGCATGTGCCCGGGCGCGTGCGTGATGGCCAGCGGCGGGCGGGACTCCATGATCGCCGCCTGCGGCGTCACCCCGCACGCCCAGAACACGGGCAGGTGGCCCTGCGGGACCTCGACGGCGTCGCCGAAGTCCGGTGCCGACAGGTCCGTGATCCCGAGGCCGGCCGGGTCGCCCACGTGCACGGGCGCGCCGTGCACCGCGGGGTAGCGGGAGGTGATGCGCACGGCGTCGGCCACACGGTCGGCGGGGATGGGGCGCATCGAGACCACGAGCGGGCCCGAGAGGCGGCCCGCCGAGGCGCAGCGCCGCGTGGTGCGGTACATCGGCACGTTCACACCGGCGTCCTGGTGGGCCATCCGGATGCCCTCGGCCACCAGGGCGGACTCGAAGGTGAACGAGCAGCCGATCACGAACGTCACGAGGTCGTCCCGCCACACGTCGAGCAGATCCGTGGGGCGGTCCGTCTCGACGCCGTCGCGGTACACCACGTACTGCGGCACGTCCGTGCGGACGTCGCCGTCCAGCGCGGGGCCGTTGACCTCGCCGGCCTCGAACACGCCGAGCAGCGGCAGGGCCTGGGGGTTGCGCTGGGCGAAGAGCAGGACGTCGTAGGCGTGGTCCTGCGGGATCGAGACGAGGTTCGCCTGCGCGTAGCCGTCGGCGATCCCCGAGGTCGGCCGCACGAGCCCCGCGCGGAACCGCTCGCGGGCCTGCGCGGGGGTCGTGGCGCCGTCCAGCGGCGGCAGCGGCGTCGTCGTGGTCATCTCAGGCACCGGTGATCATCTCGACCATGGGGATGAACCCGCGCACCGCGATGAACACGGAGACGATCCACGCGAGCGCGCCGATCACGAGCAGCCACCCGGGGTAGCGGTAGCCGTGCAGCAGGTCGCGGCGGCGCCAGGCCACGTACAGGAGGGCGGCGAAGCCGACCGGCAGGATCATGCCGTTGAACGCGCCGGCGAACACGAGCAGCGTCTGCGGGGCCTGGCGCAGCGCCAGGTAGAGGGCGGTGCAGACCACGATGAAGGCGACCGTCAGCAGGTTGCGGGTGCGGGCGCTGGTGGTGGAGCGGGTGACGAAGCTGATCGAGGTGTACGACGCGCCGATCACGGAGGTGACGGCGGCGGCCCACAGGACGATGCCGAACATGCGCAGGCCGATGTCGCCGGCGGCGGCCTGGAAGGCGGAGGCGGCCAGGTTGTCCTTGGACAGCACCGCCCCCGAGGCGACGACGCCGAGGATCGCCAGGAACAGGAGGGCGCGCATCAGGCCGGTCACGAGGATCGAGGCCACGGAGCTGCGGGTGATGTCCTGGACGTCGTCCACGCCCTTCACTCCGGAGTCGATCATGCGGTGGGCACCCGCGTAGGTGATGTAGCCGCCGATGGTGCCGCCCACGAGGGTGACGATCACGAAGAAGTCGACCTCCTCCGGCATCACGGACTGGCGCAGGGCCTCGCCCACGGGCGGGGCGGAGGTGATGGCCACGTACAGCATCAGCAGGATCATGACGGCGCCGAGCGCCACCACGATCCGGTCCAGGGCCACGCCGGCGCGCTTGGAGAGGAAGATCAGCAGCGCGATGAGCGCGGAGACGCCGCCACCGATCAGGGGGTCGACGCCGAGCATGGCGTTCGCGCCGAGGCCGGTGCCGGCGATGTTGCCGATGTTGAAGACCATGCCGCCGAGGAACACGAGCGCGGCGAGGACCCAGCCGAGGCCGGGCAGGACGCGGTTCGCCAGCTCCTGGGCGCGCATGCCGGAGACGCCGATGACGCGCCACACGTTCATCTGGACGGCGATGTCGATGAGGATCGAGACCAGGATGGCGAACGCGAACGCGGCGCCCATCCGGACGGTGAACGTGGCGGTCTGCGTGATGAAGCCGGGGCCGATGGCCGAGGTGGCCATGAGGAACATGGCGCCGAGCAGTGCGGTGCGCCGGGTGGCGCTCGCGGCACGGGAGTCCGTCTTCGGTGCGGTGCCCGAGGGGGTCGCGCCGTCCGGCCCGGCGTGGGGGATGTCTGCGTGGGACACGGTGGTCACCTTCGTCGAGGGCGCCGGGCGAGGTGACGGGCGTCACGAGGCGCTGGGGGAGACGGTAGCTGTTGTTGAACAATCCTGGCAACAGCGAGACCGGGTGTCGTGGCGTCCCCGTCCGAAGGAACGCCTCACCTGTCTGGCGCGCCCCGCCCGGCGCCGCGAGCATGGAGACATGTCGCACACGTCTGAACAGTCCTCGCCCCTGGCAGATCAGCTCCCGCCGGGCGGTCCCGACGAGCCGCACGCCACCGGCGGCGTGCATGCCCGCCTCAACTGGCTCCGCGCGGGCGTGCTCGGTGCCAACGACGGCATCGTGTCCGTCGCGGCCACCGTCGTCGGTGTCGCCGGTGCGACGACGGCGTTCACCCCGATCCTGCTGGCCGGCGCCGCGGCCGTGGTCGGCGGCGCCTTCTCCATGGCGCTGGGCGAGTACGTGTCCGTCTCCTCGTCCTCCGACTCGCAGAAGTCGCTGATCGCCAAGGAGCGCCGTGAGCTCGAGGAGGATCCCGAGGGTGAGCTGGAGGAGCTCGTGCAGCTCTACGAGGCGGACGGCCTGAGCCGGGCCACGGCCGAGGCCGCCGCGCGGGAGCTCACCGAGAAGGATGCGCTCGCCGCGCATCTGCGCATGGAGCTGGGCATGGCGGAGGAGGACGTCGTCAGCCCGTGGGCCGCCGCCGGGGCGTCCTTCCTTGCGTTCCTCGTGGGCGCGCTGCTGCCCTTCCTGACGGTCGTCCTGGCGCCGGTGGGCCTCCGCGTCCCGTTCACGTTCGCCGTCACCCTCGTGGCCCTCGCCGTCACCGGCTGGGTCGGGGCCCGGCTCGGCGACGCGCCCGCGCTGCGGGCGGCCGTGCGCGTCGTCCTCGGCGGCGCCCTGGCGCTCGGCCTGACCTTCGCGGTGGGCTCGCTGCTGGGGGCGTCGGTCGCCTGATCCACGCCGGAGGGGTGGGCCGGCCCAGCGCCCGTGGCCGCGCCGTGGCGCGCGCGGAGCGGCCCCGGGGGCCGAGGACCGTGCGCATACCACAGGCGCCCCCCCGTCGAGTTGAAGCGACGCCCACGGTTCGCGTAAGGTGGGACGGCGCACGCCGCGTTGTTCTCGTCGTTCCATCGGTCAGGTGACCGGGCGGACGGCGGGTCGGAAAAGCAACGCGCTCCCGCAGACCGGATCCCGGGACGTCCTCAGGGCGGACCGGGGCTCACCGTCCACACCAGCGATCCCATAAGGAACTTCGGTTGGCTCTCACCCAGCCTGGTCCCCCTTTTCGAGAAGTCGCAGTAAGAGTGCGGTGTCCACACCCGGGGCGGGGCTCACAACAGGTGTCCGCGGACAGGTCCGCGGCTCGCCGCCATGCGGGTTCCGCCCGTCCTTTTACTACTACTTGCCACGAGGAGTGATCATGGCAGCTCACTGCCAGGTAACCGGGGCTGGGCCGGGATTCGGCCACAGCATCTCCCACTCGCACCGTCGCACCAAGCGCCGGTTCGACCCGAACATCCAGAAGAAGACCTACTGGGTCCCCTCCCTGCGCCGCAACGTCACGCTGACGCTGTCCGCCAAGGGCATCAAGACCATCGACGTGCGCGGGATCGACGCCGTCGTGGCGGACCTGATCGCGAAGGGAGTGAAGCTCTGACATGGCCAAGGACAAGGACGTTCGTCCGATCATCAAGCTGAAGTCCACCGCCGGGACCGGGTTCACCTACGTGACCCGCAAGAACCGCCGGAACAACCCGGACCGCATCACCCTGAAGAAGTACGACCCGGTGGTCCGCAAGCACGTCGACTTCCGAGAGGAGCGCTGAGATGGCCAAGAAGTCCAAGATCGCCAAGAACGAGCAGCGCAAGGCCATCGTCGCCCGCTACGCCGAGAAGCGTCTCGAGCTGCGCAAGACCCTCGTGGACCCGAACGCCTCGGACGAGGCCCGCGAGGCCGCTCGCCTGGGCCTGCAGAAGCTGCCCCGCGACGCCTCCCCGGTGCGCGTGCGCAACCGCGACGCCATCGACGGCCGTCCGCGCGGCACCTTCCAGCGCTTCGGCATCTCCCGCGTGCGCTTCCGCGACATGGCGCACCGTGGCGAGCTGCCCGGCGTGACCAAGTCCTCCTGGTGACCCGCGGCCCGGTCTCCGGGCGTTAGGCACCACCACGACGGCGGCGCCCCTCCTTGAGAGGGGCGCCGCCGTCGTCGTGCATCGGGGGCGAAGGCCGTCAGGGTCACAGGAAATCGCGGATTCTCGCCGTTCGGGGGGCGAATCGCCGGCCCGGAGGTGGTACGTTCACAACTGGCAGCCCGGTCCGAACGGTCCGGGAACCGTAACCGACGTCCCATAGGGAGGACCCATGGCCATGAACCGCAAGGAACTCGTCGCCGCCGTCGCAGAGCGCTCCGGCAACACCCAGGCCGCTGTCAGCGACGTGCTGGACGCCCTTTTCGAGGTGTTCACCGCTCAGGTCAAGAAGGGCGAGAAGGTCTCGATCCCGGGCTGGCTGGCCGTGGAACGCACCGAGCGCAAGGAGCGCACCGGTCGCAACCCGCGCACCGGTGAGGAGATCACCATCCCGGCCGGTCACTCCGTGAAGGTGACCGCCGGCTCCAAGCTCAAGGCCGCCGCCTCCGAGTGATCCCGGTCGCGACGCGGGTCCCCGGACCCGCGTCGGACACCGCAGGACGGGCGCCCCACCCTCGGGTGGGGCGCCCGTCGTCGTGTCCGGCCGCGTAGGATGGGCGGACGATCGTCCGGCCGACGTGGACCGGGGCCGTCAGGAGAGGAGTCGTGGCATGCGCAGCGCCGTCGCCGCCGCTCCGTGGGCCCCGTCCGGCCTCGAGGACGCCCCTCCGCGCGTCGTGCGTGGGCCGGCCCGTCTGGCCCGGGGCTGGGCCGGGGCCCTGGCGATGACCGCCCTGGCCGCGCTGTTCCACACCGCCGCCGAGCCCGGCCACGGGTTCCCCGAGGTCGGCGTGGTCGCCTTCGCGGCCGTCCTCGCCGCCCCGCTCTGCACCGCCCTGGCGGGCCGCGCCCTCTCGCTGTGGCGCACCGCCGCCGCCGTCGCGATCGCCCAGGGGCTGTTCCACGTGCTCTACGGGCTCGCCGCCGGCGGCCACGCCGTGGCGCCTGCCGCCGGCGTCGACCCCGCCCACCTCGGCCACGCCCGTCCCGGCGCCGGGGCCCTCCTGGCACCGGGGGAGGCCCTGTCCGGCGCCCCCGCCGGCCACCTGACCGACCTGCGCATGCTCGCGGCCCACGTGATCGCCGCGGTCCTCACCGTGCTGGTGCTGCGGCGCGGTGAGGCCCTCGTGCTCACCATCGCCGAACGCGTGGTGGCCGTCGTCTGCCCGCCGCCGGCAGCGCACGGCCCCCTGCCGACGCCGGCCCGCCTCCGTGTCCCCGTCCCGCCGGTGCTCCGGCCGGTGACGTCCCTCGCCCTCCTCAGCTCTCCGGGGCGGCGCGGCCCGCCGTTCGCCCTCGCGGCCTGAGGACGCCGGCTCCGTCCGCGTCTCGAGCCCCGACCGCGCCCGACGACCCTTCGGAACGGTCCGCCCGCGACTCCCGTCCGGGACCGCGGCAGACCCGTGAGGACACCACCATGCATCACCAGACCACCCCTGTCCGCCGCGCCGCTCGCGCCGCAGCCGGACTCACCCTGCTGCCCGCCCTCGTCGTCGCCGGAGCCGCCCCCGCGGCCGCGCACGACGAGCTCATCCGCACCGCCCCCGCGGTCGGCGAGACGGTCACGACGGCGCCGTCGGAGGTCTCACTGACCTTCAGCGGCGAGCTGATCGACGGCGAGGGCATCCAGAACCTCGTGCAGGTCCGCGACGCCGACGGCAACCAGTGGCAGTCCGCCGCCGGCACCGGGGACGGCCCCACCTTCTCCGCGCCGCTGTGCGAGGGCCTGCCCAACGGCGACTACGAGGTCGCCTACCGCGTCGTCTACTCGGACGGACACTCCGAGGAGCGCTCGTTCGACTTCGCGGTGGACGACCCGGCCGCACCGGCCGCCGGCACCGCGCCCCAGGGCTGCGGCACCGCCGTCGCCGGGGCCTCGACCGCCGCCTCCCCGGAGGCCACGGCAGGCCAGGGCGACGCCGCCTCGGCCGATGCGACCGCGCAGGCGGACGGCTCCGACGCCGCGCAGCCCGCGGACTCCGACGCGCTGCCCGCCTGGGTGTGGGTCGCCGGCATCGCCGGCCTGGCCGTGCTCGTGGTGGCCTTCCTCCTGATGGGCCGCCGCGCCCGCGCACTCGGCCACCTCGACGACGGCCGCTGACCTCTGATCCCCGGCCGGCCCCCTGAGGGGACCGGCCCCGCCCTCGCGCGCCCGCACGCCCCGCGCGTCGTCGCGCGCCCGCATGACAAGGAACCCCACAGACATGACCACCACCTCCCCCCGCGTCCCTCGCCGCCTCGGCGCCGCCGCCGTGCTCGCCGTCGCCGCCCTCGGCCTGACGGCCTGCGCCGGAGACGACGTCGGGTCCGCCCCGAGCGCGTCGGACGCCTCGAGCGTCGCGCCGGCCACGGACGCCTCGTCGGCCGCGTCCACCGCGGACGGCCAGGCCGCCGGCCTCACGATCACCGACCCGTGGACGAAGGCCACCGAGGAGGGCATGACCGGCTCCTTCGGCATGCTCGAGAACTCCTCGGACCAGGACCTGCACATCGTCGGCGTCCGCTCGGAGCTGGGCGAGACGGTCGGGCTCCACGAGATGGTCTCCGACGAGGACGGCCAAATGGTGATGCAGCAGTCCCCGGACGGCTTCACGGTGCCCGCCGGCGGGTCCTTCGAGCTGGCCCCCGGCGGCGCCCACGTGATGCTGATGGGCCTGACCGAGCCGATCGAGCCCGGCGAGGAGGTCGCCTACGAGCTCGAGCTGGAGGACGGCTCCACCATGGAGGTCGTCTCCGTGGCCCGCCCGTTCGGCGGCGCCAACGAGTCCTACCACGGCGGCGAGGCGGAGGAGTCGGACGAGCATGCCGACCACTGACCCCGCCGAGCACCCGGACGCCCCCCGCGGGGAGGACGCCCGCCAGGCGTCCCCCCGCGGGGAGGACGCCCGCCCGGCCCTCCCGGCCGGGCCCTCCCGCCGCGGCCTGCTCTTCGGGGCGGGCGCGGTGGGCGGCGGCCTGCTGGGCACCGCGCTCGGCTACGGCGCCGGCCACGCCTCGGCCACCCCGGACGCGCCCGCCGCGTCGGGGGCGGCCGGGGCGGGGGCCTCGCCCTCCGAGGTCATGGGCGACACCGGCATCGAGGGCGAGGTCGGCCGGGCCGGCTGGGCCGAGCCCGGCGGCCAGTCCGCCCGGGTGGCCGTCAGCTCGCCCGTGGGCACGGACACCGTGCCGTTCCACGGGCCGCGCCAGGCCGGCGTCGACACCCCGGCCCAGGCCCACGCGGTGTTCCTCGCCCTCGACCTGCTCCCGGACACGGACCGGCTGGGGATCGAGCGGATGCTGCGCCTGCTCACCGACGACGCCGCGCGCCTCACCCAGGGCCGGGCCACGATCGCGGACACCGAGCCGGAGCTCGCCGCCGCCCCCGCACGGCTCACCGTGACGTTCGGCTTCGGCCCGGAGCTCGTCCGCCGCGTGGCCCCGGACCGGGCCCCGGCCTGGCTGCGCCCGCTGCCGGCGTTCGAGCAGATCGACCGCCTGGACCCCGCGTTCAGCGACGGCGACCTGCTGCTGCAGATCTGCGGCGACGACCGGATGTCCGTGGCCCACGCCCGGCGCATGCTCCTCAAGGCGGCCCGGCCGTTCGCCACCGAGCGCTGGGTGCAGGAGGGCTTCCGCTCCGCCCGCGGCGCCCATCCCACCGGCACCACCATGCGCAACCTCTTCGGGCAGGTGGACGGCACCGGCAACCCGGCGGCGGACACCCCGCATCTCGACCGCGTGGTGTGGGGCGTGGGCGCCGAGCAGGTGGGCGTCACCCCGTGGATCGCGGACGGCACGTCCGTGGTGATCCGGCGCATCGAGATGCTCATGGACACGTGGGACGAGCTCGACCGCCCGGCCAAGGAGAAGGTCATCGGCCGTCGCCTCGGCACCGGGGCGCCGCTCACCGGCGAGCAGGAGCACGACGAGCCGGACTTCGCGGCGCTCGGCCCCGCCGGGTTCCCCGTGATCCCGGACATCTCCCACCTGCGGCGCGCCCGGATGGACGTGCCGGAGTACGGGATGCTGCGCCGCGGCTACAACTACGACGACCCGCGCGGGGCGCTGGAGGCGGGCTCCGGCCTGATCTTCGCCGCCTACCAGGCGGACGTGGACCGGCAGTTCGTCCCGGTGCAGGCCCGGCTCGCCGAGTCGGACCACCTGAACCTGTGGACCGTGCCCGTGGGCTCGGCGGTCTTCGCGATCCCGCCGGGCTGCGCCGAGGGCGGGTTCGTGGGCGACGCCCTGTTCGCCTGACCCAGGGGCCCGACGACGGCGGGGCCGCTCCCGCCGTCTTCGGGCGTCCGCATGCTTTGAGAGGATGGACCCCATGTCCGCCGCCACCGCCCCCGCCCGGGGCAGCCACCCCGCCGAGAACGACGACGCCGCCCGCCCCGGTCCGTCGGGGCCGGTCGGCGTGCCCCGGTGGCTCTGGGTGCTCGTGGCCGCCGCGGGAGCCGCCGGCCTCGCCGCCGCCGGCTGGCTGACCGGCGTCACCGCCGCGCGCCAGCTCTCCGACCCGGGGTGGATCACCCGCTGGGGCGTGCCCGTGGGGGAGCTCGTCTCCAACGTGGCGATGTCCCTGACCATCGCCGCGCTGATCTTCGCGGCCGGGGTCCTGCCGCCGCACGCGGCGGGCACGGAACGGTGGCACCGCTCCGCCCGGCAGCGGCGCGAGGACGCGGACGCCGCACCGCTGCCCGAGCACCCCGCGTTCACCCGCGTGATGCAGATCGCCGCCGTCAGCGCCGGCGTGTGGACGGTGGCCGCGCTGGCCGTCGGCGTGCTGTCCTACTCGGATCTCGCCGGCGTCCCCGTCACGGCGGGGCAGAGCTTCACGGACGGCCTGGCCGCCTACGTGGTCGGCATCTCGGTGGGCCAGGCGTGGTTCTGGGTCACCGTGATCGCCGCCGTCGTGACCACGTTGGCGATCGCCGTCCGCTCCCACAACGGCCTGTTCTGGACCGGCATCCTGGCGATGCTCGCCCTCGTGCCCCTGGCCCTGATCGGGCACGCGGCGGGCGGTGACGACCACAACGGCGCCGTGAACTCGATCGGCCTGCACCTGCTCGGCGTCGTCGTGTGGGTGGGCGGACTGCTCGTGCTCGTCGCGATCTCGGACACCCTCGTCGGGCCCAACGGGGCGCAGGGGCGGGGCCGCAGCCTGCGCCGGCAGGGTCCGGCGCCCCTGCTGCACACGGTCCTGACCCGGTACTCCGTGCTCGCCGGGCTGGGCCTGGTCACGGTGGCGCTGTCCGGTGTGGTCAACGCGTCGATCCGCATGGACGATCCGGCTCAGCTGCTGAGCCCCTACGGCATCCTCGTGTCGGCCAAGTTCCTGGCGGCCCTGGGCCTCGGCCTGATCGGCCTGCTGCACCGCCGGTGGGTGATCCCCCGCCTCGACGCCGGTCCGGACCGTCCCAGCCCCGCCCCCGCGCGTCGCCTGCTGTGGCAGCTCATCGCCGTGGAGGCCGTGATCATGGGCGCCGTCATGGGCGTCTCCTCCGTGCTCTCCCGGACGGCCCCGCCCGTGCCGGAGGAGATCGCGCCGGACGCCTCCCCGGCCCGCATCCTCACCGGCTACGAGCTGCCGCCGGCCCTCGAGGGCGCCCGGTGGATCACGATGTGGCGGTTCGACTGGCTGTGGGTCGCGATCATCGCGTTCCTGACCCTCTGGTACCTGCGCTCCGTGTGGCAGCTGCGCCGCCGCGGCGACCGCTGGCCCGTGCTGCGCACCGTCGCGTGGCTCGCGGGCCTGGCCGTGCTGCTGTGGGCGACCTCCGGGTCCCCGGCCGTGTACGGCCGCGTCCTGTTCAGCGCGCACATGGTGGGCCACATGACGCTGACGATGCTCAGCCCCGTCTTCCTCGTCCTGGGCGCGCCGATCACCCTGGCGCTGCGGGCCCTGCCGTCCCGCACGGACGGGACGCGCGGCCCGCGCGAGTGGATCCTGTGGATCGTGCACTCCCCGTGGGGTCGGTTCATCACGAACCCGATCGTGGCGGGGGTCAACTTCGCCGGCTCGATCCTGGTGTTCTACTACACGGACTTCTTCCGGTTCTCGCTGGAGACCCACGTGGGCCACGAGTTCATGAACGTCCACTTCCTGCTGACCGGGTTCCTGTTCGCCCTGGTCATGATCGGCTCGGATCCGCTGCCGCGCCGGCCCCCGTACGCCCTGCGGCTCGTGCTCCTGATGGCCACGATGATCTTCCACGCCTTCATCGGCGTGGCCATGACCACCTCCACCGGCCTGATGCAGGCGTCCTGGTTCGGCAACATGGGCCGCGACTGGGGTCCCACTGCCCTCGAGGACCAGCGGATCGGCGGCGCGGTGATGTGGGGCATCGGCGAGTTCCCCACCGTGATGATGGCGGTGATGGTGGCCGTGCTCTGGTATCGCAGCGACCGCAAGAACGCGGTCCGGCTGGACCGGCAGGCCGACCGCGACGGCGACGCGGAGCTGCGTCGCTGGAACGAGATGTACGCCCGCATGCACGGCACCCCGGTCACCGACGCCCCGAGCGGTGCCGAGCCCGCGGCCCGTGACTCCTCCACCGGCCCCGAGGAGGCCCGTGATGTCCGCTGACCTCCTCCCTCCCCTCGGCAGCCCGGCCGCGCCCCGGCGTGGTCGGCTGCGCCTCGTGGCCGCCGTCGCGGCCGGTCTGCTGGCCCTGACGGGCTGCGGGGCCGGGGACGGCGATCCGGCCGCCGCGTCCGCGCCCGCGGACGGAGTCCACGACGACGCCGGCACCGCGGCGCCCACGGAGTCGGCGGCCCCGGAGGGGCTCGGCCTGGGCGACCGTCAGGACGAGCGCATGGCGGAGGCCGCGGCCGAGCGTGCGGCCACATTCGGCTTCGTCCGGCAGCGGGCCGCCACGGCGGAGGAGATCGACGCGGCCCGCGAGGACTCCCGGGACCGGCGTGCGGACGCGGACCGGACCACCGTGCAGCCGGCGCAGTGCAAGGCGCCGCTGACCGCCCTGGACTTCTCTCCGATCATCCTCGACGCGGCCGAGGCCACGCGGGTGGACGTCGGCGCCGACACCTTCACGGGCACGGGCACCGTGGAGGTCGCCCGGCTCACGGGCCAGGGCCGCCAGGACGTCGAGCGGCACCTCCAGACCGTCAACGCCCTGCGCGCCGACTGCCGCGAGATGACCATGACCGTGCAGGAGGGGGACGCGACCGTCGACTACCGCCTCGAGGTCTCCGACGCGCCGCTGTCCGACGGCACCCCCGCGCAGTCCGCCCTCGTGTGGGAGCGGACCCTGGCCTCGGAGTCCGAGCCCCAGCTCACGGCCCAGGTGCTCACCGCCGTCACCTCCGACGCCGTGGTCATGGTCTCCTTCGTGGGCCGGCCCGAGGCCGGGCGCAAGGAGTTCACGCTCATCGCCGAGGAGATGCTGGCCGCCGCCCTGGCCGCCGACTGAGCCGGGCCCGCCCGGCGGCGTCGTCTTTCCCCCTGTGACGCCGCCGGCGTCCGCTCACGGCTGACGCGTCCGGGACGTGCGCCATGATGGTGGGCATGACCGCACCGCAGACCCCGAACCCCGCCCCGTCCGCTGACGCCCCCGCCGCCGTGCCGCGCGCGGCCACCCGGGTGCGCGCGTCCGAGCTCGTGGGCCGCGGCTGGCTGAACACCGGCGGCGAGCAGGTGGCCCTCGAGGACCTGCGCGGCAAGGTCGTCCTCCTCGACTTCTGGACGTTCTGCTGCATCAACTGCCTGCACGTCCTGGACGAGCTGCGCCCGCTCGAGGAGGAGTTCGCGGACGTGCTCGTCACGGTGGGCGTGCACTCGCCCAAGTTCGAGCACGAGGCGGACCCGGACGCGCTCGCGGCCGCCGTCGAGCGCTACGCCATCGAGCACCCCGTGCTGGACGACCCCGAGCTGACCACGTGGCAGGCGTACTCGGCGCGCGCGTGGCCCACCCTCGTGGTGGTGGACCCGGAGGGCTACATCGCCGCGCACCTGTCCGGCGAGGGGCACGTGGCCGGGCTCTACGGGCTCGTGCGCGAGCTCGTGGCCGAGCACGAGGCCAAGGGCACGCTGCACCGCGGCTCGGGCCCCTACGTCCCGCCCACGCCCGTGGCCCGGGACCTGTCGTTCCCCGGCAAGGCCGTGTCCCTCGGCGGCCGCGGCTCCCGCCCGGGCACGTTCCTCGTCTCGGACACCGGCCACCACCGCCTCCTGGAGGTCGCCGAGGACCTGACCACGGTGCTCCGCGCGTTCGGCGGCGGGGACCCCGCCGCGGCGGACGCGGGCCAGGCCGAGCTCGCATTCCCCACGCCCGGGGAGAAGGGCCACGCGGACGGCGGGCCGGACCAGGCGCTGTTCAACGAGCCCCAGGGCCTGGCGCTGCTGCCCGAGGACGTCGCGGGGCGCGTCGGCTACGACGTCGTCGTGGCGGACTCCGTCAACCACCGGCTGCGGGGCCTGCGCCTGTCGGACGGGCGCGTCAGCACCCTCGCCGGCAACGGCGTGCAGAAGCTCATCGACTCCGAGCGCGCCAAGGAGGCCGCCGCCGTCGACGACGAGGGGGACGTCGCCGTCGACCTCGCGGACCTGCCCGGGGAGCCGACCGCGATCTCGCTGTCCTCCCCGTGGGACGTCGTGTGGCACCCCGCCCTGGGGCGTGTGGTGATCGCGATGGCCGGCACGCACCAGCTCTTCGACTTCGACCCCGTCACGGGCGCGCTCGCGGTGCACGCGGGCACGGCGCTCGAGGGCCTGCTGGACGGTGACGCCGGACGGGCCTGGTTCGCGCAGCCCTCGGGGCTGTCCGTGGGCGCGGACGGCACGCTGTGGGTCGCGGACTCGGAGACCTCCGCGGTGCGCTGGGTGCGGACCGGGGAGGACGGGCGCCGCGAGGTCGGGACCGCCGTCGGGGCGGGCCTGTTCGACTTCGGCCACGTGGACGGGGAGGCGGACCGTGCGCGCCTGCAGCACGCGCTGGGCGTCACGGCCCTGCCGGACGGCTCCGTGCTGATCGCGGACACGTACAACGGCGCGATCCGCCGGTACGCCCCCGCCGGCGAGGACGCCGCGGGCCGGGCGGTCCCGGCCACGGTGACCACGGTGGCGCGCGGGCTGCTCGAGCCCTCGGACGTGCTCGTGGAGCACGACGCGGACGGCGACGACACCGCGATCGTGGTGGTCGAGTCCAACGCCCACCGGCTCACGCGGCTGGCGGTGCCGGAGGAGTTCCTCACCGTGGACGAGGGCGCGCGGCAGACGCAGCGTCCCCGCACCCCGGTGGTGGCCGGTGACCTGGACCTGACGATCGGCTTCGCCGCGCCCACGGGGCAGAAGCTGGACGACCGCTGGGGCGACCCCACGCAGCTGAAGATCTCCTCGTCCCCGGAGGAGCTGCTGCTCGAGGGCGCGGGCACGTCCACGGGGCTGCACCGGACGCTGCGGCTGAACCCCGAAGTCGAGGAGGGCGTCCTGCACATCACCGCTCGGGCCGCCGCGTGCGACGGGGAGAAGGGGCAGCCCATCCCGGACCACGCCGCCTGCCACCTGTACCAGCAGGACTGGGGCATCCCGGTCACGGTGCACACCCCGGACCGGGCCCCGGAGGGCGCCGAGACCCGCCTGGACCTGGACCTGCGCGGGATACACTGAGCGCGTCGTCCGCCCCCGACCCCGAAGGCTGCGCCCCACCATGACCACGCTCATCGTCACCTCGTCCGCCCACGGATCCACGCGAGAGATCGCCGAGCGTGTCGCGGAGGTGCTGCGCACGTCGCAGGCCGTCCCGACCGTGGTGGAGGACGTCGAGGGCGCCGCCGCGTGGCTGACCACGGCGGACGCGGTGATCGTCGCGGCCCCGGTCTACACGGGCTCGCTCGCCGCCGACGCGCGGGCGTTCCTCGACACCCGTCGGGCCGAGCTGGCGGACCTGCCGCTCGTGATCCTGGCCTCCGGCGGCGCGCCCGAGCTGGCGCGGCCGGTGCGGGAGAAGCTCGAGTCCTACGGTCCGCGCGAGGTGGCGTACTTCCGCGGGGCGCTCGTCGAGGAGCGCCTGGGCCGGCTGGAGAAGCTCAAGCTCAAGCTCTCCCGCAACGAGTACTACGGCGACTACCGCGACTGGGACGCCATCGAGGCCTGGGCCAAGACCCTCTCCGGCGCCGGCGTCCGCTGACCTCACCCACCGCGCTCGTCGACGAGACGGCGGGGGCGCAGGAGCCTCCACAGCCGCTGTCGTTGACGAAACGGCGCCGGATGCTCTCGTGTCCGCAGCGGAGGCGAGCGGTTAGCCTGGCCGCATGTCCCCTTCCGCCCGTCGCCCCGCCGCGTCCTCCCGCCCCGCCCGGCCCCGCCCGACGACGGCCCCCCTCGCCCTGCCCGACCGGCCCGGCTGGGTGCGGCTCGCCGCGGGTGCGGTGGTCCCGGGCGTCGTCGCGGCCGTCGCGGCGCTCGCGGCCCTGCAGGTGTTCGTCCTCAACCCGTTGGCCGCCGCGCCCGGCGACCGCGGCCTCGGGAGGATCTACGCGGACCTGAGCGCGGCGGGCCAGCTCGGCGTCCCCTTCGTCCTTCCGGCCGTGATCCTGGCGGCCGGGCTCGGTGTGGCCGCCGTCCTGTGGTTCCTCACGTGGCGTCGCGAGGAGGTCGACCCGCTGGCGGTCCTCGCCCTGGGCCTCGCCTCGCTCGTCGCCGCGTCTCCGGCCTACTTCATGGCCTCGTTCGGGCCGGGCATGGCGCTCGCGGACACCTACGGCGTCGGCGGGGGCGACCACAGCCCGTGGGCCTGGCCGATCTACGTGGTCAGCGTGCTGGCGTTGGCGGGGCTGGTCGCCGTCGTCGTGCTCCTGCTGCGCGGTCCGGCCGGCGGACTCGGCGCCCCGCGGCGCCGGGCCTAGGCTGGCGGGACCGACCTGACCACGACCCCTCCAGGAGGACGCACATGACCATCCGCGCCGGCATCGTCGGATACGGGAACCTCGGCCACAGTGTGGAGAAGCTCGTGAAGCTCCAGCCGGACATGGAGCTGGTGGGCATCTTCTCGCGCCGCACCGGCCTGGACACGGACACGCCCGTGCTCCCGGCGGAGCGGGCCGCCGAGCACGCCGGGGAGATCGACGTGCTGTTCCTCTGCCTCGGCAGCGCCACGGACATCCCCGAGCAGGCGGCCGGCTACGCGCGGCACTTCACCACCGTGGACACCTACGACAACCACCAGCTCATCCCGCGGCACCGCGCCGAGATGGACGCCGCGGCCCGGGAGGGCGGGCACGTGGCGATGATCTCCACCGGCTGGGACCCGGGCCTGTTCTCGGTGAACCGGGTGCTGGGCGCCGCGCTGTTCCCGCAGCCGCAGCAGAACACGTTCTGGGGCAAGGGTCTCTCGCAGGGCCATTCCGACGCCGTCCGGCGGGTCCCCGGCGTGCGGCGCGGCGTGCAGTACACGATCCCCAGCGAGGAGGCGATCGCCGAGGCCCGCGCCGGACGGGGCGCCGAGATCACCGGCGCCTCCGCGCACGTGCGTGAGTGCTACGTGGTGGCCGACGAGGCCGACCACGCGGCCATCACCGAGGCCATCACCACGATGCCCGACTACTTCGCCCCGTACGAGACCACCGTGCACTTCATCTCCGAGGAGGAGTTCGAGCGCGACCACCAGGGCATGCCGCACGGCGGCCACGTCGTCACCTCGGGCGACCTCGGCGGCTCGCGCAGCGCTGTCGAGTTCGTGCTGGAGCTGGAGTCCAACCCGGACTTCACCGCCGCCGCGCAGGTCGCCTACGGCCGCGCCGCCGCGCGTCTGAAGGCCCAGGGGGAGACGGGGGCGCGCACCGTGCTCGAGGTCCCCCCGTACCTGCTCTCGCCCACGGGGCTGGACGAGCTGATCCGCCGGGACGTCTGAGCCGCGGCGAGGCGTCCGGCGCGGGGCACCGGGCCGGGCGCCGCCGTCGTCGGCCTCAGGCCAGCAGCAGTGCGACGGCGATCATCGCCGGGATCGCGACGATCGTGGTGACCAGGATCGTGTCCTTCGAGACGCGCAGGCCCGTGTCGTAGCGGACGGCGGTGACGAACACGTTCTGTGCGGTCGGCAGGGAGGCCAGGACGACGGCGACGAACACGTGCCGCGCGTCCAGGCCGAACACGAACTGCGCGAGCAGCCAGGCCAGCAGCGGATGCACCACCAGCTTCACCGCCGAGGCGATCAGCACGTCCGCGCGTCGCCCGCCGGCCCGCTCGAGCGGCCGCGAGCCGACCAGCGACATGCCGAACGCCAGGAGCATCGCCGGGATGGACAGCCCGCCGATGAGCTCCACAGACTCCATGAGGGGGCCCGGCAACGACCAGCCGGTGAGGGAGAAGACCAGGCCGGCCACCGAGCCCAGGATCAGGGGGTTGGTGACCGTGTGGCGGACCTGGTCGGCCACGGCGCGCCCGGGGGAGCGGCGCACCGCACGGCGCCGGCCCGCCGTCGTGCGTCGTCGGGCCTCGCGGGCCGTGGCGGCGTCCATCGCGGCCACGTAGAGCGGCGTGTAGATCGCCAGCTGGAAGATGAGCGCCGGGGCGGCCAGGGCGGCGTCGCCGAGGACGTAGGCCGCGATGGGGATGCCGAGGTTCGCCGAGTTCACGAGCGAGGCGCTGAGCGCGGACATGATCCGCTCCGAGGCCGACCTGCCCTTCAGCAGCGGGACCGTCACCGCGAGGTACAGTGCGGCCGCGGTGAACGCGGACAGCGTGGCCACCCACAGCTGGGGGCCCAGCACGGCGCCCACGTCCGCGCGGGAGAGTGTGACGAACAGCAGCGCCGGGTTGCCGATGAAGAACGCCGCGCGGGAGAGCACGGTGCGGCCGTGCTCGCCGAGCACCCCCGTGCGCCCCACCAGGACGCCCACGAGGATGATCACCCACACGACCGCGAAGCCGGAGAGCACCTGGGTCACGGACGGGCCTCCACGGGTCGGGGTGGGGCGGTCCGCGGAGGGGTCAGGGGCATGGCGCGATCCTACGCCGCGGGCGTGGGCTAGCCTGGATCACGACGGCGGCGCCCACCGCCGAGCGCGCCACGCGGCCCGGCCCCGCGCGGCAGGGCCCTGCGGCCCGGCGCGAAGGGGAGCGGATCCTCGGGCCCACCCGCACGCGACGGACGTCGTCCCCGACCCGCGGCGCGGCATGGCCGGGAGCGCGCCGGCGAGGATGCACCATGACCCGTCAGTCCGACCTCAAGACCCTGATCCGCGCCCGCATGGCCGTCACCGGTGAGCGGTACACCGCCGCGGCGGCGGCCCTCGCCGACGAGTGGCAGTCCGCCGAGCGCTACCACGCGACCGTGCTCGCCCGCTTCTTCGACGGGGACCGGCTGCGCTCGATCCCTGCGCGTCGCAAGCCGCGGGTGGCCGTCCTTCTCGAGCTGCTGCGTCGCTTCGGAGCGGGCCGCGCCTACGCGGAGGCCGAGGTCAACGACCTGCTGCGCCCCGCCCACGAGGACGTGGCCACGCTGCGTCGCGAACTCGTGGACTACGGGTTCCTCGCCCGCGCCGACGGCGTCTACCGGCTGGCGGACGCCGGGCCCGACCTCGATCCGCGCTTCGCCGCAGACCTGCCGGTCGACCTGGAACGCCGGCTGCGCGAGATCCGCGCGGGCCGTTGAGGGGAGCGGGACCCCACGCGGCGACCTGGAACGCCAGCGGTCGGTATGACGCCGGAATGTGGCCGCATTCCGACGTCTTGCGTTCCCGGTGCGGCCGTGGCGGGACGGCGTGGAGCGACACGGCCGCGGGTCCCTCGCGTGAGGGGCCCGGGGCCGTCGTCGTGGCGTGGAGCGGGCGACGGGAATCGAACCCGCGTATCTTGCTTGGGAAGCAAGCGCTCTACCATTGAGCTACGCCCGCGCAACCGCTCGGCTTCCGCCTGCGGCGCGGGCACCACCATACACCAGCCCGGCCGTGCGACCGGCCCCGCGTCGTCATCGAGCCCCGCGGTCCCGTACGTCAGTGCACCGGGTCCGCTGCGGCGACCTCGCGCGCCCGCACCCGCCGCGTCGCCGCCCGGGCGCGCGAGCGACCGAACGCGTCCGCGTACCGCGTGAGCACCGGCCCGGCGATCACGAGGGAGAACTCCCCTCGGATGGTCAGGGCCGCACCCGCGCGCCAGCGGCCGGCCACGCCGTTTCCCGAACGAAAGCGCACCAGGGGCCGCCGTTTCCCGAACGAAAGCGCGCCGGGGGCCGCTGGTAGAGTCCGAACCGCGCCCGGCCGCGGCCGGACGCGTCCGGCAGCCCCTGTCCCGGAAGGACGTCCCATGCGCGACACCACGGCCGACGCGGCCCAGGTCCCCGCCCGCCCCGACGACGCGGCGGTGTACCGCTACCTCGCGTTCGGCGAGGCGGACCGCCCCTTCCTCGTCGGCGGTCCCCGGCCCGCGCCGCTGGCCCCCGCCGCGACGCCGTCCCCGGTCGCCGACCTCGAGTCGGTCCGCGCCGCGATCCGCGCCCACGGCGGCCCCCTGGCCTCGACCGCGCACGTGTGCGGCCGCCCCGTCCCGACGCCTCCGGCCGCCGACGCGTCCCGCGGCCTGCGCGGTGCCGCGCGCACCCTGACCGCGACCCGCCGCGACGTCGCCGCCCGCCTGGCCGACTCCCGCGAGCGCGCCGACGTGCCCGTCGAGGCGCTGCTGAACTCGGCCTTCGTCGACGCCCACGCGGACGAGCGCCCCGCCGATCGCGGCGTGCCGCGCGGGCGGCTCGCCGGCCTGGTGGACGCCGTCCTCCCGCCGGCCCGCCACGCGGACGACGACGCCGCGGCCGGCCTGCTGCTCGCCCTGCGCGAGCCGGCCCGCGAGGTGTTCGCCTCCGACTCGTTCGCCGCCCGCCCGTACGCCGACGCGCCCACCGTCCGCGCGCTCTTCGAGGACTTCCTCGCCCACCCGCGCCGGCACGATCCCGAGCGCTTCTGGCGCCTGCTCAACCTCGAGCTCTGGCTGCGCGACGCGGTGGACGCGGACGCCGGCCCCGCCACCGCGGTCGACGAGGCCCCCACCGCCCCGGCACCGGCCAAACCGGACCACGAGCCGAACCCGGGCAAGGAGCTCGACCTGGTCTCCGCCGAGGACGGCCGCCGCTACCGCCGCTTCCCGGTGCAGACTGGCCTGGTGGACCGGGACACGGACCTGCAGGCCTACCTGCGCGGCGAGATCGAGGACTTCTTCCGCGACCTGCCCGCGGACGCGATGCCGCAGGACGCCCCGTGGCACTTCTCCGTGTCCGAGAAGATCGTGGCCATCACCCAGGGTCGCTCCTACTACACGTGGGAGGTCCGCCCCTCCGTGGCCGCCCGCGCCCTCTCCCGCCTGGTCACCCGCACGCCCGCGGGCATCGGCCTGGGCGATCCCACCACCATGCAGCTGGCCATCCAGGAGGCCGGACTGCCGCGCATCGTGCTCTCCGCGGCCGCCGGCGCCGCCGGCAAGGTCGCCGGCAAGCGCGGTGTGTTCTACAACGTGGTGGGCGGCAACGTCCGCGCGATCGACGGGCCCACCACCTACTCCACGTTCCCGGCCAACGTCTCGGCCAAGCTGCCGCCGGCCGAGCCGGACCGGGTGGCCGCCGAGGTCTCGGCGATGATCCGGGCGGCGGACATCCCGGCCTGGGCGAAGGCCTCCTTCGCCGGCACCGTCGTGATGGACGCCAACGACATCGGCCGCAACGCCCTCGGCAAGGACACGGCCGCGTCGGCCGCCGTCCTCGAGGCCGCCTTCGCGGACAACCCGCTGGGCCAGGGCCGCGAGCGCACCCCGCTGGCCGTCGTCGTGCGGTTGGACTGAGCCGTGCTGCTCTCTGACCGCGACATCCGCGCCGAGCTCGACTCCGGCCGCGTGGGCCTGGACCCCCTCGACCCGGCGATGGTCCAGCCCGCGTCCGTGGACGTGCGCCTGGACCGGTTCTTCCGGCTCTTCGACAACCACCGGTACGCGCACATCGACCCGCGCCAGGAGCAGGACGAGCTGACCCGGCTGGTGGAGGTGGACCCGGACGAGGCGTTCATCCTGCACCCGGGGGAGTTCGTGCTCGGCTCCACCTATGAGCAGGTCACGCTGCCGGACGACCTCGCCGCCCGCCTCGAGGGCAAGTCCTCGCTGGGGCGGCTGGGCCTGCTGACGCACTCGACCGCCGGGTTCATCGACCCCGGGTTCTCCGGGCACGTCACGCTCGAGCTGTCCAACGTGGCCACGCTGCCCATCACGCTGTGGCCGGGGATGAAGATCGGTCAGCTGTGCTTCTTCCGGCTCTCCTCGGCGGCCCAGTCGCCGTACGGCACCGGGGCCAACCAGAACCGGTACCAGGGTCAGCGCGGGCCCACGGCCTCGCGGGCGCACCGCGACTTCCACCTCACCCGCATCGAGTGATGACCGACGTCGCGCTCCCGCCGGTCGCCTCCGCCGCCCCGCGCCGCCAGGTGGCCGCGTGGGCGCTGTGGGACTGGGGCTCGGCCGCGTTCAACGCGGTCATGGTCACCTTCGTGTTCGGCACCTACCTGGCCTCGGACGCGTTCGGGCCGGACGAGCGGGGCACGGCCTGGCTCTCGACGGCGATGGCGGTGGCCGGCGTCGTCATCGCAGTCACCGCGCCCGTGCTGGGGCGTCGGGCGGACGGCGCGGGACGGCGCCGACGGGGGCTGGGGCTGACCACCGGCGCCGTGATCGCGTGCACCGCGGCCTGCTTCTGGGTCACACCGGAGGAGTCCTCCCTGCTGCTGGGCGTCACCCTGATCGCCCTGGGCACGGTGTTCTTCGAGTTCGCGGAGGTGCAGGTCAACGCGATCCTCGTGCACATCTCGACGCCGGCCACGATCGGCCGGATCTCGGGCATCGGCTGGGGCGCGGGCTACCTCGGCGGCATCCTGCTGCTGCTGATCGTGTTCGTGGGCTTCGTCTCGGGGGACGCGCACTGGTTCGGCGTCACGGAGGACGCGGCGCTGAACATCCGGGTGGTCGCGCTCGTGGCCGCCGCGTGGTTCCTCGTGTTCGCGATCCCCGTGCTCGTGGCCGTGCCGGACCCGGCCCCCGCCCCGGCGGCGGACGGCGGGCCGCGCCGTGAGTCGCTGCTGGGCTCCTACCGCGAGCTGGGGGCCACGCTGGCCCGGATGTGGCGCGAGCACCGGAACACGCTCTGGTTCCTCGTGGCCTCGGCGGTGTTCCGGGACGGCGTGGGCGCGGTGTTCGTCTACGGCGCCATCCTGGGCACCACGGTCTACGGGCTGGCGGCCTCGGACGTGATCCTGTTCGCGATCGCGGCCAACGTGGTGGCCGCCCTGGGCGCCTTCGTGGGCGGGCGGCTCGACGACGCGGTCGGTCCGCGCCGGGTGATCCTCGGCTCGCTGGCCGCCATGGTCCTCGTGGCCGGGGCGCTGTTCTTCGCCTCGGGCACCCTCGCGTTCTGGGTCGGCGGGCTGGCGCTGTGCTTGTTCGTCGGCCCGGTGCAGTCGGCCTCGCGTGCGTTCCTGGGCCGACTCACCACGCCGCGGACGGCCGGCGAGGTGTTCGGGCTGTACGCCACCACGGGCCGCGTGGTCGGGTTCATCACGCCCACGCTCGTGACGCTCGCGCTCGCCCTGCACCCGGACAACCGGGTGGTCATCCCCGTGATCGTCGTCGTGCTCGTGGCCGGTGGGCTGCTGTTCGCCCGGGTCACGGAGCCGATCACGCGGAGCGCGGAATCGATTCGCTGACCCCGGGCGGGGCGCATCCCTCCGCTAGTCTGGACAGGACCCTCGCCCGTGCCTGACGAAGGGACCGCATGCTCGTCACCCTGACCGCGCTCTTCGTCGTCGCGCTCGCCGCCCCGGTGCTCTTCCGGTGGACGGGACGTCAGGGCTTCTACCTCCTCGCCGCGGTCCCCGCCGCCGGCTTCGTGTGGCTCCTGACCCAGCTGCCGCACGTGTTCGCCCTGCAGGAGGCGCTCGACGCGGGCCGGCCGATCCCGGCCTCCGCGGCCCACCTGGACCGCAGCGTGCCGTGGGTGCCGTACCTGGACATCGAGCTCGCCTTCCGCATGGACGTGCTGGCCGCGTTCATGTCCCTGATCGTGCTGGGCGTCGGCGCGCTGGTGCTGGCGTACTGCGCCCGCTACTTCCGCGAGCACGAGCCGCGCAACGCGGTGTTCGGCGGCCAGCTGCTGGCCTTCGCCGGCGCGATGTTCGGCCTGGTGACCACGGACGACCTCATGGTGCTCTACACCTTCTGGGAGATCACCTCGGTCCTGTCCTTCCTGCTGATCGGCTACTCGGGCCACCGCATCTTCGCCCGCCGCTCCGCCATCACCGCCCTGATCGTCACCACGTTCGGCGGCCTGGCCATGCTGGCGGGCCTGATCATGCTGGCCCACGCGGCCGGCTCCTGGCGGATCTCCGGCGTGCTGGCCGCGGCCCCCCGCCTCCTCGCGGACGACGGCGGGCGCGTCCTGCTCGAGGTCGCCGTCGGGCTCGTGCTGATCGGTGCGCTGACCAAGTCCGCCCAGGCGCCGTTCCACTTCTGGCTGCCGGGCGCGATGGCCGCCCCGACCCCGGTCTCGGCCTACCTGCACGCGGCCGCGATGGTGAAGGCCGGCGTGTTCCTCGTGGCCCGCCTGGCCCCCGCCTTCCACGAGCTGGCCACGTGGCAGGTGCTCGTGCTCGGCCTGGGCCTGTGGACCCTCATGCTGGGCGGCTGGCGGGCCCTGCGGCAGACCGACGTCAAGCTCGTGCTCGCCTACGGCACGGTCTCCCAGCTCGGCTTCCTCATGGTGGCCAACGGGCTGGGCGTCCGCGACGCAGCGCTGGCCGGCCTCGCGATGCTCCTGGCGCACGCCCTGTTCAAGGCCCCGCTGTTCATGGTGGTCGGCATCATCGACCACGAGGCCGGCACCCGCGACCTGCGCGAGCTCTCCGGCATCGGCCGCCGCCACCCCGTCCTCGCCGCCGTCGCCGTCCTGGCCGCCGCCTCCATGGCCGGCCTGCCCCCGTTCTTCGGGTTCGTGGCCAAGGAGGCGGTCCTGCAGAGCCTGACGGACCACGGCGCGGCCCACGGCGGCCCGCTCGCGTGGGCGCCACTCGTGCTGATGGCCGCGGGGTCCGTGCTCACCGTGGCCTACACGTGGCGCTTCCTCTGGGGCGCCTTCGCCACCAAGCGCACCCCCGAGGGCGCCCCCGTGCCCGCCACCCGATTCCACACGCGCGTGACCTTCCTCGAGCTCGCCCCCGCCGGGCTGCTGGCGCTCACCGGTCTGGTGCTCGCGGTCCTGCCCGGGCCCCTCGAGCGCCTGCTGGCCGCCCACACGGCCACGATCCCGGCCCTGGACCCGGCCGCCTCTCCGGCCCACCTGGCCCTCTGGCACGGCTGGACGCCCGCCCTCGCCGTCTCCGCCGCGGTGTGGCTGCTCGGTGCCCTGCTCGCCCTCGGCCGGCCGGGAGTCGAGGCGTTCCAGCGCCGCGTCGAGTTCCCGGTCGACGCCCTGCGCACGTACCGGAAGATCACCGGCGCCCTCGACGAGGTCGCCGTCTGGGTCACGGGCCGCACCCAGACCGGCTCCCTGCGCCGCTACCTGGCGATCATCCTCACGACGGCGGCCGGCCTGCCCGTCGCCTTCCTCCTGTTCCCCGCCGGGCGGGAGGACCGCCTCCTGGCCACCGCGTTCCTCGACGGGGACATCATCTGGGCAGAGAGCCCGGCGCAGCTGGTCATCGTCCTCATGATCGCCGTCGCCACCGTGTTCGCCGTCCGCGCCCGCCGCCGCTTCAAGGCGATCATGCTGGTGTCCGTGACCGGCTACGGCGCCGCCGCCCTGTTCGCCCTGCGCGGCGCCCCGGACCTCGCCATCACCCAGGTGCTCGTGGAGACCATCATCCTGGTCACCCTCATCCTGGGCCTGCGCGTGCTGCCGCCGGACTGGTACGACCGCCGCACCGGCTCACGGCGGCTGGGCCGCCTGGCCGTGGCCGTCGGGTTCGCGCTGACCATGATGTGGATCGCCGCCACCGCGCTGGCCGCCCGCACCGCCGAGCGCATCTCGCTGCCCATGCCGGAGCTCGCCTACACGGACGGCTACGGCGCCAACGCCGTGAACGTCACCCTCGTGGACATCCGCGCGTGGGACACGTGGGGCGAGATCACCGTGCTGGCCGCCGCCGCCACCGGCGTGGCCTCCCTGATCTTCCTGCAGCACCGCGACGGGCGCACCCGCAGCATCGACGACGTCGCCCCCGGCTCCGTCGGCGACTTCGGCGCCGACTCCTCGCTCGGGGCCCGCGAGCTGTCCGTCGTGCGCAGCTTCGCTGTGGACGATCGCAAGGGCCAGTGGCTCGTGGCCGGCCACACGATGGCCCCCGAGCGGCGCTCGATCATCCTCGAGGTCGTCACCCGCTTCATGTTCCCGATCATGATGCTGCTCTCCGTCTACCTGCTGCTGGCCGGGCACAACACCCCCGGCGGCGGCTTCGCCGGCGGCCTGCTCGCAGGCCTGGCCCTCACGCTGCGCTTCCTCGCCGGCGGCCGGTACGAGCTGCAGGAGGCCTCCGTGATCCCGGCCGGCGCCATGCTCGGCCTGGGCCTGGCGATCGCCACGCTCACCGGGATCGCCCCGCTCTTCTTCGGCGGGCAGATCCTGCAGTCCTATGTGGTGGAGTTCACCGACCTGCCGCTGTTCGGCGACGCCCTCAAGCTGGTCTCGGCCACGGCGTTCGACATCGGCGTGTACCTCGTGGTGGTCGGGCTCGTGATCGACGTGCTGCGCTCGCTCGGCGGTGAGGTGGACCGCCGGGGCGAGGAGGCCCGCCGCGCCCGCCTGCGCGCCGCGGCCCGCCGTCGTCATCCGCGCATGCCCACCCCGTCCACCCCCGACGCCCCGGAGGCCGCCCGATGATGACCGTCGACCTGGCCCTGCTCCTGGCGATGGGCGTGATGTTCGCCGGGGGGATCTACCTGGTGCTCGAGCGCAGCCTGACCCGCATCCTGCTGGGGATCATGCTGATCAACAACGGCGCCATCATGCTGCTGTTCCTCGCCTCCGGCGGCGTCGGCCTGGCCCCGCTGTTTGTGCGCGGCCGGGACCCGCACGAGTACGCGGACACCCTGCCGCAGGCGCTGATCCTCACCGCGATCGTGATCGGCTTCGCCGTGGTCGCTTTCCTGACCGCCATGATCTACCGCTCGTGGCTGCTCATCCGCGAGGACGAGGTCGAGGTGGACGCGGAGGACGTCAAGATCGCCCGGATGCCCGCCTGGGACGCGGAGGACGACGCGGAGCTCGTGGAGGAGTCCTCCGAGTTCCTGGACGACGCCGCGGACCCCAACGCCCACTACGAGCACGCCACGGAGTCCCGACCCCACGTGCGCCACGCCTCGCCTACGCCGCCCGCCCGTCCCGGCCCGGCGTCCGCCGTCCGTGCCCACCGCGCCGACGGGGGGCCGCGCCCGTGAGCATCGGCACCCTCCCCCTGACCGACCTGGCCCCGTTGGCCGTCATGCTGCCCGTGCTGGGCGCGGCCGTGACCTTCATGCTCGTGCGTCGCCCCCGCGCGCAGATCACCGTCACGGTCTCCGCGCTCGTGCTCACCCTCGTGCTGGACGCGCTGCTGCTGGCCGCGGTCTGGGACACCGGGATCGCGGCCGTCCACCTCGGCGGCTGGCCGGCCCCGCTGGGCATCACCCTCGTGGTGGACCGGCTCTCGGCCCTCATGCTCGTGGTGTCCGCGCTGGTCACCCTGGCGGTGCTGCTGTACGCCTCGGCGCAGGGGCTGATCAACCGGGACGAGGGTGGGCCGGTCTCGATCTTCCACCCCACGTTCCTGATCCTCGTGGCGGGCGTGTCCAACGCGTTCCTCGCCGGCGACCTGTTCAACCTCTACGTGGGCTTCGAGATCCTCCTGACGTCCTCCTACGTGCTGCTGACCATGGGGGGCACCGCCCAGCGCATCCGCGCGGGCATCACCTACGTGGTGGTCTCCGTGCTCTCCTCGGTGGTGTTCCTGATCGCGATCGCGATGATCTACGCGGCCACCGGCACCGTGAACATGGCGGACCTGGCCGTGAAGCTGGGCGAGCTGCCCACCGACGTGCAGATGGTCCTGCACGTGCTGCTCCTGGTGGGCTTCGGCATCAAGGCGGCCGTGTTCCCGCTGTCCTTCTGGCTGCCGGACTCGTACCCCACCGCGCCCGCCCCGGTGACCGCGGTGTTCGCGGGCCTGCTCACCAAGGTGGGCGTGTACGCGATGATCCGCACCGAGACGCTGCTCTTCCCGGGGGAGCACGTCAACGCGCTCCTGCTCGTGGTGGCCGCGCTGACCATGGTGGTGGGCATCCTCGGCGCGCTGGCCCAGACGGACATCAAGCGCATCCTGTCCTTCATCCTCGTCTCCCACATCGGCTACATGATCTTCGGCCTGGGCCTGGCCACGGAGGCAGGGCTGACGGCCACCGTGTACTACGTGGCCCATCACATCACCGTGCAGACCGCGCTCTTCCTCGTCACGGGCCTGATCGAGAACCGCGCCGGCACAGCGAACATCGACCGCCTCGGGTCCCTGGCGAAGGTCTCCCCGTTCGTGAGCGTCCTGTTCCTCGTGCCCGCGCTCAACCTCGGCGGCATCCCGCCGTTCTCCGGGTTCCTCGGCAAGGTCGGCCTGCTGCGCGGCGGTGTCGAGCAGGCCACGCCCCTGGCCTACACGCTGGTGGGCGTGTCCCTGCTCGTGTCCCTGCTGACCCTGCTCGTGGTGGTGCGCGTGTGGACCCGCGCGTTCTGGCGCCGCGTCGAGGACGTGGAGCACCCGCCCGCCCAGCTCGTGGCCGCCTACGAGCGGGCCGTCGCCCGTGGCGAGCGCCCCCGCCCGCTCGAGCCGGGCCTCGTGCTGCCCACCACGGCGCTCGTGGGCCTGACGCTGGTGTTCACGGTGGCCGCCGGTCCGCTGTTCGCCCTGGCCGACGAGGCCGCCACGGACATGCTCGACCGCTCGCCCTACATCGCGGCGGTGCTCGACGACGCCGCGGCCGAGCGGGCCGCGGCCACCCTCAGCGTCGACCCGACGGAGGTGCACGATGCCCGGAAGTGACTCCGCCCGCCGCGGCGTGGTGCGCCCCGACCGGATCCGGGGCATCGTGGCCCAGTGGCCGCTGATCCTCGTGATGGTGGCCGTGTGGTGCGCCCTGTGGCAGGACTTCGCTCCGCACGTGGCCCTGACCGGCCTCGCCTTCGCGCTGCTGATCATCGGGCTCTTCCCGATGCCGGACATCCCGTTCAGCGGCCGTCTGAACCCCTGGTGGTCCCTCGTGTTCACGGTGCGGTTCCTCGTCGACGTCGTGCGCGCCTCAGTCAACGTGACCGGGACGGTGCTGCTGCGTGGCCGCCGCGCCCGCGGCTCGATCGTGGGCGTCCCGCTGCGCAGCCACGACGACCTCATCATCACGCTCGTCAGCCACTCCCTGGCCCTGGTGCCGGGCTCGATCGTGCTGGACGTGGACCGGGTCCGCTCCGTCCTGTACCTGCACGTGCTCGACGCGACCACGGACGAGGACGTGGAGGGCTTCCGCGCCAAGGCCCTCGACGTGGAGGCGGGCATCATCCGCGCCGTCGGCACGCGTGAGGACCTCGAGCTGGTCCGCCGCTTCCCGAGTTCGGCGCCCCCCGCCGCCCGCCCCCCGAAGGAGGAGGCCTGATGGACCCCATGGACCTGGCCACGTGGGCCGGCGGGGCGCTGCTCGTGGTCGGCGCCGTCGGTGCGCTCTACCGGATCGTGCGCGGCCCCTCGCTGCTGGACCGGGCGGTCGCCACGGACGTGCTGCTCGTGGTGTTCGCCGGGATGCTCGTCCTGGAGATGGCCGTGCACCGCCACACCCACCACGTGGTCCTCGTGGTGCTGGCCGCCACCGTCGGCTTCGTCGGCTCGGTGACGGTGGCGCGCTTCGCGGAGGACCGGCGCCCGGACCACTCGCTCGAGGACCAGGCGCGCGTGCCCGGCACCACGGACGTGCCGGGCGGGGAGGAGGGCCGATGACCGACACCGCCACGCTCCTGGACTGGCTGGCCGCGTTCCTGCTCGTCAGCGGCGCCTTCTTCTCCCTGGTGGCCGGCGTGGGCCTGTTCGTGCTCCCGGACCTGCTGGCCCGCATGCACGCCGCCGCCAAGCCGCAGGTCCTCGGCCTGCTGCTCATGCTCGCCGGGCTGGGGATCGTGTGGCGGTCGTGGGTGTGGCTGCCCGTGCTGTTCCTGGCGTGGATCACCCAGATGGTCACGGCCCCGGTGGCCTCCCACCTGGTGGGCCGCACGGGCTACCGCACCAAGCACGCCCGCCGTGAGCTGCTGCACCGGGACGAGCTGGCCGCCGTCGGCCGTCGGGCCGAGCCCCCGGCGGACCCCGGGCCCCGCCGCGCCGGCGCCCGGCCGCGTGGGCGCCGCTGACGCCACCGCGCACAGCACGACGGCCGCCGTCCGGATCCCTCCGGACGGCGGCCGTCGTCGTGGTGGCGGGGCGGCTCAGACCTCGTGGTCCACGCGGTGCGCGGTGGACTCGGACACCTTGCGGATCGCGGCGCCGGCGCCGCGCTGGCCGGCGACCTTCAGCAGCGCCGCGACGCCCGCGGAGATGAACGCGAAGGACAGGGCCTCGACGAGGGGCAGCGTCTCGTCGGCCGCGTCGTCCGGGGCGCTGTGGCCGGTGACGAGCCGCCAGCCGCCCGCGACCACGCGGGAGCCGACGATGCCGCCGACCAGCGTGATGCCGGCGGACAGGGCCTTCTGGACGAGCGTGTTCATGGTGCGCCTTCCGTGGTCGGGGATATCACGTGCGGTTGCGGCCGCGGCCGACGACGCCGGACGGGCCGGTCTCCAGCCTAGCCCGCGGTGGGCACCGGGTCGCCGCTGACGTGCCGGCCGGGATCGCCGTCGGCGTCCAGATGGGTCTGCAGCATGCCGGTGAGCTCGTGGTCCACGGGGATCTCGACGCCGTCGACGGCGCGCACCGGCAGGACGCCGCGCACCGAGGAGACGAGCCAGACGCCCTCCGCGCCCTGGAGGTCCGCCGGGACGAGCGGGCCGTAGCCGAGCTCCCAGCCGTCCGCGTGGGCGGCCGCGAAGATCACGGCCTGCGACGTGCCGGCGAGGATGCCCTTCTGGCGCAGCGGGGTGAGGAGGCGGCGGACGCCGTCCTCCCCGGTGCGCACGATCAGCACCGTGGAGGTGGGGCCCTCGAGCAGGTAGCCGTCCGCGCTGGTGAAGACGACGTCGTCGGCGCCGTGGTCGCGGGCGTAGCGCAGGGCAGCCATGTTCACGGCGTAGGAGAGGGTCTTCGCGCCGGTGAGCAGCCACGGGGAGCGCTCGGGGGCCTGCGAGTCGATGCCGCGGTCCAGCAGCAGCACCCGCAGCCCCCGCCGCCGCTCCTCGTCCTGGATCGCCGGGGCCGGGCTCAGCAGCGCCCACGCGGTGGGCGCGGGCACGCCGCCCGCGGCCGCGTCCGGGCCGCGGGTGACGGTCAGGCGCACGGCGAGGCGGTCCCCGGGGGCGACGTCGTTGGCCTCGGAGAACGCCCGCAGGCCCAGCGCGACGGCGGCCTCCCACGCCGCCGCCTCGGGGGCGGCCAGCTGCAGGGCGGCGGCAGACGCGGCCAGCCGGCCGAGGTGGGCTCCGAGCTTGCGCATGCGCAGGGTCCCGAGCCCGTCGGCGACGGCGAGCGCCGTCTCGAAGATGCCGTCGCCGCGCGTGACCCCCTGGTCCGTGACGCTCAGGTGCGGGACGGCCGGGTCCGCGAGCCGCGGGGCGGGGGCGCCGTCCGCGTCCGTCTCGAGCAGGACGAGGACGGGCGAGCCGGCGGCGGGGGAGAAGGCGGTGGGACGCATCCGCCCAGGATAGACGCCCGCCCCCGGCCGATCGGGGCCGGGGGCGGGCGTCAGGGAGGCGGTCAGGCCCGGTGGGCGCCACCGTCCAGGGCGGGGCCGGAGGGGTGTGCCGGGGCGTGGGCGCGCTCGAGCTGGGCGCCCTCCACGTCCACGTCCGGCATGATGCGGTCCAGCCACCGGGGCAGCCACCACGCCGCGTCCCCGAGCAGGTGCATCAGGGCCGGCATCAGCAGCAGCCGGACGACGAACGCGTCCAGCAGCACGCCGAAGGCCAGACCGAAGCCGATCGGGCGGATCATCGCGTCCTCGGCGAAGACGAAGCCGCCGAACACGGAGATCATGATGATCGCCGCGGCCATCACCACCGCGCGGCCCGAGCGCAGGCCGGACAGCACCGCCTGGCGGGCCGGCAGGCCGTGCGCGTAGGCCTCGCGCATGCCGGAGGCGATGAACAGCTGGTAGTCCATGGCCAGGCCGAACAGCACGCCGACCATGATGGTCGGCAGGAAGCTGAGCACCGGCCCTGGGTTGTGGACGCCGAACAGGGCGTCCAGCCAGCCCCACTGGTAGATGGCCACCACCCCGCCCATCGCCGCGAACACCGAGAGCATGAAGCCGCCGGTGGCGATCAGGGGCACCATGATCGAACGGAACACCAGGATCATGATCAGCAGGGACAGGCCCACCACCACGCCGAGGTAGAGCGGCAGGGCATCCGCCAGGGTGTCCGAGACGTCGATGAAGCCGCTGGTCGCCCCCGCCACACCCAGGTTCGAGGCGTCGCCGGCCGGGTCCAGGGCCCGCAGCTCGCGCACGAGATCCTCCGTGGAGACCGCGTTCGGCCCCTCCTCGGGCAGCACCTGGTACATCGCGACCGTGCGGTCCTCGTTGAAGCCCGCCGGCACCACGGCGTGCGCGTGGTCGAGGGCGGCCAGCTGCTCGCCGACGTCGAGCTGGGCGTCCGTGGCGCGCCCCTCGTCCAGGCCGGCGGGCAGGTCCACGGTGACCACGAGCGGGCCGTTGTAGCCTTCGCCGAACTTCTCGGCCGTGAGCGCGTAGGCGAGCTGGGAGTCCGAGCCCTCGGGCTCGGAGCCGCCGTCCGGCAGGCCCAGGCGCATGGACCAGGACGGCACCGCCACGAGGACGAGCAGGGCCACGGAGGCGAGCGCCGTGGCGAGGGCGGTCGGCGTGGACAGCGTGGCGCGGCGGTGGGCGCGGCGCACGGCGTGGGCGCCCTCGCCGACGGCCGGGGAGGTGTCGGTGAGCCGGGCACGCTCCCGGCGGGAGAGCACGCGCGGGCCGGCCAGGGCCAGCAGGGCCGGGGTCAGGGTGACCGCCACGAGCACGGCGACGGCCACGCAGACCGCGCCCACCGTGCCCATCAGGCCCAGGAAGCCGATGCCGGTGACGTTCAGGGCCGCGAGGGCGATCACCACGGTCACGCCGGCGAACACCACGGCGTTGCCGGAGGTGCCCGTGGCCAGCGCGATCGACTCGTGCAGGTCCGTGCCGCGCCGCAGCTCCTGGCGGTGCCGGTTGACGATGAACAGCGCGTAGTCGATGCCCACGGCCAGGCCCAGCATCACCCCGAGCACCGGGGTCACGGAGATCATCTCCACGGCGGAGGAGAACGCGAGCGCCCCGGCGGCGCCCACGCCCACGCCCACCAGCGCGTTGACCAGCGGCAGACCCGCACCCACGAGGGTGCCGAGCATGACCACCAGCACGATCGCGGCGACCACGAGGCCCACGACCTCGCCCGGGCCGAGCAGGGAGGGCACGGTGGCGTTGAGCTCCTGGGACGGATGCACGGCGACGCCGTCGATGTCCGCGCCGGTGAGGGCGCCGGTGACCGCCTCCTTGTCCTCGGCGGTCACGTCCAGGGTCGGCGTCGTGAAGGTGACGATCCCGACGGCGGTGCTGCCGTCCTCGGACACGGTGCGGAAGTCCTCCGTGAGGGCCAGGGTGCGCTCGCCACGCTCGGCCTCCACGCGGCCGTCGTCCAGCTCGGCGCGGCCGTCGGCGAGGTCAGCCTCGGCCTGGTCCAGGCGCTCCGCGCCGGCGGCCAGCTGGGCCCGGCCGTCCTCGAGCTCGGCGACGCCGCGCTCGTACTCGGCCCGGCCCTCGTCGATCTTCTGCTGCTGCGCGTCGAGCTCGGCCTCGGCCGCGTCCAGGGCCTGCTGCCGTCCCGCGGCCACCTGCTCGCGGCCGGCCTGGAGCTCGGCCTCGGACTCCTGCAGCTGCTGCCGGCCGGCGGCGAGTCGGGCGGCGCCGTCGTCGGCCTCGGCCTGGGCCGCCGCGAGCTGTTCGGCGCCCGCGTCGGCCTCGGCCTGGGCGGCCTCCAGCTGGGCGCGGGCGGCGTCGGCCTGGTCCTGACCGGCCGCCAGCTGTGCCTCGCCGGCGGCGAGCTGCGCCTCCTGGTCGGCGAACTGCGCGGCGACCTGCTCCGCCGGGATGCCGGCGGCCTCGGCCTCGGCCAGCGCGGCGTCCCGGGCCTGCTCGAGCTCGGCGCGGCCCGCGGCCAGCTGCTCGGCCTGGGCGTCGAGCTCGGCCTGCCCGGCCTCGAGCTCGGTCCACCGGGCGTCGAGCTCGGCCTGCCCGGCCTCGAGCTCCTGACGCCGCGCGTCGATCTCGGCCTGGCCGGCCTCGAGACGCTCCGCCTGCTCCTCGAGCTCGGCACGGCCGGCGTCGAGCTGCTCCTGGCCGTCGGCCACCTGCTGCTCGGCCTCCCGGAGCGGGGCCAGGGCGTCGGCCGGCAGGGCCTCCAGGCCGCGCTCCTCGAGGTCGGCGCGCGCGGCGTCGAGCTGAGCCTGCCCCTCGTCCAGCTGGGCGGCGGCCTCGGCGAGGCGCTGCTCGCCCGCGTCGGCCTCGGCCGTGCGCCGCTCGAGCTCGGCCCGGCCGTCCTCGATCTCCTGGCGTCCGTCCGCGAGGCGCTGCTCGCCGTCGGCCAGCTCGGCGCGGCCCTCGTCGAGCCGGGTGCGGGCGTCGTCCTGCTGGGCCTGGGCCTCGAACGGGTCCACGACGCCCTCCACGGCCGGCTGCTCGGCGACGTCGTCCAGCAGGGCGGTGATCTGCTCGCGCTGGGCGTCGGTCAGGGGGGAGCCGTCCTGGGTGGTGAACACGACCTGGCCCCTGCCGCGGGAGGCCTCGGGGAACTCCTCCTTGAGGCGGTCCGTGACCTGGGCGGTGGGCGTGCCGGGGATGGTGACGGTGGAGGAGAGCGTGCCGCCGAAGACGAGGAACCCGCCGACGGCGAGAGCCAGGGCGAGCACCCAGGCGAGGATCACGAGAAGGGGGCGGCGGGCGGCGCCGAGGCCGAGACGGTAGAGCAGTGTCGCCATGGGAAGGGGAGGTCTCCGTGCGCTGGGGTGGGACGCGGCCGGACGCGGCGCGCCGCCTCCGATGCTACACCTAAGCGGAGCGCACCGCCCCGGTCCCGGTGCCCGGCCGGCCCGCACGCAGACCCCGACGCCCCGACCCCTGGCGGCGCCGCCGTCAGGCGGAGGGCAGGCGCAGGATCAGGTCCGCCGCGGCACGCGGGGCGTGCCGGGCCAGGTAGTCCTCTTCCTGTGCGGCCCAGCGGTCCCAGTGCGGGGCGAAGGTCTCACCGTCCCGGGCCAGCGCCCGCGTGCGTCGCGCGGGGGTCTCGAGCTCGAGCCACACCGCCAGGTCGAGCAGCGGTCGGGCGGCGGTGCTGAGCGCGCCCACGCCTTCGCACACCACGACGTCGGCCGGTGCGGTCCCCCGCGGCGGGCCGGGTGCGGCGCGCTGCCAGTCCCACGTGGTCCAGGTCGCCGTGCCGCCCTCCCGCAGTGCGCGCACGACGGCCGGGTAGGGGCCGTCGTCGCCCACCGCGGCGGCCAGCCCGTCCCAGCCCTGGTACATGGACTCGATCTCGATCACCTCGACGCGCGCGAACGGCGCGATCCGGGCCGCGAGCGCGGCGGCGAGGACGGTCTTGCCCGACCCCGAGCGGCCGTCCAGGCCGATGAGCGCCGGTCGGGTCACGGGTCCTCCGGGGTGGGGTCCGTCAGTGCGGCGGTGGCCGCCTCGAGCACCCGCACCGCAGCCCGCAGTTCCGCGGCGGAGAATCCCTCGAGGGCGGCGCTCAGCCGCTGGGACATCGGCTGAAACGCGCGCTGTCCGTCGCGGCGGGCCGTGTCCGTGTGCTCCACCAGCACGCGCCGCCGGTCGTCCTCGTCCCGGCGGCGGCGGACGTGGCCCGCGGCGGCCAGGCGGTCCACGAGGGCGGTGGCCGAGGCCCGGGTGAGGTGCAGGTGGGCGCCGAGGTCCGAGGCCGTGACGGGTTCACCGGCCGCCGCGCGGGCCATCAGGTACGCGAGGGCTCTGAGGTCCGTGCGGTGCAGGCCGACGCCGCGGCCGGCCTGGTCGACGGCGTGCTCCGCGCTCTCGCTGAAGACGCGCATCGCGTGGACCATGGCGAGGTGCTCCGCGGGGGCGGAGGGGGGCTGCGTGGTCATGGCCGGGAGTCTAGCCAGCCCCATGGTTGTTTGATCATCGAACCATCCCCTACGCTCGGGGGCATGCCCACCGCGCCCGACCTGTCCGCCTTCCGCACCCCCGCCGCCACGGGGCGTCCCTCTCGGGGGCTGCGGCTGGGCCTGGCCGCGGCGCTCGCCGTGGTCTGGCTCGCCGTGCTCGGCCTGGGCGGCCCCGTGTTCGGCGCGATCGGCGACGTCTCCTCGAACGACCAGGCCACCTTCCTGCTGGCGTCGGCCGAGTCCACCCGCGCGGGGGAGGAGGCGGCGGCGTTCCAGGACGGTGAGGCCGTGCCCGCCGTCGTCGTGGGCCCGGCGAGCACCGCGGACCCCGCGGCCGCCTTCCCCGCGCTCGCGGACCTCGCGGGCCTGTTGGGCGAGGTGCCGGGCGTGGTCGACGTCGCCGGTCCGATCCCCTCCGAAGACGGTGCGGCGGTGCAGTTCCTGGCCTTCGTCGACTCCTCGGCCGGGGCTGAGCGACCCGTGGCCGACGTGGTGGCCGACCTGCGGGAGGTCGTGGCGGACCCGGCGGCCGCCGACCCCGCACTCGCCGGCACCGTGGCCGCGGACAGCGAGTGGCACGTGGGCGGTCCGGCGGGCCTGGTCGCGGAGCTGGGCGGCGCGTTCGCGGGGATCGACGGGCTGCTGCTGCTCGTGGCGCTCGTCGTGGTGTTCGTGATCCTCGTGGCGGTGTACCGCTCCGTCCTGCTGCCGGTCCTCGTGCTGCTGACGGCCGTGGCCGCGCTCTGCGGCGCGATCGTGGCCGTCTACGGGATGGCCCTGGCGGGCTGGATCCAGCTCAACGGCCAGGCCCAGGGCATCCTCTCGATCCTCGTGATCGGCGCGGCCACGGACTACTGCCTCCTGCTCGTGGCCCGGCACCGCGAGGAGCTGCTGGTCCGGGCGGACGTCGGGGAGGCGCTGCGGGCCGCCGTGCGCGGGTCCTTCGGCGCGATCACCGCGTCCGCCTCGACCGTGGCCCTCGCCCTGCTGAGCCTGATGGCCTCGGACCTCAACTCGACGCGTTCCCTCGGCCCCGTGGCCGCCACGGGTGTGGCGTTCGCGTGGCTCGCCGCCCTGACCCTGCTGCCGGCGCTGCTGCGGCTGACCGGGCGCGCCGCCTTCTGGCCCACGATCCCGTCCCCCGAGCGCGCGCGCCGTCGCGCGGAGCGCCGCGCCGCCCGGGGCCGGGCCTTCACCCCGCCGCGCGACGGCGCGGGCCGACCCGTCGCCGGCCTCGAGGAGGACCACGGGGTGTGGACGCGGGTGGGCGCCGTCGTCGCGCGTCGGCCCCGTCTCGTCTGGGTCGCCACGACGGTCGTGCTCCTCGCCCTCTGCGGCGGTCTGCTGCAGCTGCGCGCGGACGGCGTCGCCCAGGAGGACGTGCTGCTCGGCGACTCCGACGCCCGGCAGGCCCAGGCCCTGCTGAGCGAGCACTTCGACGCCGGCGCGGGCGCCCCCGCCCAGATCCTCGCCCCGGCCGGGGACGCGGAGGCGGTGCTCGCCGCCGTCGCGGAGGACCCCGGCGTGGCCGAGGCCGAGGTCACCGCGGACGCCCCCGAGACCGCCGCGGGCCCGCCCCCGGGCGCGCTCGAGGCACAGGGCGGGACGGGTGCCGCGTCCGCGCCGGAGCCGCAGCCCCGCGTGGTGGACGGCCGCGTGCTGGTCTCGGCCACCCTGGCGGACCCGGGCGAGTCCCTCGCCGCGCAGCAGACCGTGGCCCGCCTGCGCGACCGGCTCGAGGACCTCTCGACCTCGGGCGAGATCCTCGTGGGCGGCCCGGCGGCCCAGGCGCTGGACACGAACGTCACCACGCAGCGCGACCTGCGGGTCGTCATCCCGCTGATCCTCGCGATGCTGCTGGTCATCCTCGCGGTGCTGCTGCGCTCGCTCCTGGCACCCGTGCTGCTCGTGGCGGCCACCGTGGTCAGCTTCGGTGCGGCCCTGGGCGTCTCGGCCCTCGTGTTCCGGCACGTGTTCGGCTTCGAGGACGCCGACCCCACCGTGCCGCTGTACGGCTTCGTCTTCCTCGTGGCGCTCGGGATCGACTACACGATCTTCCTGATGACCCGGGCGCGGGAGGAGACCCCGCGGCACGGCACGCGGGCGGGCGTGCTGCGCGCCCTCACCGTCACGGGCGGGGTCATCACCTCGGCCGGCGTCGTGCTGGCGGCCACCTTCGCCGCGCTCGCGGTGATCCCGCTGATGTTCATGGTGCAGTTGGCATTCATCGTCGCGTTCGGCGTGCTGCTGGACACACTGGTGGTGCGCACGCTGCTGATCCCCGCGCTCGTCCGGGACATCGGCCCGCGCGTCTGGTGGCCGGCGCGGGCCGCCTGAGCCCGGACGGCGACAGAGGGCCCGACCGGCGGTGCGGTCGGGCCCTCCGTGCACGCGGGCGCCTCAGGGGCGCGCGGTCACTTCTTCTTCGACTTCTTCGCGTTCGAGGCCGTGGCCTTCTTGGCAGCCGACTTCTTCGTGCGAGCGCCCTGCGGGGCGGGCGCGGCCTGGTCGTCCTTCACCCGGCCCGCGGCGGCGGCCTCCGTGGCCGCACCCGCGCTGCTCAGGCGGCCGTCGTCCGTGGTCAGGAAGGAGCGCATGAACCACTGGAACAGCTCGAGCTGGGCCACCTGGTCGATGAGGATGTCCTGGGTGACCGGGTCGAGGTCCTCGGTGGCGTCGATCGCGGCGCGGTGATCCGTCACGACGCCGTCGTAGACGAGGTCCAGCGCGGCCAGGTGCTCCAGGGTCGTCGCGCGGCCCAGCGTGTAGTCGTCCCACGTGCGGGCGGCCACGAGGGCGCCCGGGGTGCCGGCGGGGGAGACGCCGAGGGTGGCGATGCGCTCGGCGACGACGTCCACCATCGCGCGGACCAGCTCGATCTGTGGGTCGAGCATCTCGTGTACGCCGATGAAGCCCGGACCCACGACGTTCCAGTGGGCGTGCTTCAGGGTGAGCTGCAGGTCGTTGAGGGCGTGCAGGCGACCCTGGAGGATCTCGGCGGTGCGGCGGCCCGTGCTCAGGGACAGGCCCGGGACGGTGTACTCGGCGGCGTTCTTCTCGGCCATGGTGGTGCTCCTTCTCCGTCGGGACGGGCGCGCCGTCGGCGACGCCCCGTGTTCCGCCATTCAACCGCGCGAGACCCGCGCGCTTCCAGGGCCCGGCGCCTGCACCGGGACGGATCAGGGATGGACCCGGGCCCCGGGAATGGATCGCGGACGGCCCGCGTTGACCCTCGCAGAAGCAGAAGTGAGTGAAGTCGACTCAGGTTCACTTGACAGTCCACCGCCCCGGTGGCAACCTGAGTCATGAAGGCTCAAGTCCCTGCGGCGCCGGTGCCCCGGCCCGCGGGTCCGGCCCCCGCTTCACCGTCAGACAGGAAGGACCCCATCATGTCCCGTGCAGTCGGCATCGACCTCGGCACCACCAACTCCGTCGTCGCCGCCCTCGAGGGTGGCGACCCGGTCGTCATCGCGAACGCCGAGGGCGCCCGCACCACCCCGTCCGTCGTCGCGTTCTCCAAGGGCGGGGACGTCCTGGTCGGCGAGGTCGCCAAGCGCCAGGCCGTCAACAACCCCGAGCGCACCTTCGCGTCCGTCAAGCGCCACATGGGCACCGACTGGACCACCGAGGTGGACGGCAAGAAGTACACCCCGCAGGAGATCTCGGCCCGCACGCTGATGAAGCTCAAGCACGACGCCGAGGAGTACCTGGGTGAGAAGGTCACCGACGCGGTGATCACCGTGCCCGCCTACTTCAACGACGCCGAGCGCCAGGCCACCAAGGAGGCCGGCGAGATCGCGGGCCTGAACGTCACCCGTATCATCAACGAGCCCACCGCGGCCGCCCTGGCCTACGGCCTGGAGAAGGGCAAGGAGGACGAGCTCATCCTGGTCTTCGACCTGGGCGGCGGCACCTTCGACGTGTCCCTGCTCGAGGTCGCCAAGGACGAGGACGACTTCGCCACCATCCAGGTGCGCGCCACCGCCGGCGACAACCGCCTCGGCGGCGACGACTGGGACCAGCGGATCGTGGACTGGCTGCTCCAGCAGGCCAAGTCCAAGGGCGCGGACCTGTCCAAGGACAAGATCGCCCTGCAGCGTCTGAAGGAGGCAGCGGAGCAGGCCAAGAAGGAGCTCTCCTCGGCCACCTCCACCAACATCTCGCTGCAGTACCTGTCCGTGACCCCCGAGGGCCCGGTGCACCTGGACGAGCACCTCTCCCGCGCCAAGTTCCAGGACCTCACCAAGGACCTGCTCGAGCGCACCCGCAAGCCGTTCGAGGACGTCATCAAGGAGGCCGGCGTCAAGGTCTCCGACATCGACCACGTGGTCCTCGTCGGCGGCTCGACCCGCATGCCCGCCGTCTCCGACCTGGTGAAGGAGCTGACCGGCGGCAAGGAGCCCAACAAGAGCGTGAACCCGGACGAGGTCGTCGCCATCGGCGCCGCGGTGCAGGCCGGCGTGCTCGCCGGCGAGCGCAAGGACGTGCTCCTGATCGACGTGACCCCGCTGTCGCTGGGCATCGAGACCAAGGGCGGTGTGATGGCCAAGCTCATCGAGCGCAACACGGCCATCCCGACCAAGCGCTCCGAGACGTTCACCACGGCCGAGGACAACCAGCCCTCCGTGTCCATCCAGGTCTTCCAGGGCGAGCGCGAGTTCACCCGGGACAACAAGGCGCTGGGCACCTTCGAGCTGACCGGCATCGCCCCGGCCCCGCGCGGCATGCCCCAGATCGAGGTCACCTTCGACATCGACGCGAACGGCATCGTGCACGTCTCCGCGAAGGACAAGGGCACCGGCACCGAGCAGTCGATGACCATCACGGGCGGCTCCTCGCTGTCCAAGGAGGACATCGACCGCATGGTCAAGGACGCCGAGGCCCACGCGGACGAGGACAGGAAGCGCCGTGAGGCCGCCGACCGCCGCAACCAGGCGGAGCAGTCCGCGTACTCCGTGGACAAGCTCCTGCAGGACAACGCGGACAAGCTGCCCGAGGACGTCAAGACCGAGGTGCAGGCCGACGTCGACGCCCTGAAGGTCGCCCTGGAGAAGCAGGACAACGACGACGAGGTCGCCGCCGCGTTCGAGAAGCTCCAGGCCTCCCAGGTCAAGATCGGCGAGGCCCTCTACGCCCAGCAGGGCGCGGAGTCGGCCGACGCCGGCGCCGAGTCCGCCGCCCCGCAGGACGACGACGAGGACATCGTCGACGCCGAGGTGGTCGACGAGGACGACGAGAAGAAGGCCTGACACCCCGGTGCCGGGGCGGGCGTCCACGCCCGCCCCGCCCGGAGGCCCACGACGCCGGCGGGCCGGCCCGGCAGCGCCCCTGCCGGGCCGGCCCGCCGGCCTTCCCGCACCACCCCCCCGCGCGGCGGACCCGCCGCGCCCACCCGCTTCGAAAGGACACACCATGAGCGCCGACCAGCAGCGTCCGCACGGCTCCTCCGATGCCGAGCGCGGCTCCGAGGAGGAGCCCATCGTGTTCAACGACCGTCGCCGCATCGACCCCGAGACCGGTGAGCCCCGGGTCTCCGCCGAGAGCGCGGCCGAGCAGGCCGAGGACGGCGACGCCCTCGCCCAGGCCGAGCGCATCCTCGACGAGGCCGGCGCGCAGGCAGGGACCGAGGCGCCGCAGCCCGCGGCCTCGGACCGCGAGGCCGAGCTCGAGACCGACCTGCGCCGGCTGCAGGCCGAGTTCGTGAACTACAAGCGTCGCGTGGACCGCGACCGCGACCTGGCCAGGGACGCCGGTGTGGTCAAGGCCGTCACCGCGCTGCTGCCGGTGCTCGACGACATCGACGCCGCCCGCGCCGCCGGCGACCTGACGGACGGTCCGTTCGCCGCGATCGCGACCAAGCTCGACACCGCCCTGGCCGGCCTCGGCCTCGAGCGCCACGACCAGGAGGCGCTGGCCGGCGTCGAGTTCGACCCGGCCGTGCACGAGGCCGTGATGCGCCAGCCGCACGCAGAGGTGCCCGCGGACCACGTGGTCCAGGTCTTCCGCAACGGCTATCTCCGGGACGGCCGCGTGCTGCGCGCCGCCCAGGTGATGGTCTCCGCCGGAGACGAGTGACCCCGTCGGCCTGCGGCCCACCCCGCCGCCGGCCGACCCCCCCTGACCGATGCACACGAGAGGAGGCACCATGGCCTCGCAGGATTGGATGGACAAGGACTTCTACGCGACCCTGGGGGTGTCCAAGGACGCCTCCGAATCGGACGTGAAGAAGGCCTACCGCAAGCTCGCCCGCACCCACCACCCGGACCAGAACCCCGGGGACGAGGCGGCCGAGAAGAAGTTCAAGGAGATCTCGGAGGCGTACGCCGTCCTGAGTGACCCCCAGGAGCGCCAGGAGTACGACGCGATCCGTGCGATGGGCGGCGGCGCCCGGTTCTCCGCCCCGGGCGGTGCCGGCGGCGGCGGCTTCGAGGACGTCTTCGGCGGCATGTTCGGCGGCGGGGGCGGCCCCCGCACCACGCAGTCCGGGCCCGACCTGTCGGACCTGTTCAGCGGGATGTTCGGCGGCGCCGCCGGCCAGACCGGCGGCTTCGGCGACGCCGGCTACCCGCGGCCGCGCCCCACGAAGGGCGCGGACCGCACCGCCACCACCACGATCTCCTTCCGCGGTTCGATCCAGGGCACCACGGTGTCCCTGCGCGCCCCGGACGGCGAGACGATCGAGGTGAAGATCCCGAAGGGCATCCGCGACGGCCAGAAGGTCCGGGCCCGCGGCAAGGGCTCGCCCGGTGCGGCCGGCCGCGGCGACCTGCTGGTCACCGTGCACGTGCGCGAGCACGAGTTCTTCCACCGGGACGGGGACGACCTGCGCATCACCGTGCCCGTCACCTTCCCCGAGGCCGCCCTCGGCGCCACGATCGAGGTGCCCACGCTGGAGCGCCCCGTGAAGGTGAAGGTGCCGGCGGGCTCCCAGTCCGGCCGCGTGCTGCGCCTGAAGGGCCGCGGTGTCGAGCGCGGGACGACGACGGGTGACCTGCTCGTGGAGCTGCACGTCACCGTGCCCACCGAGCTCGACGACGACGCCCGCGCCGCCATCGAGGCCCTGCAGTCCGCCCTGGCCGGCGACGATCCGCGGCGGGAGCTGGCCCGGAAGGCCGCCTGGTGAGCGCCCGCGACGGCGCCGCCCGCGCGGACCGGGGCCGCGAGCCGGGTCTTGACCGGAACGCCCCCGTCTTCGTGATCTCCGTGGCCGCCGAGATGGCGGACATGCACCCGCAGACCCTGCGCCAGTACGACCGGCTCGGCCTCGTGGTCCCCGCCCGCCAGGGCGGACGGCAACGCCGCTACTCCCTGGCCGATGTCGAGCGGCTGCAGACCGTGCAGGCCCTGAGCCGCGAGGGCATCTCGCTGGAGGGCATCCGCCGCGTGATCGCGCTGCAGCGCGAGGTCGAGCAGCTGCAGGACACCGTGGTCGAGCTGGCGGCCCAGGTGGACCGCCTCCACCACGCCTCCCGCCTGGCCCGCGTCTTCACCGTGGGCTCCGGCGGCGACGTCTCGGCCCGGTACGCCGACCGGATGGCCGCCCGCCGCCAGGCCGCGGCACGGACCGAGGCCGACGCCGCGGGCCAGGCCTCCCCGGGTGTCCTGCGGACGCTGCCCTCCGGCGGTGCCCGCCCCCGACGGGTCCTCACGTGGCAGCCCGAGCAGGACTGAGCCGGGCGTCGTTCGGGGTGGCCGCACGGTCCCGCGTCCGGGAGCGGCTGCGCGCCGACATGGCCCGGCGCGACGGCCTGGGCCGGCGGGCCCGCAGCGCCCTGGACGGGATCGTCCACGCCCTCAAGCCGGAGGGCATGGACCCGCACCTGCCCGCCCGGCATCTGCTGGACTACGTCCTCGACGGCCCGGACGGTCCGCGCGCGGTGGTCGCCGCGGGAGACCCCGCGACCGCCACCCACCTGACCTGGCTCGTCTCCGGCATGGGCATCCGCCCCCAGACGGCCATGTGGGGGACGGCCCGGGAGGCCGCCCACCTCGCCGCCGCCCAGCGCGCCGCCGGCGCACCCCGCCCGGTCGTCATCGCGTGGCTCGGCTACCCCGCGCCCACACCCTGGCGGGTGGTGCTCGACGGCCCCGGCCGGCGCGGCGGCGCGATGCTCGCCGCGGATGTGCGGGCCTGGTGGGAGTTCATGCGCCACGGGCCGGGGGAGGACGACGCCGCCGCCCCGGCCCTGCGCGCCCGCGGGACCGCCGTGCACGGGGCCATGGAGGCCCACTCGTACGGCTCGCTGGTGGCCGCGCACGCCCTGCGCCTGCTCGCGGACCGGGGCCTGCAGCCCGACGACGCCGAGGCCCCGTGGCCGGCCGAGCGTCCCGTCGAGGCCCTCGTGGTCTCGGGCGCGGTCGGCCTGCCCGCCGCCCTGGCAGCCCGGGCCGCGCACCTCGGCCTGCGGTCCGGACGGGTGTTCCGCGCCCTGGCCCCGGGCGACCTCCTCGCCCGGGTCGGCCGTGCGGTGGGCCGTCGTCGGGACTGGACGGACGCCGCCGTGCTGCCGGTGGCCCCGCGGCCCGGCCTGGCGGGGGCCGGCGTCCGCGGCCACCACACGGCCCGCTGGTCGCCGACGGCCCCCGGGGACGCCCCGAGGGGCTACCGGGACGCCGGGTCCGTGACGCTCGCGGCGACCGCGCGGGTGACCGCCGGCCTGCCGCTGCCGCCCGTCCCGGACGGCGCCGACCCGGCCGGGCCGGTCGCCCCGGCCTGAGCGGCCCCGTCGGGCCCCGTGCTCAGCGGCGGCGGTACGCCAGGTCGAACACAAGGCGTCCGGCCCGCTGGGACTTCGCCTCGAAGCTCGTGATCGGCCGCCCCTCGAACCGGGGCGCCCAGCCGCCTTCGTGGTCCACGGGGTCCGCGGCCGCCGCGCCGGCCCGCGCCTCACCCAGGCCGGCCCGCAGCGGGCGCTCCTCCTCGGCCGCGCGCTCCCAGCCCGCGGGCAGCGGCTGGGCGCCCACCTCGGTCTCCCTGCCCTCGCGGCGCACCCGCGTGAGCGGGGAGTCCTCGCCGGCGGCGCGCCCGGGGAAGAGGTTCTCGAACTCCGGGTGCGCCTCGAGCACCTCGCGCATCTGCACGGCGTAGCCCGACCAGTCCGTCGCCAGCCGCAGCACCCCGCCGGGGGCGAGCACCCGCGCCACGCGGTCCGCGAAGGCGGGGGAGACCAGGCGGCGCTTGTGGTGCCGCTTCTTGTGCCACGGGTCCGGGAAGAACACCCACACCTCGGCGACGGAGCCGGGCGTGAGCAGGGCGTCCAGCAGCTCGGGGGCGTTGGCCTCCACGGCGCGGACGTTCTCCAGGCCCTGCTGCTCCATGCGCGTCATGAGCGCGGCCAGGCCGGGCACGTAGACCTCGACGGCGAGCACGTTCCAGTCCGGTCGGTCGGCGGCGGCCTGCGCCGTGGACTCGCCCAGCCCGGAGCCGATGTCCACGAGCAGGGGGGCCTCGCGTCCGAACACCCCCGCCCAGTCCAGTCGGGCCTGGGCGTCCACCGAGGTGGCTCCGCGGCCGCGGGGCACATCCACGAGGACCCGCTCCGCCTGGCGGTCCCACACCGCCTGCCGCCCCGCGTTCAGGCGCGCACCGCGCCGGACGAAGGAGACCGGCTCCCGTCGGACGAGGGCGGGGTCCTTGTCCCGATTGTGGTCGTGCGCGTGGACGCGCTCGGCGGGCGGCGGGACGGCGTCGGGGTCGGGTGCGTCCGGGCGGGGGCGGGGGAGGTGCTCAGTCATCGCCCCGATCCTGCCACGGCCGTGCGTCGACGGCGCCGACCGCGGTCGCCGCCGGCGCCCGGCGCCGGGGTCAGGGGGTGCCGCTGGAGCGGTCTCCCGACGTGGGCGGCGCGGGCGCCGAGGCCGTCGTGGCGGTCGGCTCGGGCGCGGACTCGGTCGGGTCCGGCGCGGGGTCCGTGGCCGGCGCGCTCGTGGACGGACCGGACGGGCTCGGGGACGTGGGGGTCGGCGTCGCGGAGGTCGGCGACGGGTCGGGGGTGCTCGGCGTCGGACTGCCGGATCCCGTGCCCGACGGCGAGGACGAGCTGGCGGGCGACGTCGGGGAGGACGGCGTGGCCGAGCCGGTGGACGTGGGGACCGAGGAGGACGGGGCCGTGCTGCTCGGCACCGTGCTGCTCGGCACCGGGGTGGTCGCGCTGGGCGTCGGGGCCGCCGTGTCGGCGGGTGCGGACGGGGGCGGCACGGGTGCGTCGGTGGCCTCCTGCGTCCGCGAGGACGTCTCGGGCTCCGGCTCGGGGGCGGGCTCCGGCTGCTGCTCCTCGAGGGTCGGGGTGGAGCGGTCCGGCAGACGCAGGTCGGCGGGGGCGGAGGCGGCGTCCGCGGCGACGTGGCCCAGGTCGGACAGCCAGGGGGCTGCCGTGTCCCGGGGGATCCGCACCGTCAGCACACCCGCTGCGGCCGGCGCCATGGACGCCTGGTCCGCCTCGAGCATCAGGCTGCCGTCCGGCAGGAAGACCACCGCGTCCCAGACGCGACGGTTCTCCACCTGCTCCGGCGCGTCGACCGCCGAGTCCAGGCGCGAGCGGATCACGTCCGGGTCGTTGGCCATGCGCTGGCGCACCTCGGCGCGGAACGCGTCCCAGCCGTCGGAGGTGAAGAGATCGGCGGTCTCGAGCACGCGGTCCTCGCGGGCCGAGTACCAGATCACGTGCGAGGTGGACACGGAGTCCGTGCCGCGCCGTTCCGTGGCGAGCAGGCGGGCCGCGGCGATGTCCTCCGCCACGACGGCGAGCTGCGGCTGGATCTCCAGGCGCGGGTCCGCGCTGGGGTCGGTGTCCCGGCGGTACTGGTCGATCTGGGCGCGCACGGCCCCGGCCATGGCCTCCGTCCAGGCCGGCGCCCCGGGCACCTGCAGCCACGCCCCGTGGTGGTCCGGGTCCTCGCCCTCGAGCACGGCAACGCTCGCATCCGGCACCCTCTCGAGGTCGTGCGAGGGGACCTCGACCGTGAACGGGGCCATGTCCATGGACGGCAGGGCGGAGGCCGCCGTCGTGGCGGGCGCAGGCTCGGGCTGCGGCTCGGTGCGAGCACAGGCGCTCAGCGCCACCAGGGCGACGGCGGCCAGGCCGAGGGCCGCGCGGCCACGGCGGGGGGAGGGCAGGACGGGACGCATGCGATTCACTTCCGGTGGTCGGAGGACTCCAGGATGGCCTCGACGCGGGCGGCCATCTCGTCCGCTGTCGGCGGGCGCCAGTCCGGGTCGTTCCGGCGGCGGGCGTCGCGGCGCAGGCGCAGGACCACCCAGATCGCGAGGAAGGCCAGGATCAGGACCAGGACGATGTTGGAGAAGACGTCCGCGTACTCGGAGATGACGTGGAACCGCTCCCCGAGCGCGTAGCCGCCGTAGACGAAGATCGCGTTCCAGATCAAGGAGCCCAGCGCCGTGAACAGGGTGAACTTCGCGAGGTTCATCCGCTCGATGCCCGCGGGGATGGAGATCAGGGAGCGGAACACGGGGACCATGCGGCCCAGGAACACGGTCCAGTAGCCGTAGCGGATGAACCAGCGCTCGGTCTTGGCCACGTCCTCCATGTCCACCAGCGGCATGCGGTCCACGATGCGGTACATGCGGCGGCGGCCGAGCCACGCGCCGATGCCGTAGAGGGCCAGTGCGCCGACGATCGAGCCGACCGTCGCCCAGACCAGCGCGGCATGCGGGCTGAAGGCGCCGCCGGCCGCGGTGAAGCCGGCCAGGGGCAGGATCACCTCGGACGGGATGGGCGGGAAGATGTTCTCCGCGAAGACGGCCAGGCCGACGCCGATCGGGCCGACCGCCTCCATGACGTCCACGACGATGTTGCCGAGCCAGCCGTAGTCGGTGGGCGCGGCGGCGGCCACGCTCAGGGGTGTGACGAGGGGGAGCATGCGCCCCATTGTCCATCATCGACCGCCTCCGCGACGTGGTGGAGGCGCCGACGTCGTCCGCTCTGCGCGCACAGTCGCGCCTCCGGGCGGGCGGGAGCGGGCTGCCGTTGGTAGTGTCAGAGGCGCTGACCGCTCACCGACCGTTCGCGCCACACCCCACTCCACGTGCGTGCCGCGGGCCCTACTGGAAGGAAGACTCCATGAGCATCGTCCAGATTCCGCTGCGCCTGGCCTCCGGCGCGTTCATCCTGAACTCCGGCCTGAACAAGCGCGGCATCTCCGCGGAGCAGGCCCAGGGCCTGCGCGACATGGGCGCCCGCGGCCTGCCCGCGCTGGCCAACCTGTCGCCGGAGCAGTTCAAGAAGTTCCTCGTGACCACGGAGATCGGCGTGGGCTCGGCCCTGCTGGCCCCGTTCGTCCCGGGCTGGCTCGCCGGCTCCGCCCTGACCGCGTTCTCCGGCGGCCTGTTCTCCATGTACCTGAACACCCCGGAGATGACCGAGGCCGACGGTGTGCGTCCGTCCCAGGAGGGCACCGGCGTCGCCAAGGACATCTTCCTGGTCGGCTCCGGCCTGGCCATCACCGCCGACTCCGTGGCCAACCGCCCCGGCAAACGCCGCAAGGCCGCCAAGAAGCGCGCCGCCCGCATCGAGGGCGCCCGCGACGCCAAGGTGCAGGCCATCCGCGACGCCCAGGACGAGAAGGTCGCCGCGATCCACGCCGCCCGTGAGGAGCAGGTCGCCGCGCTGCGCGAGGCCCGTGACGAGCTGAAGAAGCTGCGCAAGAAGGCCTGACGCCTCCGCCGCACGCGTGAGGGGCCCCGCCCGGACCATGGTCCGGGCGGGGCCCCTCACGCATGTGCCCGCCCACCGGGCGGGCAGGCTCAGAGGTCGATCTCGGTGGGGTGCAGCACGCGGCGCAGGAAGTCCTGGGTGCGCGGCTGCTGGGGGTCGGAGATCACCGCGGCGGCCGGGCCGGCCTCCACCACGACGCCGCCGTCCATGAACACGACCCGGTCGGCCACCTCACGGGCGAAGCCCATCTCGTGGGTGACCACGAGCATGGTCATGCCGTCGCGGGCCAGCTGACGCATGATCGCCAGGACGTCGCCGACGGTCTCGGGGTCGAGGGCCGAGGTGGGCTCGTCGAAGAGCATCAGCTGCGGGTCCATGGCCAGCGCACGGGCGATCGCCACGCGCTGCTGCTGGCCGCCGGAGAGCTGGTCCGGGTAGCGGTCCTCGAGCTCGGCCAGGCCCACGCGGGCCAGCTGCCGGCGGGCGATGTCCACCGCCTCGGCCTTGCCCCGCTTGAGCACCTTGAGCTGGGCCACGGTGCAGTTCTCCAGCACGGACAGGTGCGGGAACAGGTTGAACTGCTGGAACACCATGCCCACGTGGCGGCGCAGCACGTCCAGGTCCACGTCCTCGTCCGTGACCGCGAACTCACCGACCGTGACGACGCCCGAGTCGGGCTTCTCCAGCAGGTTCACGCAGCGCAGGAGGGTGGACTTGCCCGAGCCGGACGGGCCGATCAGGCACACGACCTCGCCGGGGGCGACGTCGAGGTCGATGCCGCGCAGCACGTGGTTGGCGCCGAAGGACTTGTGGAGGCCGGCCACGTGCACGCCGGCGGCGTCCGCGGCGGCCACCGCGCCGAAGGATCCGGTGATGGGGTTCTGCTGGGCCATCTCAGTGCCCCTTCTTGGTCGAACGGGCCTCGAACCGGCGGGCCAGCAGGGACAGCGGCACGGTGATCACGAGGTAGAACAGGCCGGCCACGAGGATCGGCGTCATGCCGGCGTCGAGGGCGGAGATGCCGTCGCGGCCGAACTTGGTGAGCTCGTACTCGTGCGCGGCCAGGCCGAGCACGTAGACCAGCGAGGAATCCTTGGTCAGGAGGATGACCTCATTGGTGAGCGGCGGCAGCACGATGCGGAACGCCTGGGGGATCACGATGGTGACCATGGCCCGCCACGTCGGCATGCCGAGGGACCGGGCCGCCTCCATCTGGCCGCGGGGCACGGCCTGCAGGCCGGCACGCAGGGTCTCGGCGATGTAGGCGGCCGAGACCATGCCCAGGGCCACCATCACGACGACGGGGATCGGCCAGGACACCCCGAACGCGAAGGGCACCCCGTAGCCGAAGGCGAGGAACACCAGCAGCGCGGGGACGCCGCGGAAGAACTCGACGTAGGCGGTGGCCAGCCACCGGTACGGGCCGAACGAGCTCAGGCGCATGAGCGCGAGCACGATGCCGCCCAGGAGGCCGACGACGAACGAGGTGACCGTGTAGAACAGCGTGTTGCCCAGGCCCACGAGGATCACGTTGGGGAACATCGGGGCCACGGCGGGGAAGTTCAGGACGTTCTCGGCGAGCGTGCCCCAGTCGATGAGGACGGCCAGGACGACGAGGGCGAGGACGAAGACGGCTGCCTGGATGATCAGGGACAGCCGACGACGGCGGCGCGCGCGGCCGGGCTTCAGGGCCGGGGCGGGCGAGACGGGGGTCTGCGTGCTCATCGGTAGTCCTCCTGTGCCTGACCGAACCAGCGCTCCTGGAGCTCGGCCACGGTGCCGTCGTTGCGCAGCTCCTGCAGCGCGCGGTTCACGGCGGAGCCGAGCTGCGCCTTCTGCGGGCCGACCGCCATGCCGAGCTGCTCGCCCGTGGGCAGCGACTCGACCACCTCGAAGCGATCGTCGTCCTTGAGCGAGTAGAGCAGCACGGACTGGTTGCCCAGGGCGGCGTCCACGGTGCCGGCCTGGAGGGCCTGGATCTGCATGCCGCCGTCCTCGAACTGCACGGGGCTCAGGCCGTTCTGCTGGGCGTACTCGTCGCCGGTGGTCGCGGCCTGCACGCCGATCCGGCGGCCCTTCGCGGACTCGACGTCGGTGATGCCGGAGCCCTTCTTCGCGACCAGGACGAGGTCGTCGTCGAGGTAGGGGAGGGTGAAGGCCATGACGCGCTGGCGGGCCTCGGTGATGGAGATCGACGAGGCGTTCACGTCGCAGCCGGTGAGCGAGGCACCCGACTCGATCGCCTCGAAGGAGGAGTCGATCACGTTCACCCCGAGACCCAGCTTCTCCGCCACCGCCTCGACCAGCTGGATGTCGTAGCCGGTCAGCTCACCCTTCTCCTCGAACTCGAAGGGCGGGTAGGGGATGTCGGAGCAGACCGTCAGGACGCCGGGCTGGACGAGGCCGTACGAGGTGCTCAGGTCGTCATCGGACACGATGCCGGCGGATCCGGCGTCGCCGCCGAGGACGGCGCAGCCGGTGAGCAGCGCCGCCGACGCGGTGAGCCCCACGGCGCCGAGGAGGCGGGAGTGGATGCGGGTCATGGAGTGCCTTCTGTGCCGCCGTCGGGAGGACGGGCGTGCGGGTCGGAGGGAGCCGGCAGAGTGACGTGTTCCGCCGTGATTGGTGGTCATCGTAGTGCGTCGGGCCCGTCGCGGGCGCCGGGAGACGACTCGTCGCCGCGGAGCGAGCCGATCGACCGGTGGCCCTGCCGCGGCCCGCCCCAGCAGACGAAGGCTGGCCTCGCGCTGTGGGGATTGCCAGGCTGGTCACATCGTCGTCACCCGGTCTGAGAGGTCTCTCATCCTCCGCACCGCCGCCCCCGCCCGCCCCGTCGCCACCCTGTCCCTGCTCGCGGTGGGCGCCCTCGCGCTCGTCGGCTGTGCCGGGGGCGGCGGCGAGGCCTCGTCCTCCGCGTCGGCCGACGCGTCCGAGTCCGGCCCGACGGGGGCCGGCTCGGACCTCACGGACGAGCAGGAGGAGCGCGTGGAGGCGCTCGAGGACGTCCTGCTCACGCCCCAGACCGCGCCCGACGGCGTGTTCACGGACATCGAGACCCAGGCCGGCGGCGGTGGCGAGCCGATCAGCACCAGCCTGAGCCTGACGGGCGTCACCCCCACGGGCGCCTGCGCGGACCTCATCGAGCAGATCAACACGCAGCAGGCGCCCGGGCTCGGCGGTGCGCTGGCCCAGTACGAGGTGGACCCGGCCGCGGTCACCGGCCTGGCCGGTTCCCAGGCCGGGGCGTTCGGCATGGTCGCGGTCACCGAGGACGGCACCGATCTGCTGGAGCCCTTCGGCGAGCTGGCCGACACGTGCGGCACGTTCGGCGACCCGGACGGCGTCGAGGCGGCCTTCACGACGGTGCCCGGCGTGCCGGACGCGGTCCACATCTCCCTGGGGAACTCGGGCATGGACACGGCCTTGTTCACCATGACCGTCGGCGGCGTCACGGACGGGGACGAGCTCGTGTACCTCGGCATGGTGGGCCTCGACGAGGAGATCGCGGCCGAGACGCTGCGTGCCCAGGTCGAGGCGTTCGAGAAGCGGGAGCGCTGACCTCTCAGTCGTCGGGCCGCGGCGTCGGCTCGAGGCGGGCGCCGTCGTCGGACACCGGGTCCGCGTGGAACGGGCTGCCCGAGCTGACGTCCTCCGGGCCTCGCCCTCCCGACTCGACCGCGAGGAGGCGCCCCTCCTCGGAGAGCAGGGGTGTGGCCTCGATCGTGAGGCTCTCGCCGGCGCGCACGGCCTCGGCCACGAGCCGGGCCAGGCGGCGGATGCGGGCCTCGTACCGTTCGAAGTCCTCGAGCACCGCGGTGTGCCGCGTCGCCAGCTGGATCTCGACGGAGGCGTCGATGCCGACGGCCAGCTGGCGGGCACGCAGCACCTCCGCGTCGAAGGCAGCCCCGGCCAACAGCACGATGCACGCCACCCACGCGAGGGCGAGCACGCCGATCGCGGAGTTGATCCGCCCGACCACGGCGAACTGGCCGAACCGGTCCGTGATCCAGCCCAGGGCCACGGTGGCGCCGAAGAGCAGGACCACCACGGCCACGGCGCCGAGCGAGAGCGGGCGGTAGCGGGGCTGCCGGACGTTGGGCCCCAGGCGGTAGGCGAGGGTCACGATGAGGGCGATCACCACGAGGATGACCGGCCACTTCACCACGTTCCACGTCTGGACCGTCTCCTCCGGCAGGCCGACGGCCTGGCCGAGGCGCTGGGAGAGGTCCCCGCCGACGACCACCAGGATCGTGATCAGCACGGCGCCGAGCATAAGGGCGAGCGTCTCGACGAAGACCACGAGGCGGAAGTGGAGGAAGGGCCGGCCCTCGCGGGTGTCGTGGATGCGGTGCATGGCCCGGTGGAACGCGCCGACGGCGCCCGAGGCGGACACCACGGTGCCGACGGCCCCGAGGACGACGGCGCCGGTGCCGGGCCCGGCCGAGCCGAGGGTCAGGATCCATTCGCGGACGACGTCGGGCGTCAGCGACGGCCAGATCTCGGCGGCCAGGTGGGCCGCGGCGTCCACGGTCTCCTCCTCGACGCCCAGCAGCGAGACCACGGAGAGCAGGGCGATGACGGTGGGCAGCAGGGACAGCGCCCCGAAGAAGGTCATGGCGGCGGCCACATCCCAGACCTGCAGCTCGAAGAGCCGGTGCAGGGTGCGGCGCAGGACGTACAGCAGGGACACCCGCGGTCGGGTGTACGTGCGGAGGCGCCGGGGCGCCGCTGTGGAGCCGGCCATGGCACCAACGTACCGGCGCGAGGGGGAATAGCCCTGGTGCGTGGAGGGTTGAGCTATATAGACTCAACTTCGTCTGCGGCGGGAACGGCCCGCGGTCGACGGTTGTCCGACACCCCGGGACACGGGAGAGAAGGAGCCAATAGTCCATGGATGCCAAGTTCACCACCAAGAGCCAGGAGGCGCTCTCGGCTGCGGCCATGAACGCCTCCACCGCCGGCAACCCCCAGGTCGAGCCGGCCCACCTGCTGAAGGCCCTGATGGACCAGCGGGAGTCCGTCGCCGTGGCCGTCCTGAAGGCCGCCGGGGCCGACCCCGACGCCGTCTCCACGGCGGCCTCCTCGGCCATCCGACGCCTGCCCTCCACCCAGGGCAGCACGGTGGCCCAGCCCCAGTTCTCGCGCGCCGCCCTGCAGGTCGTGCAGAACGCGCGCACCCAGGCCGAGCAGCGCTCGGACGAGTTCGTCTCCACCGAGCACCTGCTGCTCGGCGTGGCAGCGGACTCCGGCGAGGCCGGTGAGGCACTGCGCTCGAACGGGGCGAGCCTCGAGGCGCTCGCCGCCGCCCTGACCCTGGTGCGCGGCGACTCCCGCGTCACCACCCAGGACCCGGAGACCACCTTCCAGTCCCTGGAGAAGTACGGCACGGACCTCACCGAGATCGCCCGCTCCGGCAAGCTCGACCCGGTGATCGGCCGCGACGCCGAGATCCGCCGTGTGGTGCAGGTGCTCTCGCGCCGCACCAAGAACAACCCCGTGCTCATCGGCGAGCCCGGCGTCGGCAAGACCGCCGTCGTCGAGGGCCTGGCCCAGCGGATGGTGGCCGGGGACGTCCCCGAGTCCCTGCGCGGCAAGACGCTGATCAGCCTGGACCTGGGCGCCATGGTCGCCGGCGCCAAGTACCGCGGCGAGTTCGAGGAGCGCCTGAAGGCCGTCCTCGAGGAGATCAAGGCCGCCGAGGGGCAGGTCGTCACGTTCATCGACGAGATCCACACCGTCGTGGGCGCGGGCGCGTCCGAGGGCGCCATGGACGCCGGCAACATGCTCAAGCCCATGCTGGCCCGCGGCGAGCTGCGCCTGATCGGCGCGACCACCTTGGACGAGTACCGCGAGAACATCGAGAAGGACCCCGCCCTGGAGCGCCGCTTCCAGCAGGTCTTCGTGGGCGAGCCCAGCGTGGACGACACGATCGCCATCCTGCGCGGGCTCAAGGAGCGCTACGAGGCCCACCACAAGGTGGCCATCGCCGACTCCGCGCTCGTGGCCGCGGCCACGCTGTCCCACCGGTACATCACCGGCCGCCAGCTGCCGGACAAGGCCATCGACCTCGTGGACGAGGCCGCCTCACGCCTGCGCATGGAGATCGACTCCGCCCCGGAGGAGATCGACGTCCTGCGCCGCCAGGTGGACCGCCTGACCATGGAGGAGCTCGCCCTCGAAGGCGAGACGGACCCCGCGTCCATCGAGCGGCTCGACGCCCTGCGCGCGGAGAAGGCGGACCGCGAGGAGGAGCTCACCGCCCTCACCGCCCGCTGGGACGCGGAGAAGGCCACCCTCAACCAGGCCGGCGACCTGCGCGCCAAGGTGGACGAGCTGCGTTCGCTCGCCGAGAAGGCCCAACGCGACGGCGACCTCGCCGAGGCCTCCCGCCTGCTGTACGGCGAGATCCCCGCGCTGGAGAAGCAGCTCGAGGAGGCGGACCGCGCCGCCCGCGAGGCCGACCGCTCGGCCACCGAGCCGATGGTCTCCGAGGAGGTCACGGCGGACGACATCGCCGAGGTGGTCTCCGCCTGGACCGGCATCCCCGCCGGGCGCATGCTCACCGCCGAGTCCGAGAAGCTGCTCACCATGGAGGAGCACCTCGGCGAGCGGCTGATCGGGCAGCGGGACGCCGTCGTCGCCGTCGCGGACGCGGTGCGCCGCTCGCGGGCCGGCATCGCGGACCCGAACCGGCCCACGGGCTCGTTCCTGTTCCTGGGCCCCACGGGCGTGGGCAAGACCGAGCTGGCCAAGGCGCTCGCGGAGTTCCTCTTCGACGACGAGCGCGCCATGGTGCGGATCGACATGTCCGAGTACGCGGAGAAGCACTCCGTCTCCCGCCTGGTCGGCGCCCCTCCGGGCTACGTCGGCTACGACGAGGGCGGCCAGCTCACGGAGGCCGTGCGGCGTCGCCCGTACTCGGTGGTGCTGCTGGACGAGGTGGAGAAGGCCCACCCCGAGGTCTTCGACATCCTGCTCCAGGTGCTCGACGACGGCCGCCTCACCGACGGCCAGGGCCGCACCGTGGACTTCCGCAACGTGATCCTGATCCTCACCTCGAACCTGGGCTCGCAGTTCCTCGTGGACCCGACCCTGGACGAGGCCGCCAAGCGCGAGTCCGTGATGTCCGTGGTGCGCGGGGCGTTCAAGCCCGAGTTCCTCAACCGCCTGGACGAGATCGTGCAGTTCGACGCGCTCACCGTGGCCGAGCTGACGCGGATCGTGGACCTGCAGGTCGAGTCCCTGCAGGCGCGCCTGACGGACCGCCGCCTCACCCTCGAGGTGTCCGACGCCGCCAAGGCGTGGCTCGCCGCGACCGGGTTCGACCCGGCCTACGGCGCCCGGCCCCTGCGCCGCCTGGTGCAGCGCGAGATCGGCGACCGCCTGGCCCGCGGCATCCTCGCCGGGGAGATCGCGGACGGGGACACCGTGGTCGTGGACCGTGTCGAGGGCGAGAACGGCCTCACCGTGACCCGGAAGGGCTGACGCCGGGACCGACGGACCGTGTTCCTCCTCCCTCTGGCGCGTCGGGGGCGGTTTCGGGTGGCATCCGGCCTGGATACCACCCGAAACCGCCCCCGACGGCATCTGCGAGACGGGCGGACGCCTCGGGTCAGCGGGTGCCGAGGGCGTCGGCGTCCTGCTGGAGGGTGCCGATCAGGTTCGCCACCGCGCGGGCCGTGTGGGTCAGCGTGGTGATGGAGACGTTGTCGATGTCGTCCTGGGGCGTGTGGTAGTTGTCGTCGCGGATCGAGAGCAGGCCCGTCGAGGCGATGCCCGCGTCCACGAACGGCGCGTAGTCCGAGCGGCCGTTGCTGCCCTCGGGCTGGTGCGTGTGGCCGTCGCGGTCGAGCTGCGCGCCGAGCAGGGACTCAGCACCGATCGACCAGTCGGCCGTGAGCACGCCGAGCGTGTTCTGGTGGTCCAGCGAGGCCACCATGTCCAGGTTGGTGTAGAGGATGATGTCCTCACGCTCCGCGGCGGTCAGGGTGTCCACGTAGTGGTGCGAGCCCAGCAGGCCGATCTCCTCGGCGCCCCACAGGGCGAAGCGGACCTTGCTCTCGGCCTTGTTGGCCTTGGCGGCCTGGCGCGCGACCTCGAGGGTCGCCGCGACGCCCGAGGCGTTGTCGTGGATGCCCGGGCCCTCCGGCACGCCGTCCAGGTGGGCGCCGAGCATCACGACGTCGTCGTCGCTGCCCGTGCGCGTCTCCGCCAGCACGTTCCAGGTGGGCCGCTGCTCCACAAGCTGCTCGAGGTCCAGGGTGACGGTGGCGCCGCCGGCGCGGGTCTGGGCCAGCAGATCGGCGCCCAGCTCGCGGGTCACGCCCACGGTCCCGACGACGTCGCCCGGCGCGGCGCCCAGGGTGCCGTTCAGCGCGCCCTCGGCGTTGTTGTAGATGATGACGGCCTCGGCACCGGAGGCGGCCGCGACCTGGGACTTCTGGGCGAAGGTGCAGTCGCCCCGGGAGACCAGGGCGACGCTGCCGGTCAGGTCCGCGTCGGCCCAGTCCGCGTCGGCGCAGCCGGTGGCGGCGCCGGCGGGGGCGGCGAGCGGGGCGTCGGCGACCTGCGCTGACGGCGAGGACGTGAAGACGGTGTGCTCGAGGTCGCGCTGGACGGGTCCGGTTTGCTGAAGCCGGTCCCGCAGGGTCTCGGTGTAGGTGATCTCGAACTCCTGGAGCTCGACGTCGTAGCCGGCCTCCTCGAGCTCGCCCACGGCGTAGTCGAGCGAGGCCTGGAAGCCCGGCGTGCCCGCGGCGCGGTTGCCGTGCTCGTCCGCGATGGCCGCGAACGCCTCGATGTCCTGGCGGAGGTGGTCCGAGGAGATGGATCGGACCAGCTTCTCCGGTGAGTTCGGGTTGCCGCCGGCACGGTTCTGGCCGGGGCCCAGGCCCCGGTCGGCGGTCTGCGCGGTGGCTGCGGTGGCCTTCGCCGGGGCGGCCGGGGAGGACGGGGCGGCGATCGAGACGGGGGCGGCGGCGAGCGTGGCGGCCAGGGTGGCGGCGGCCAGCAGGGTGGGGGTGCGGCGCATGGGCATCCTCATCGTCGGGGCGGATGTGACGTACGCAACCTAGCCGCTCGTCCAGCGTCCGTACAGGGTGCGTGTCACGCCCGTCCAGCCGGATGCCGCGCGTGTCGCGGCCGCCCGCGCCGCACCCGGCGCCACTGCACGCCCCGCCGGACCGGGCCGGTCGTCGTCGTCCACAGGCCGTCCGGCGGGTCATGTATCCTTGTCCGCACGAACCATATTGACCAGTGAAGACCTCGGCGGGCCCCTGTGCGCCACAGATCCGAGGCGGCGAGAGATGCGAAGGGGGTCACGCTCATGGGGCGCGGCCGTCAGAAGGCGAAGGCCACGAAGCAGGCACGGGAGATGAAGTACTTCTCTCCCGGAACAGACCTCTCGGCACTGGAGCGAGAGCTCACGGGCGGACGCACGCGCGGCCCGGAGCAGGACCAGGAGCCCGAGTACGAGGATCCGTACGCGGACCTCTACGCGGAGGACGAGGACGACGACGCGCGGGCGCGATGACGCCCGCACGGCATCCGGCCCTGGACGGGCATCAGGCCGCCCTGCGGTCGATCGCCAGGGTGGTGGATGAGACAGCACCGCTGCAGGACCCCGAGACGGCGTCTCGGGGTCTGCTGCGTCTGATGGAGGAGTCCCGCCCGCTCGTGATCACCGGGGCCGGCGTGTCCACCGACTCCGGCATCCCGGACTACCGGGGGCCGAACGGGTCCCTGCACCGCCACCGGCCGATGACGTACCAGGAGTTCCGGGACGACCCGGCCGCCCGCCACCGCTACTGGGCACGCTCGTTCGTGGGCTGGCGTCGCATGGACCAGGCCCGGCCGAACGAGGCGCACCGCATCCTCGCGCGCTGGGCGGCCGAAGGGCGGATCGCCGGCGTCCTGACCCAGAACGTGGACGGGCTGCACGCCGAGGCCGGACGCGCGGCGGGGATGCCGGAGGACCGGCTGATCGAGCTCCACGGGGACCTGGCGCGCGTGGCCTGCCTGAACTGCGGGGCCACCGAGTCCCGCCGTGACCTGGACCTGCGGCTCGAGGCCGCCAATCCGGGCTACCTCGAGCGCGTGGCGATCGACCCGGACGCCGTGAACCCCGACGGGGACGTCTCCCTCGACCAGCACTGGGTGGAGGAGTTCACGATGGTCGGCTGCCGGGTGTGCGGCTCCGTGAAGCTCAAGCCGGACGTCGTGTACTTCGGCGAGTCCGTGCCCGCGGCGCGGCGCGCGGCCGCGGAGGCGATGGCCGACGACGGCGGCACGGTGCTCGCCGTCGGCACCTCGCTGGCCGTGATGAGCGGCTACCGGTTCGTGCTGCGGGCCGAGCGGGCCGGGCATGAGACGGGGCTGATCAACCTCGGCCCCACCCGCGCCGACGCCAAGGCCCGCTGGCGCTGGCGCGCCCCGGTCGCCGACGCGCTGGCCTGGCTCGACGCCCGCCTCTGACCCCCACCCACGTTTTCGTGCGGGAAACGGCGGACGCCGGGGCGTTTTCGTGCGGGAAATGGCGGGCGCCGGGGGTGTGGACACCGGGTGGCCCGGGGCCACGCACGACTCCTGCACAGGCGGCGCCGCCGACGTCCTCGTCCACGGTGGGTGCTCCCGCGCGGCCGGGGTCGGCCGGGTTGAGCCATCGTCACGGGCATGGTCACGTCTTCCCTGCCCCTATCGGACATCGCCGAGGCCGGCCGGCCGTTCACCCGTGGCGACCTGCGCGCGGCCGGGGTTTCGGAGCGACTGGTCCGCGGCGGTGACGTGCGGCGCGTGACGCATGGGGTCCATCGGCTCCGGTCTGACCACCTCGGCTCGTGGGCGGATCTCGGCTACGTCGAGGCCCCCGCTCCCTTCGCGCCGGAGGAGACGGCCGCGATCGTGGAGGCGAGCGGGGGAGTGGCCTCCCACCTCACGGCGCTGCTCCTGCACCGCGTGCCGCTGCCGCCGTTCCTGGCGGAGGACGGCACGGTGCACGTGTCCCGGCCGCACCCGCGCGGGGCGAGCGTCCGACCGGAGATCACCTCGCATGCCCGCCTCGTCCCGGCCGCGGACGTCACAGCCCTCCACGGGATCCGCCTGACGAGCCTGGAGCGATCCTGGGCGGATCTGGCCGCGCTGCTTCGTCCAGGCATGCTCGAGCCCGTCGTGGCGGCCGGGGACGCCCTCATCCATCGGCCGTGGTCGCCGGAGGGGCGTCGCTCACCACGGACCACGACGGCGGCCCTGCGGTCCGCGCTCCTGCGTGCCGGACGGTTCAAGGGAGTGCGCACCGCCCGTGCCGCACTCGAGCTGGTGCGGGTGGGCGCGGATTCCCCGCAGGAGACAGCCCTGCGACTGGCCCTGCTCCACGCCGGCCTGCCCGAGCCGGAGCTCCAGCTGGTGCTGCACCCGGGCCGGGCCCGGTCACCGGACGCGGATCTGGGGTGGCGGCAGTGGCGCTTGGTGGTCCACTACGACGGCGGTCACCACCTCGACCCGGCACAGCTCGCGGTGGACTCGTGGCGAGACGAGGGATGGGCGCGCGCGGGCTGGACGCAGATCTGGGCCACGGTGGACGACGCACGGGACGACTTCCGGCGCGTCGTCGCCGAGGTGCAGACGCACCGGGCCCGGCTCGGCGGGCGGGTGTTCGCGTCGTGAACCGCCGTTTCCCGAACGAAAACACCCCGGAGGCCGCCGTTTCCCGAACGAAAACGCTCCGGAGGCCGCCGTTTCCCGAACGAAAACGCTCCGGAGCCCGCCGTTTCCCGAACGAAAACGCCCCGTGGGGTCAGGCGGCGTACTGGCCGCGCATCAGCACGGCGCCGCCGTCGACGCCCTTGGCGCCCTGCACGAAGTCCAGGCCCGCGGCCGCCGCGTCGTCGGTGAGGGCGCCGATGGTGCCCATCTCCCACGCGTCGATGCCGGCGTCCACGAGCACGGAGATCGACTTCGCGGCCACCTCCGGGTCCACCACGGCCGCCATGCCCACGCCGAGGTTGAGGGTGCGCTCGAGGTCGGACTGCGGAACGCGGCCGAGCTCGCCCACCAGGCGGAACACGGGCGGCAGGGACCAGGTGTCGCGCTCGACGGTCGCCATGAGGCCCTGCGGGAGCACGCGCGCCAGGTTCGCGGCCAGGCCGCCGCCGGTCACGTGGCTGAACGCGCGCACCGGCAGGTCCGAGCCGCCGTCGTGGCCGTTGAGGCGCTGCACCAGGTCGAGGCAGGCGCGGGAGTAGATGCGGGTCGGCACGAGCAGCTCCTCGCCGAGGGTGCAGCCGAGCTCGGTGACCTCGCGGTCGAGGGACCAGCCCGCGGCGTTCACCACCCGGCGCACGAGCGAGTAGCCATTCGAGTGGATGCCGGAGGAGGCCATGCCGATCACGACGTCGCCGGACTGCACCCGCTCCGCGCCCAGGACCATGTCCGCCTCGACCACGCCGGTGGCCGCGCCCGCCACGTCGTACTCGTCCACGGCCAGCAGGCCCGGGTGCTCGGCGGTCTCGCCGCCCACGAGCGCGGTGTCGGCCAGGCGGCAGCCCTCGGCCACGCCGCGCACGATGTCCGCGATGCGCTCGGGCACGACCTTGCCGCACGCGATGTAGTCGGTCATGAACAGGGGCTGGGCGCCGACCACCACGATGTCGTCCACGACCATGCCCACGAGGTCCTGGCCGATGGTGTCGTGCTTGTCCATCGCCTGTGCGATCGCCACCTTGGTGCCGACGCCGTCCGTGGACGTGGTCAGCAGCGGCTTGCGGTACTGCAGCAGCGCGGAGGCGTCCCACATGCCGGCGAAGCCGCCGATGCCGCCCATGACCTCGGGGGTGTGGGTGGCCTTCACGGCGTCCTTCATCAGCTCGACGGCGCGGTCGCCGGCCTCCACGTCGACGCCGGCCGAGGCGTAGGTGATCGGGGCGGCGGAGGAGGGGGTCTGGTTCGGGGTCACAGCGGGGTCCTGTCCGTCTCGGTGAGCAGCTTCTCGTCGTCGGCGTCCGGGCCGGGCTCGCAGCCCGTGGCGGTCACGGTGGTGGTCTCGCCGCCCTCGTCCAGCACCACGGTGGACGCGGGCGACACGGCGACCGGCTCCAGCAGGCCCTTGCCGCGCTCGCCCTCGTCGGCCAGCGGGATCGGGTAGTCGCCGGTGAAGCAGGCGGTGCACAGGCGCTCGCGCGGCTGCCCGGTGGCCTCGATCATGCCGTCCTCGCTGATGTAGGCCAGCGAGTCGGCGCCGATGGACGCGGCGATCTGGTCCACCGCGGCGCCGTTGGCGATGAGCTCGGCGCGGGTGGCGAAGTCGATGCCGTAGAAGCAGGGCCACTTCACGGGCGGGGAGGAGATCTTCACGTGCACCTCGGCGGCGCCGGCCTCCTTGAGCATCCGCACGACGGCGCGCTGGGTGTTGCCCCGCACGATCGAGTCGTCCACCACCACGACGCGCTTGCCGGCCACCACGGTGGACTCGACGTTGAGCTTGAGGCGGATGCCGAGCTGGCGCAGCGTCTGGGACGGCTGGATGAAGGTGCGGCCCACGTACGCGTTCTTCACGAAGCCCTGGCGGAACGGCAGGCCCGAGGCGTCCGCGTAGCCCACGGCGGCGGGCGTGCCGGACTCGGGCACGGGGATCACGACGTCGGCGTCGACCGGCTGCTCGAGCGCGAGGCGGCGGCCCATCTCCACGCGGGACTCGTACACGGAGCGCCCGGCGATCGTGGCGTCCGGCCGGGCGAGGTACACGTACTCGAACACGCAGCCGGCCGGCTTGGACTCGGCGAAGCGGGTGGAGCGGATGCCCTCCTCGTCGATCGCGATCATCTCGCCGGGCTCGACCTCCCGGATGAACGAGGCGCCGACGGTGGCGAGGGCCGACTGCTCGGAGGCCACCACCCAGCCCCGCTCGAGGCGGCCGAGCACGAGCGGGCGCACGCCCTGCGGGTCGCGGGCGGCGTAGAGGGTGTGCTCGTCCATGAACACGAAGCAGTAGGCGCCGCGGATCTTCGGCAGCAGCTCGAGGGCGGTCTCCTCGAGGCGGTCCCCGGGGGCGCCGTGCAGCAGGGCCGTGACCAGGGCGGTGTCCGTGGTGTTGCCCTGCTTCATCTCACCGTGGGTGTGGCGGCCGTCCGCGGCGTGCACCATGCGCAGCAGCTCCGCGGAGTTCACGAGGTTGCCGTTGTGCGCCAGGGCGACCGTGCCGTCGTCGGCGGTGGCGCCCAGGGTGGGCTGGGCGTTGGCCCACTTGTTCACGCCGGTGGTGGAGTAGCGGCAGTGGCCAACGGCGATGTGGCCGCTCAGTGCGGTCAGCGTGGCCTCGTCGAACACCTGGGAGACCAGGCCGATGTCCTTGTAGACGGCGATGCGCCCGCCGTCCGAGACGGCGATGCCCGCGGACTCCTGGCCGCGGTGCTGGAGGGCGTACAGGCCGTAGTAGGCCAGTTTCGCGACCTCCTCGCCCGGCGCCCACACGCCGAACACGCCGCATTCGTCCTGCGGCCCCTGGTCCTGGGGGTCGAGGGCGGCGGTCAGGCGGCCGTCGCCTCGTCGGGTGCGCGGTGCGATCACTGCTCGGGGGTCCTTTCGGTGGGGGTGGTGCGGGCGGGCGGGGCACCCGCGTCCACACGGTCCAGGCGGACGTCCGCCACGGCCGGGTCGTCGGTGCGCTCGAGGACCACGGTGCGCGCGGTCGACCGGGAGCGGCGGTCCAGCAGCAGCCACACGAGCAGCCCGAGCACGCTCGTGCCGAGCATGCTCAGCAGCGATGCGAAGCCGAACGTCTCCGAGAAGGAGAGCGGGATGCCGGAGTACGGGTCCGCGGGCGGGGTGGGGGAGGCATGGACCGCGGTGGTAATCACGAGTGCGATCAGCAGGCCGAGCGCGAGCGCCACCGCGAGCACCGCGGTCAGCCGCGGGGCGCGACGGACGGTGTAGGCGCGCTGATCGGGGGTCGGCTCGGGGGCGGAGGTCATGCGCGCCAGTCTATCGAGTCGGCCGCTGGGGCCAGTCGCGCGTGCCCGCGGCGGTGGCGGCACTCCCGGAGCACGCTCTGGCCGGCGCGTTGCGTGACGTTGAGCTCGTCGACCGCGGCCTGATACTCCTCCAGCGGGAGCACGACCTGCCCGCAGGCACGGGCGAGCTGTGCCTTCGCCGCGGTGTCCGGGGCGGGATCGGCAGAGCTGCATCCCGCGACGAGGAACGGTGCCGACGTTCGAACGGTCGGTGTCGCCGAGAGGACTGCCGGACACCCCTCGCTCACGGCCGCACGAGCGGCAGGTGCGCGCCGAGGTCGGCCCGCACGCCCGAGGCGCGCACGCCGCCGGCCGCCGTCGCGTCCTCCCAGGTCGTCAGCCCCGTGGCCAGGGACAGCCATGTCACGGCGTCCATCTCCACGACGTTGGGCGGGGTGCCGCGTGTGTGCCGGGGCCCGGGGAGGCACTGGGCGACGCCGAAGGGCGGCACGCGCACCTCCACCGAGTTCCCGGGCACGCGGGTCGCCAGCTCCTCGAGCGCGAAGCGCACCGCCGTCGCCCGCGTGGGGCGCGGCAGCGCGGCGGCCGCCGCGGGGTCCTCCTCGTGGGCGCGTGCCCACGCCAGCAGCGCCGCGTGGCCCTCGACGACAGGCACCCGGCGGCGCGGGACGGAGCCGGTGGTCACGCCCGCGCCTCGAAGGCCGGCAGGACGTCCCCCACGAGGTCCCGCACCGGCCCGGCCAGGCGGATCTCGCCGACCGGCTCGCCCCGGCCGAGCACCGGGGGCACGACGGCGGCCAGCACGCCCGGCAGCGTCGCCCGGTCCACGTGGTCCGGGGCGAACCGGGCCAGCAGCGCGAGCGCGACCAGGTCGCCGGCCCGCGTGCCGCCGTCGAGCGCCTTGACGGCCACGGCCGTGCCGTCCGGCGCGGCCATGACGAGGACGCCGTCCGCGCCCACCTTGGCGAGCAGGCCGAGCTCGCGCATCACCACGGTGTTGGAGCTCGTCTCCCCGTGGACGGCCCACGGGTGCTCGAGCATCGCGGTGGCGACGGCGGCCGCGTGCGGGTCCGCGTCGGCGCGGCCGGGTGCCGCGGCGACCCGCCCGATGCCGCGGGCCAGGCCCGCCAGCGAGATGACGGCGGCGGGGGCGCCGCAGCCGTCCACACCGGTGTGGGCCACCGGCTCGCCGCAGTATTCGGCGATCACCGCGTCCACCTCGCGCTGCAGGGGGTGCGCCGGGTCGAGGTACGTGGCGACGTCGTGCCCGGATGCCGCGCAGGCCGCGAGGAAGCCGGCGTGCTTGCCGGAGCAGTTGAAGGCCAGCGGGGTGGCGGCGGCGGCCTCGCCGTCGCGGCGGACCTGGGCGACCACCTCGGAGGTGTCCGCGGGCCAGGCCGGCGGGCACTGCAGGGCGGACGCGTCGAGGCCGGCGTCCGCGAGCATGCGCTCGGCCAGCGCCTGGTGCCGGAGCGTGCCCCGGTGCGAGCCGCACGCGATGGACAGGGCCTCGCCCTCCAGCGCCGCCCCGTGGCGCAGCGACGCGATGGCCTGGAACGGCTTCAGCGTGGAGCGCGGGTAGATCAGCGCGTCTGCGGGGCCGAGGGCGGCCAGCACCCGCCCGTCGGGGCCGGTCACGACGGCGGCGCCCGCCGTGCGGGACTCGACGAAGCCGTTGCGGACGGTCTCCACGAGCTCGACGGCATCGGACAGGGCGAAGGTCTCGCCCGTGGGGGCGACGGTGGCGTGGGTCATGCGGTCCAGGGTAGCGAGGGCCCCGGACGCGCCGGGCGTCCGGGGCCGGTGGGCCGGGTCAGGTCCGGCGGCATCACCGGCTCACTCCGCGGAGAGCCGCCCGTCCACCATGGTCAGGGTGCGGTCCGTGGCGGAGAGGAACTCGTGGTCGTGCGTGACCATGAGCGTCGCCACCTGCTCCTCGCGGGTCAGCGTGCCCAGCAGGTCCACGACGGCGGCCGAGCGCTCGCGGTCCAGCGCGGAGGTGGGCTCGTCCACGAGCAGCAGCGTCGGCGAGGCCATCAGCGCGCGCACGATGTTCACGCGCTGCCGCTGACCGCCCGAGAGCTGGTGCGGGCGCTTGCCGGCCTGGTCGGCCAGGTCCACACGCTCGAGCAGCTCCAGGGCCCGCGCCTTGGCGGCCCTGCGGTCGGCGCGGGTGGCGTCACGGTCCAGGTGCACGGTCAGCTCCAGCTGCTCGGCCGCCGTGAGGGACGGGATGAGGTTGGGCTGCTGGAAGATCATGCCGATCTCCTGGCCGCGCAGCGCGGTGCGCTCCTTCCGGGACAGCCCGGCCATCTCGCGGCCGGCGACGGACACGCTGCCGGAGGTGGGCGTCACCAGGCCCGCGGCCACCGCCAGCAGGGAGGACTTGCCCGAGCCGGACGGGCCGACCATCGCGGTGAACGTGCCGGGGAGCAGGTCCAGGCTCACCTCGTCCAGGGCGCGCAGCACGCCGCGCTCGCCGTCCGGGTACTCCAGCACGAGGTCGCGCACGGACAGCGCGGGGGTGGCGTCGGCCGCGGCGGCGGGGCGCTCGCCGGCGACGCGGTGGGCGGCCGCGGCGGCCGGGGTGCGGAGGGCGTCGAGGTCGGCCTGCGGGGCGGTGAGGGTGGTCATGGGGAGGTCCTTTCTCCAGGCGGGGGCGAGGCGGAGCCGAGGGGGACGACGGCGCCGGGCGGCGCCGTCGTCGGGGCGGTCAGTTGCCGCCGAGGGCGACCAGCGGGTCGATCCGGGTGACGCGGTAGACCGCGACGACGGCGGCGAGCATGCCGAGCACGAGGACCCCGGCGGCGGGCACCGCGGTGGTGGCCCACGAGAGCTCGAACGGGACGGCCCGCCCCGCGAACGCGCCGACCACGGCGGCCAGCCCGGTGCCCACGGCCACGCCCCCGACGAGCACGAACGCGGCCTGCGCGAGCGAGTCCTTCAGCACCCAGCCGTTCGAGCCGCCGAGGGCCTTGAGCACCGCGATGTCGCGGGTGCGCTGCACCGTCCAGATGGACAGGAACGCGATCACCACGAGCGCCGAGATGCCGTACAGGAAGCCCTGCATGGTCATCAGGGAGCCGTTCTCGGACCGGTAGCTGGGCAGGGCGGCGTAGGAGCCCTTCACGGTCTCGGCGACGGTGCCCGCGGCGTCGTCACCGGCGGCGGCCACGGCGTCGACGTCGGCGCCGGCGTCGAAGCGCACCAGGCCGGCGGTGCCGAGCACCGCGTCGTCGGCGGTGTGCGAGATGGCGTTCCAGTCCTCGAGCGCCAGCCACGTCACGGGGGAGTGGGAGTAGTACTCGGTCGGCACGACGTCGGCCACGGTGTACACGAAGCCGGAGACCGCGACGGCGTCACCCTTCTGCGCGTGGAGGGAATCGGCCACGTCCTGGCTGAGCACGATCTGCCCGGGCTCGACGCCGGCCGGCGCGTCGGAACCGTCCGGGGCGAGACCGATGAACGCGGTGGTGGCCACGCCGGTGGTGGGCTCGCCGGACACGTCCGCGCGGCCCTGCGGGTCCGTGTCCACGGGGTGCTCGAGGCCGATGGCCCGGCCCTGGCTCACCCCGAGCGGCTCGACGGAGGCCACGCCGTCCGTGGCCGCCCACGCGTCGCGCTGGGCCACGGAGAACTCGGACTGGGTGAACGACGCGGTGGGCTCCTGGCCCGCCGCGCCGCCGAAGACCAGACGCTGCACGCCCTGCTCGCCGAGGCGGTCGATCGCGGCGGTGTTCTGCCCGCCCAGACCGGCCGTGAGGCCGGAGAGCATGACGAGCAGCAGGCTGATGAGGGCCACCACGGAGCCCATGAGGGCGAACCGTCCGGTGGCGAAGCGGAGGTCGCGGAGTGCGAGGAACACGGGGCGCGTCCTTTCCTGGAGAGGTCTGTCCTGAGGTTGCCTCCACGGTCTCGCGCGGGGAGGGGTCGCCACATCGCCCGCGGCGGCTGGACCCGGTCAACCGAATGGTTGATCCCGGCGGCGGAACGGCGCGGCCCCGGGGCCACGAGCCGTCGTCGCGTCCGGGGTGCGCCCTAGGGTGGAGCCATGTCCGTCGCACCCCGCGCCGCCGCGCCCACCGAGACCGGCACCACCGCCGTGCTCGCCGGCCTGCGCGTGGCCCTGCACGTCACGTTCGCCGCGCTGCTCACCGTGGGGCTGGCGCGCGCGCTCGCGGACCGGTCCCCGGAGGCGTCCTCCGGTCCGTTCCCGGCCACCACCCTGGTGCTGCTGACCGCCGCGCTGGCGGGCGTCTACCTGGCCGGGACCGTGCTGGAGCGGCGCCGGTGGGCCCGGGGCGACGACGTCGGCCGCGGTCCGGCGGTCGCCTGGCTGGCCCTGGTGCTGCTGCTGTGGGGCCTGCTCGTGGCCCACCACGGCGACTTCGCGTGGGTCGCCTTCCCCCTCTTCTTCGTCGTCCTGCACGTGGTCGACCGGGTGGCCCGGCAGGCCTGGGTGCGCCACGTGGTCGGGCCCGCGCTGGTGGTGGCGATGGCCGTCGTCGTGGTGGCCGGGATGGCGGCGGGCGCCGGCGGCGTGCGGGTGCCGGCCGTCATTGGTCCGCTGGTGGGCGCCGCCGTGGCCGTGGTGCTCTCCGGGGCGTACCGCGCCCTGCACGCCGAGTCCGAGCGCCAGCGTGCCGTGGCCGAGCAGCTGCGCGCCGCGCAGGCCGAGCTCGCGCGCACCGAGCACCGGGCGGGGGTGAGCGCCGAGCGGGAGCGGCTCGCCCGCGAGATCCACGACACCCTCACCCAGGGGCTGGCCTCGATCGTGCTGGTCTCGCGCGCGGCCCAGGACGCGCTCGACGCCGCCGACCCCGCCCTCGCCCGGCAGCGCATGGAGACCGTGCGCGCCACGGCCGCCGAGAACCTCGCCGAGTCCCGCCGCTTCGTCCGCGACCTGCGCGGCACCGGGGCACCGTCCCTCATCGAGGCGCTCGAACGAGCGGTCGCCGGGTTCGCCGACCGGCAGGCCGCCGCCGGGACGCCCGTGGCTGCGGACGTCGAGGTCGTGGGGGAGCCGGTCGCGGTCGCCGAGGCCGTGGAGACCGCGGTGCTGCGAGCCGTGCAGGCCTCCCTGGCGAACGTGGGCGCGCACGCGGGCGCTCGGCGCGCCCGGGTCACGCTGGGCTACCTCGGTGATGAGCTGACGGTGGACGTGGCCGACGACGGCGCGGGGTTCGACCCGGCCGTCGTCGCGGCCCGCCCCCGGGCCGGAGCCGCCGGTGCCGACCCGGGGGCGGGGACCGGCGTGGGGCTGGCGAGCGTGCGCGAGCGTCTCGCTGCGGTGGGCGGCGAGGCCACCGTCGAGTCGGCCCCCGGCGAGGGCACCGTGGTGGCGCTGCGGGTGCCGCTGGCCGCCGCCGGGGCCGGCCGGAGCGCTGATCCCGAGCAGACCGAGAGCGAGGAGACCGCATGAGCGTGCGGGTGATGCTGGTGGACGACCACCCCGTGGTCCGGGCGGGGGTGCGGGCCGTCGTCGAGGCGCACCCGGACCTGAGCGTGGTGGCCGAGGCCGCCGACGGGGCGGAGGCGATCGGCGTCCTGGAGGCGGGCGAGCCCGCGGTGGACGTCGTGCTGATGGACCTGCAGATGGGCGCGGGGATGGACGGCGTGACCGCCACCCGCGCGGTGCGGGAGCGGTGGCCGGGGGTGCAGGTGCTGATCCTGACGACCTTCGACACGGAGGCGGACATCCTCGCGGCCGTGAACGCGGGCGCTGCCGGCTACCTGCTCAAGGACGCCCCGAGCGAGGAGATCGCCTCGGCGGTGCGGCAGGCGGCGGCGGGGCGCAAGGCGCTGGCCCCGCAGGTCGCGGCCACGCTGATGGGGCGCATGTCCGGCGGCTCCGAGGTGCTGTCCGAGCGGGAGATCCAGCTGCTCGAGCTGATCGCGCGGGGCGCCACGAACAAGGTGGCCGCGAAGGAGCTGTTCATCTCCGAGGCCACCGTGAAGACGCACCTGGTGCACATCTTCCAGAAGCTCGGGGTGGACAACCGCACGCGCGCCGTCGACGAGGCCCGGCGACGGCGCATCATCCGCTGACGGGCAGGCCGAGGCGGCCGGCCCTGGAGGGCCCGGCCCTGCTCAGCGGCGCCGCACGTACCGGGTGATCACCGCCGCGGCGACGGCGGCCAGCGCCAGCACGCCGAGCGCGGCGGGCAGGCTGAGGTCGCCGCGCTGGACGCCGAACCCCCGCAGCGTCCAGAAGACGATCAGGGCGCACGTGAACATCACGCCGACGAACATCCAGACCGACCGGAGCCCGGGTCCCAGCCCCGCACCGGGCCGGTGGCGGGGGTCACGGGGGTCACCGTCGTCGCCGGGCTGACCGTGGTGGAGGGGAGGCATCGTCATGCGCTCCACCGTAGGGGCCACGGGCCGGGCCGGGCCAGGGCCACCGCGTAGGCTTCAGGCTCGTGAAGACCCTTGTGCTCGGCAACGGCGGCCGCGAACACGCGCTGCTCACCGCCCTCTCCCGTGATCCGCAGGTCAGCGCCCTCCACGCGGCGCCCGGCAACGCCGGCATGGCCGACCTCGCCACCCTCCACGCCGTCGAGGCCACCGACCCGGCCGCCGTCGTGGCGCTCGCGCGCGAGCTGGGGGCCGACCTCGTCGTCGTCGGACCCGAGGCCCCGCTGGCCGCCGGCGTCTCCGACGCCCTGCGCGAGGCCGGGTTCGCCGTGTTCGGCCCCTCGCAGGCCGCCGCGCAGCTCGAGGCGTCCAAGGCCTTCGCCAAGGAGGTCATGGCCGCCGCGGGCGTGCCCACCGCCGGCTCCCGCGTGTGCACCACCGCCGCGGAGGCCGCCGCCGCCCTCGACGAGTTCGGCGCCCCGCACGTCGTCAAGGACGACGGTCTGGCCGCGGGCAAGGGCGTCGTGGTCACCTCCGACCGCGCCGAGGCCCTCGCCCACGCCGAGGCCTGCTTCGCCGCCGGCGGCACCGTGGTGATCGAGGACTTCCTGGACGGCCCCGAGGTCTCCCTCTTCGTGATCTGCGACGGCGAGGCCGCCGTCGCCCTCACCCCCGCCCAGGACTTCAAGCGCATCCACGACGGCGACGCCGGCCCCAACACCGGCGGCATGGGCGCGTACACGCCGCTGCCGTGGCTGCCCGAGGGCTTCACGGACGAGGTCATGGACCGCGTGGCCCGCCCCGTGCTCGCCGAGATGGCCCGCCGCGGCACCCCGTTCACGGGCGTGCTGTTCTGCGGCCTGGCCGTGACCGCCGAGGGCGTGGAGGTCATCGAGTTCAACGTGCGCTTCGGCGACCCCGAGACCCAGGCCGTGCTCGCCCGCCTCGAGACGCCCCTGGGCGGGCTGCTCGCCGACGCCGCGGCCGGCCGGCTCGGCGCGGACCGTCGACTCGAGTGGAGCGACGACGTCGCCGTGGACGTGGTCATGGCCTCGGCCGGCTACCCGGCCTCCTCCTCGAAGGGCGACGTGATCACCGGGCTGGCCGACGCGGCTGGCCTCGAGGGCGTGCACGTGATCCACGCGGGCACCGCGGTGTCCGGTGAGGACGTGGTGACGGCGGGCGGCCGGGTGCTGGCCGTCGTCGGGCGCGGGGCGGACCTGGCCCAAGCGCGCGAGCGCGCCTACGCGGGCGTCGAGCGCATCCGGTTCGACGGCGCCCAGTGGCGCACGGACATCGGACTCAAGGCCGAGCGCGGCGAGATCACCGTGCCGGGGACGGAGGGAGCGAAGTGAGCGGGGAGCGCGTGGGGTTCACGGGGGCCGAGGCCCTCGAGCTGCCGGGCTGGCGGCACGTCTACTCGGGCAAGGTGCGGGACCTGTACGAGCCCGCTGACGCCGAGCCGGGGCGGTCCGCGACGCTGCTCGTGGTGGCCTCCGACCGGATCAGCGCCTACGACCACGTGCTGGAGCCGCCGATCCCGGACAAGGGCGCCATCCTCACCCGGCTGACCCTGTGGTGGTTCGAGAAGCTGGCCGAGGGCTACAACGGGGCCCACGCCGAGCCGGTCGAGCACCACGTGGTGAGCGCGGACGTGCCCGCGGCCGTGGCCGGGCGGGCGATGATCGTCAAGCGCCTGGACATGTTCCCCGTGGAGTGCATCGCCCGCGGCTACCTGACCGGCTCCGGCCTGGCCGAGTACCGCGCGTCGGGCACGGTGGCCGGCCTGCCGCTGCCCGCCGGGCTCGTGGACGGCTCGCGGGTCGACCCGCCGATCTTCACGCCGTCCGCGAAGGCCGAGGTCGGCGAGCACGACGAGAACATCACGTTCGAGCAGATGGTCGAGCGCGTGGGCACCGAGGCCGCCGAGCGCCTGCGGTTCCTCACCCTGGACCTGTACGCCCGCGCCGAGGCGATCGCCCGCGAGGCCGGCATCATCCTGGCGGACACGAAGGTCGAGTTCGGTGTGGACCCTGCCACCGGCCAGGTGGTGCTGGGCGACGAGGTCCTCACCCCGGACTCCTCCCGGTTCTGGGACGCCAGGGACTACGAGCCCGGCCGCCCCCAGGCGAGCTTCGACAAGCAGTTCGTCCGCGACTGGCTCACGGGCCCCGACTCCGGCTGGGACAAGACCAGCGGGGAGGCCCCGCCGGAGCTGCCCGCCGACGTCGTGGCCAAGACCCGCGACCGCTACGTGGAGGCGTACGAGCGCCTGACGGGCCGCCCCTTCGACGCCTGACCCGCACTTTCGAACGTGGGGTAGGCCCTCTGCCACGTTCGAAAGCGCGTCGGGCGCGCCACCCGTCAGGCGAGCGAGTCCTCCCAGGCCCGGTGCAGCGCCGCGAACCGCCCGTCGGCCGCCACCAGCTCGGCGGGGCTGCCGTCCTCGACGATCCGGCCGTCGTGCATCACGAGCACCCGGTCGGCGGTCTCGACGGTGCTGAGCCGGTGGGCGATGATCAGGGCCGTCCGGTTCCCCAACAGCCGCTCCAGCCCGGCCTGCACGAGTCGCTCGCTCGGCAGGTCCAGCGACGACGTCGCCTCGTCCAGGATCAGCACGGCGGGGTCCGCGAGGAACGCCCGCGCGAACGACACGAGCTGCCGCTGTCCCGCGCTCAGCCGCCCGCCGCGCTTGGCGACGTCGGTCGCGTAGCCCTCGGGCAGCCCCAGGATGAAGTCGTGCGCCCCCACCGCCCGGGCGGCCGCCTGGATCTCGGCCTCGGTGGCGTCGGGCCGGCCGAGGGCGATGTTCTCCGCGATCGACCCGGAGAACAGGAACGCCTCCTGGGTCACCATCACCACGTTGCGCCGCAGATCCGCCTGGCTGAGCTCGCGCAGCTCCACCCCGTCCAGCGTCAGCGAGCCGGCAGAGACGTCGTAGAACCGGGCGATGAGCTTGGCCAGCGTCGACTTGCCCGCACCCGTCTGGCCCACCACGGCCACGGTCTGCCCGGCCGGGATCACGAGGTCGAACTCCGGCAGCACCACCCGGTCCGGTCCGTAGCTGAACACCGCGTCCCGGAACTCCACCCGCCCGGACGCCACGCCCGTCCCCGGAGCGTCGGCCCCGGGCAGCGGCGTGGGCTCGGCGGCCTCCACCACGGTGGGCTCCTCCTCGAGCAGGCCGGAGACCTTCTCGAGCGCCGCCGTCGCGGACTGCAGCGACGAGTAGAACATCGCCACCATCTCCATGGGCTGGAACACGCGCCGTCCGGCCAGCAGGAGCGCCACGAGCACCCCCACCTCGAGGTCGCCGTCGAGGACGCGCAGGCCCCCGGTCACGAGCAGCGCCGCCACCGTCAGGTTGCCCGTCGCCACGAGCACCGGCTGCAGGATGCCGAACAGGTTGAGCGTGGCCACCATGTCGTCCCGGTAGGCCGTGGCCAAGTCGCGGTACCGCGCGTCGTTGTCCCGTTCCCGCCGGAAGGCCTGGACCGCGCGGATGCCGGTCATGGTCTCCACGAAGTGCACGATCGACCGCGCCGAGGACACCCGCGACCGCCGGTACGCCTCCTCGGACCGCACCTGGTACCAGCGCGTCACGATCGCCACCGGCACGGCCGCACCCAGCAGCACGAGGAACGACGGCGGGTCCAGCAGCAGGATGGACGCCGCGGTGAACGACATGAACATCAGCCCGGACACGAGCGAGGACACGCCCTGGTCCAGCAGCTCCCGCAGCGCCTCCAGGTCCGAGGTCTGCCGCGAGATCACCCGCCCGGACGTGTACCGCTCGTGGAAGCCGAGGCTCAGCCGCTGCGTGTGCCGGAACACGCGCAGCCGCAGGCTCAGCAGCATGGCCTGGCTCGCCCGCGCGGTGAGCCACGTGTACGCCCCCAGGAGGCCGCCGGAGATGAGGGCCGCCGCCACGTACGCCCCGCCCACGGGGACGAGGATGGGCCAGACGGATTCGTCGGCCCGCACGGCCTCGACGACGCGCGGCAGCTCCGCGTCGATCGCCCAGGCGATGATCAGCGGCCCGGCCGCCCGCGCCGCGTTGGACACGAGCACGAAGACCACGGTGAGCAGCAGCGTCCCCCGGACCGGCCGCGCGAGCTCGCCGAGCAGCCGGAAGGACCGGCGCCGGATGTGGCGGCGCTCCGCGCGGGTGTAGTCGAGGTCCTCTTCGGCCCCCACGCCGCGCACGCGGCTCACGTCGGCGGCGCTCATGCCTGCTCCTCCGGTCGGCTCGAGATGATGTGCCGGTACACGGCGCTGCGGGCCAGCAGTTCGGGGTGCGTCCCCACGTCCTCGATCCGCCCGTCCGCCAGCACCGCGACCCGGTCCGCCAGGGCCACGGTGGAGGGACGATGCGCCACGATCAGGGTGGTCGTCCCGTCGAGGACCTCGCGCAGGCGCGCGGTCACGGCCTCCTCGGTGCGCACGTCGAGGGCGGAGAGGGGGTCGTCCAGCACGAGCACGTCCGGGCGCGCCGCGATCGCGCGGGCGAGGGCGATCCGCTGGCGCTGTCCGCCGGAGAGGCTGAGGCCCTCCTCGCCGATCTCGGTCTCGACGCCGTCCGCCAGGTCCGCCACGAAGCCCGCCTGCGCGGTCTCGAGCGCGAGGTCGAGCAGGGCGTCCGCCGCGGGGGAGTGGAGGCCGTCCGCGAGCACGTCCGCCGGGGCGCCGAGCAGCACGTTCTGCCGGATGGTCGCGGAGAACAGCGTGGCGTCCTCGAACGCCACGGACACCCGCCGGCGCAGCTCCTCGAGCGGCATCCGGCGCACGTCCACCCCGTCCACGCAGACGGAGCCCGCCGTGACGTCGAGCAGCCGGGGGACCAGCTGCAGCAGCGTCGACTTGCCGGCGCCGGTCGCGCCGACCAGGGCCATCGTCTCGCCGGGCACCAGCTCGAGGTCGACGCCGTCGAGCAGGTCGCGCTCCCCGCGCCCCGGGTCCGCGTCCGGCCAGCGGAAGCGCACCCCGCGGAACGCGAGCGCGCCGGTGGCCGGGGGCACGACGGCGGCCTCCCCGGTGGGCGAGGCGATGTCCACGGGCGTGGCGAGGACGTCCACGTGGCGGTCGATCGCCGTGCGGGCCGAGAGCGTCATGCCCATCAGCTGGCCCACCGACTCGACCGGCCCGGCCAGCACGGCCGCGGTGGCGAAGTAGGCGGCGAGCGCGCCCACTGTCAGCTCCCCGGTCGCCACGAGCCACAGGCCCAGGGCGAGGCCCAGGCCCAGCACCGTCTCCGGCAGGGCCACGATGAGCGCGATGAACCGGGCCAGCACCGAGGCCTTGTGCACCTCGGTGCCCTGCAGCGTGCGGGCGCGCCCGCGGAAGCCGTCGAGGGCGTGCGCGCCGCGGCCGAACGCCTTGAGGACGCGGATGCCGTGCACCGACTCCTCGACGGACGTGGCGAGGTCCCCGGCCTGGTCCTGGGAGAGCCGGGACGCGGCGCGGAAGTCGTTGCGGAACCCGAACGACGCCCACATGATCGGCACGGCCGCGGCGAGGTAGAGCAGGGCCAGCTGCCAGGACAGCAGGAACAGCAGGACGAGGCCGACGGCGATGGCCACCACGTCCACCACGAGCATGACCGAGCCGAACGCGATCCACCGCCGCAGCAGCGAGAGGTCGCCCTGGGCCCGGGAGAGCAGCTGCCCCGAGGGCCACGCGTCGTGGAACGCCACCGGCAGGCGCTGGAGCCGTTCGAACAGGGCGATGCGCGCCCGGTTCTCCACCCCGGCGGCCGGCGGGAGGATGAAGTACCGGCGCAGGCCGATGAACGCGGCCTCGGCGAGGCCGAGCACGGTGAGCAGGCCGGCGGCCCGCCATACGTCCGCGCGGGAGTCGGGGGAGGAGGGCCCGGCGAGCACAGTCTGCGTGAACACGGTGTCCACGAGCAGGTGGATGACCTGCGGGATGGCCAGGGCCACGAGGCCCGCCGCCGTGGCCGAGGCGAGCCCGAGCACCCAGCGCGCCCGCACGCCCTCGAGGTACGGTGCGATCCCGCCCAGGGCGTCACGCAGGGACGAGGCGGCGGGAGAGGTGGCGCGGGTCACGGGGCTCCACTGTACCCGCGGCCGCGGACGGGACAGGCGGCTCAGCCCCGCGGGACCAGGTCCAGCACCACGGCCTCGGGCCGGCACGCGAACCGCACGGGCGCGGACGGCGCGGTCCCCAGGCCGGCCGACACCTCGAGGGGGACGGTCCGCCCCGCGGCCGTCCACGTCGAGACCCCGGAGGCCTGTCGGCGGGGCAGGTCGCAGTTGGTGACGAGCGCGCCGAGGAACGGCACGCACACCTGCCCGCCGTGGGTGTGGCCGGCGAGCAGCAGGTCGGCGCCGTCGGCGGTCATGGCGTCCAGCACGCGGCGGTACGGGGCGTGGGTGACGCCCAGCCGGAACCGCCCGTCGTCGCCGGGCCGCCCGGCGCCGTCGTCGGGCGCGGAGCCGGGGAAGCCGGCCCAGGCGTCCAGACCGAGGTGCGGGTCGTCGGTGCCGGCGGCGAGGACCTCGAGCGTGGTCCCGGCGCGGGTCGGCACGGCCAGAGCGGCGCCCCGGTTCGTCAGGTCGGCCCAGCCGGCGGCGCGGAACGCGCCGAACAGGACGTCGGAGGGAAGCCGGGGCCGGTCCGCGTCCATGCGCGAGGGGCCCGCGAAGTACCGGAGGGGGTTGGCCGCCTTGGGCGCGTAGTAGTCGTTGGAGCCGGGCACGAACACGCCGGGCCGCGCCAGCAGCGGCCCGAGCGCGTCGAGCACGAGCGGCACCGACGCCGCGGCGGACACGTTGTCACCCGTGTTGACCACGAGGTCCGGCTCGAGTGCATCCAATCCGCGCAGCCACGCCCGCTTGGCCCGGTGCCGGGGCAGCAGGTGGATGTCCGAGAGGTGCAGCACCCGCAGCGGCGCCGACCCGGCCGGCAGCACGGCCAGTCGGTGCGTGCGCACCGTCCGGGCCTCGGCCTCGGCGAGGCCCCAGGCCAGGCCGAGGCCCGCCGTCGCGGCCAGCCCGGCGGCGGCAGGCGCTGCGGCGCGGAACATGCGCCGGGCGGGGGAGGCGGCGGGGCGCATCGCGGTCAGAAGCCCGGGACCGCCTCGGGCAACGGCCCGCCCCGGTCCAGGTCGTCGATGGTGAACTGGCGTCCGTCCGGGTGCTCGCCGGCCTCGCCCGGGTCCTCCGACTGCGGGCCGTCCCACTCGGGCAGTTCACCCGGCGGGAACTTCTCCTTGGCCAACTGGTTGTACTCGAGCCAGGACGGGCCGTTGATGGAGGTCGAGTAGAACGGGTTGCGGACCTCGCCGTTGACGGTCTCGCCCGTCATGGACTTCAGGTTGTTGTAGCGGCCGGTCCACACGGCGGTGGCCAGCTTGCTGGTGAATCCGACGAACCACGTGGAGGACACGTTGTCGTTCGTGCCCGTCTTGCCGCCGAACTCGTAGCCGGCGCCCTCCTCGGCGATGTTGAAGCCGCCGATGTGGCGCAGGACCGGCATCAGCTCCCGGACGTGGTCCGGGTCGATGACCTGGTCGCACTGCGGGTCGGCGACGTCGTACTGGTTGCCGGCGGTGTCCGTGACCTCCAGGATGGCGCGCGGCTCGCAGTACAGGCCGTTCGCGGCGATGGCGGCGTACGCGCCGGCCAAGGACAGCGGGGCCACCGAGTCCTTGCCGAGCAGGAAGGACGGGTCGTCCGGCTGCAGCGGGGAGCTGTCCAGGGCGCGGGTGATGCCCAGCTGGGTGGTGAGGCTCGTGATGTCGCACAGGTCCAGCTGGTACGCGGTGGCGACGGTCGGGGTGTTCACGGACCAGAAGAGGCCCTCGTCCACGCGCACCTGCCGCAGCATGCCCGGGATCACGTTCTTGAACTGCCAGGTGCCGCCGATCGTGGTGTAGCCGCCCGGGCGGCACGAGGCCGCGAAGCGCGTGCCCGTGGGGTAGACGTTCCGGGAGGCGTCCACGGAGTCGACCAGGCGGTTGCCGTTGCGCAGCCACGTCAGGGCCACGAAGGGCTTGAGCGTGGAGCCGGCCTGGAAGCCCTGGCCGCCGCCCCACTGCTTGTCCACATTGAAGTTCAGCGAGGTGTGGCCGAGCTCGTCCTGGATGGCGTACTCGGTGTTCTGGGCCATGGTGCGGATGTTGCCGGTGCCGGCCTCCACCGAGGTGAGCGCGTGGCCGGCGCCCAGCGACTCGTTGTTGGGCACGGAGGCGCGCAGGTTCTTCTCGGTCTCCTTCTGGAGCGTCGAGTCGATCGTCGTGCGGATGGTGAGTCCGCCGCGGTCCAGCAGGGCCTGGCGGGACTGGACGTCCGGGCCGAACGTGGGGTCGGCGAGGATCTGCCGCTCCACGTAGTCGCAGAAGTAGGCGCCGAACTTGGCGTAGAGGCAGCCCGAGGGGCGGGACTCCATCACCACCTCCATCGGCTGGGCGACGGCGTGGTCGTACTCCTCCTGGGAGAGGTAGCCGTTGTCCTTCATCGCGTTCAGCACGAGGTTGCGCCGCTCCGTGGCCTCCTCCGGATTGCGGGCCGGGTTGAACCGGGTGGGGGACTGGACCATGCCGGCCAGCGTGGCGGCCTCCCAGCTCTCCAGGTCGGCGGCGGACTTGCCGAACACGTACTGCGAGGCGGCCTCGACGCCGTAGGCGCGGCCGGAGAACAGCACGATGTTGAGGTAGCCCTCGAGGATCTCGTCCTTCGACATCTGCTTCTCGACGGCGACGGCGAGCTTGATCTCCTTGACCTTGTCCGCGATGTTCTTGGAGCCGGAGAGGGTGAGGCGGGAGTCGCCGCGGATCTGCTGCACGTTCACCAGCATGTTGTTCACGAACTGCTGGGTGAGGGTGGAGGCGCCCTGCGTGGAGTCGGAGGTGGCGTTGTTCACGGTCGCGCGGATGAGGCCGCGCGCGTCCACGCCGTCGTGATCGTAGAAGCGCTCGTCCTCGATGGCCACGATCGCGTGCTGCATGTGCTCCGAGATCTCGTCCAGCGGGACCGGGGTGCGGTTCTCCTCGTAGAAGACGGCGATCTCCTCACCGTCCTCCGAGAGGATGCGCGACGGCACGGAGACCGGCTCCGTGGGCAGCTCGTCCGGCAGCTCGTCCAGCATCTCCCGGCCCGACGCGGCGGCGACACCGGCCAGGCCCGCGACGGGCAGCAGGAGGGCCGCCACGAGCAGGCCGGCCACCGCCGAGAGGCCCACGAAGGCGAGGAGGCGGCCGAGGGCGCTCGAGGGCGCGGGGAAGCGGGTCGTGCGGGAGGCCATGGGCGCGAGTGTAGCGCGGGCGCCTGGGACCTCTTCCGGGGTCCGCGCCGGTGGCTAGGGTGGGTCCCATGACTCAGCAGACGCAGTGGGAGTACGCCACGATCCCCCTCCTCATCCACGCGACCAAGCAGATCCTCGACCAGTGGGGCGAGGACGGCTGGGAGCTCGTCACGGTGATCCCGGGCCCCGAGGGGAACAACCCCGTGGCCTACCTCAAGCGTCCGAAGGCGGCGTGAACGTGACGGAGCAGTCCTCGGCCCCCACCTGGGGCGACGGCGCCGTCGCGGCCCGCCTCGCGGAGCTCGGCATCGACCGACCCGCCGTCGCGGCGCCGGTCGGCTCCTACGTCCCGGCGCTGCGGGACGGCGACCTCGTGCTGACCTCCGGCCAGCTCCCCTTCGTGGCCGGCGCCCTGCCCGCCACCGGCAAGGTGGGCGCGGAGGTCACCCCCGAACGCGCCCAGGAGCTCGCGCGGGCATGCGCCGTGAACGCGGTGGCCGCGGTGCACGAGCTGGTGGGCGACCTGGACCGGGTCGCCCAGGTCGTCAAGGTCGTCGGCTTCGTGGCCTCCGACCCCGCGTTCACCGGTCAGCCCGGCGTGGTGAACGGCGCCTCGGACGTGCTGGCCGAGATCTTCGGCGAGGCCGGCCGCCACGCGCGCTCCGCCGTCGGCGTGGCCGTGCTGCCCATGGACGCTCCCGTCGAGGTGGAGATCACCGTCCGTGTCCGCTGACCCGGCCGGCCTGCTGCTGCCGGTCCCGGGGCAGGAGGAGGACCTCACCCGCCAGTGGCTGGACCGGCGCTTCCGCCAGGTCCGCCCCGCCCGGCCCGGGTCGTCCGTCGTGCTCGTGCGGGACGGCGACGACGGCCCGGAGGTCTTCCTCCGTCACCGCGCGGGACGCACCCCGCTCGGCCGCGTGGGTCTGCCCGGCGGCGCGCTCATCGAGTCCGACGCCGACTCCTGCCCGTGGTACGGGCCCGAGCCCTCCCAGTGGGCCCGCACGTTCGGGACCACGGACCGGCGGCGTGCGCGGCAGCACGTGGTGGCCGCCGTCCGTGAGCTCCACGACGAGGCCGGAGTGCTCCTCGCCGGTCGCTCCGACACGGACGTCGTGTCCACGGCGCGCATCGAGACCTGGGGCGGGGGCCGCAGCTCCCTCGAGGAGGGCTCGGAGAGTCTGCCCCATCTGCTGGCCGCGCGTGGCCTCGGGGTGCGCGCCGACCTGCTGCGCCCCGTCATGCGCTGGCGATCCGCGCCCCACGTCCACCGACGCTTCGACACGGCCGTGTTCGCCACGATGACCCCACCGCTGCAGTCCGCGCCGGCATCCGAGGAACCCGGTCCCGAACTTCAGGCGTGGGTGTCCGCGCGTCGCGCGCTCGCCGGCCCGCTGCGGCTGCCCGGACCCGCCGGGGCGGAGGGCACGGCACCCTTCGACCAGGTGGCGACCCCGCTGACGCAGGTGATCGTGCGTCGGGTCGCGGCACACCGGACGGCCGCCGCCTTCCTGCTCTCCGTCACGCCCTGTGCCCGGCGCGGCCCCGTGCCGGAATACCACCTGGTCACCGAGGCCGGCGACGACGGCACCCCCCGGATGCGCGTGGAGCGGGCCACCCGGGTCTGACCGGGGTGGCCCGCTCCACGGCGGCGGGGGGCGTCAGCGCGAACGCTGGCGCAGACGCTGCAGGTCCAGGATGACCACGGCGCGGTTCTCCAGGCGGATCCAGCCGCGCTGAACGAACTCGGCCAGGGCCTTGTTCACGGTCTCGCGGGACGCGCCCACCAGCTGGGCGAGCTCCTCCTGCGTGAGGTCGTGCGCCACCAGCAGGCCGTCCGCGGCCGGGCGGCCGAAGCGGTCCGCGAGGTCCAGGAGCGCCTTGGCCACGCGGCCCGGCACGTCCGAGAACACCAGGTCCGCCAGGGATTCGTTGGTCTTGGACAGGCGCTGGGCCAGGGCCTGGAGCAGCTGGACCGACACGTCCGGCGACGAGGCGATGGCGCGGCGCAGGTTCTCATGGCGCAGACCGGCCAGGCGCGTGGCGGAGACCGCGGTGGCGGTGGCGTTGCGCGGGGCGGGGTTGAACAGGGCCATCTCGCCGAAGATCTCGCCGGGGCCGAGCACGGCCACGAGGTTCTCGCGGCCGTCCGAAGCGGTGCGGCCGAGCTTGATCTTGCCGGACATGATCACGTACAGCTGATCGCCCTGGTCGCCCTCGTGGAACGCGGACGCGCCGCGGGAGAGCTCCACCTCGGTCAGCTCCGAGGTGAGGATGGCGAACACCTCGTCGTCCAGGTTGGTGAACAGCGGAGCCTTCCGCAGAACCTCGAGATCCATGTGTGCGTGTCCTCTCTGTGGGCAGTTCCTCACACCGCGGCGGAGGAGCCGCCCGGTTCACTGGCGTCCATTGTGCCCCATACCCCCGTGCGGGCCGATACCCTGGATCCTCCACCGGGCGCGCGGGCGGTCCCCGTGCGTGGCCGGTGCCGTCGCATCCGAAGGAGGTCGCCCATGCCGCTGGGTCTGACGTGGCTGGACGTCCTGCTCATCGTCGCGCTGGCGATGCTCCTGGTCCAGGGCCACCGTCGCGGCCTGTGGGTGGTGCTGGGCAACCTCGTCGGCCTGGTCGGCGGTGCCGCGATCGCGTTCTACGCCCTGCCGGAGGTGGCGGAGTTCGTCACCGCGCCGCAGTGGCGGTGGGCCGCGCTGATCGCCACCCTCGTCCTGCTCGTGGCGGCGGGCCAGTACGTGGGCGCCGCCATCGGCGAGGCGATCCGGCTGCGCGTGAACCTGCCGGCCCTGCGACTCGTCGACCGCCTGCTCGGCGCGCTCGCCGCCGGTCTCGCGGGCGCCCTCGTCCTCTGGCTCGTGGCGTTCTCCATCGCGGCCTCCGGCTCCACCGCGGTCACCCGTGAGGTGAACCGCTCGCAGGTGATCACGGCGCTGGACACCGTGATGCCCGACTCGCTCCTGGCCTGGGCCGCCCGCTCGCGCTCCGCCGTCGCCGACCTGGACGTGCTGCCGGAGCTCGAGCTGCCCGCCCCCGTCCCGGAGTCCGACGACGGCGTCCGCGCCGCCCCGGCCCCGGCCGCGACGCCGGGTCTGCCCTCGGCCGCCTCCTCCCCGTCCGACACCGCGACGTCCGCCCCGTCCGCCTCGGCGACCCCCGAGGAGCCCGACGACGCCGCCGCGGCGTCGTCGTCCACGGCCGCCGCGCCGTCGGCCACGACGACCGCCCCCGCCTCGTCGACGTCGACGGCCGCCCCCTCGACTCCCGCCGCCTCCTCGGCGTCGGCCGCCGTCGTCCGGCTGACCGGCACGGCCGCGCAGTGCAACCAGGTGCAGAGCGGCTCGGGCGTGGCCGTGGCCCCGGACCGCGTGCTCACGAACGCGCACGTGGTCCTCGGCGTGGACGCCCCCACCGTGACGGACCGCGCCCGCGGCGTGCACGCGGCGCGGATCGTCCACCTGGACACGGCGCACGACCTCGCCGTCCTGGCGGTCGACGACGCGAACCTGCCCGTCATGCCGGTCGGCGCCGAGCTGACGGGCGGCGCGTCGGCCTCCGTCCTGGGCTATCCCGACGGCGGCCCGTTCGCCTCCACCCCCGCGACCGTGCAGGCCGTCGGCGAGGTGCCGCTCGGCGACGTCCTGACCGGTGCCGCGAGCATGGTGGACGTCTACACCCTCGCGGCGGACATCCGCCACGGCTACTCGGGCGGCCCGGTGGTGGACACGGCCGGGAACCTGGCCGGTCTGGTGTTCGCCCGGGCCCCGGGCTCGGACGCCGTCGGCTACGCCCTGACGGCGGACACCATCGCCCCCGTCGTCGCCGCGGCCCCGGGGATGACGGCCACGGTCCCCTCGGGGGACTGCGTCCCGGGCGGCTGAGCCGGCGCCGCGCCACGCGCCTGACGCCCGCATTCCGGACCGGACTGTCCGGCAACGGCCCGCGTCGACTATTGTGGCATCCGTCACACTCGAGTTTCCCCGACCCTCGGAGGTCCTGCATGTCCAGCACCGTCTCCGCGCCCGCCACGGCGCCGAAGCGCACCCGGGAGGAGTTCGCCGGCCGGTGGGCCTTCATCCTGGCGGCCATCGGCTCCGCCGTGGGCCTCGGCAACATCTGGCGCTTCCCCTACGTCGCCTATGAGAACGGCGGCGGCGCGTTCGTCATCCCCTACCTGATCGCGCTGCTCACCGCGGGCATCCCGCTCCTGTTCTTCGACTACGCGATCGGCCACCGCTTCCGCGGCTCCGCGCCGCTGGCGTTCCGGCGCCTGTCCCGGTGGACCGAGACCGTCGGCTGGTGGCAGGTGCTCATCTGCGTCGTCATCGGGATCTACTACGCTGCGATCATCGGCTGGGCGATCATGTACACCTGGTTCTCCGTGGACCAGCGGTGGGGCGACGACCCGGAGACCTTCCTCATGGGCGACTACCTGCAGGTCGCCGACGACCCGTCCCCGTCCTTCGACGTCGTCTCGGGCGTCTTCTGGCCCATGCTCGCCGTCTGGGTGATCACGCTGCTCATCATGGGCTTCGGCGTGCGCCGGGGCGTGGCCCTGGCCTCGATGGTCGGCATCCCGCTGCTCATCGTGATGTTCCTGGTCCTCGTCGGCATCGCCCTCACCCTGCCGGGCGCCGCCCAGGGCCTGGACGCGCTGTTCACGCCGAACTGGGCCGCGCTCGCGGACCCGGGCGTCTGGATCGCCGCCTACGGTCAGATCTTCTTCTCGCTGTCCGTCGGCTTCGGCATCATGATCACCTACGCCTCCTACCTCAACCGCCGCACGAACCTCACCGGCTCCGGCCTGGTCGTCGGCTTCTCCAACTCGGGCTTCGAGATCCTGGCCGGCATCGGCGTGTTCTCCGCCCTGGGCTTCATGGCGCAGGCCTCCGGCGTGTCCGTGTCCGAGGTGGCCGGCAGCGGCATCGGCCTGGCGTTCATCGCCTTCCCCACCCTGATCTCGCAGGCCCCGCTCGGCGCTCTGATCGGCGTGCTGTTCTTCGGCTCGCTCGTGGTCGCCGGCTTCACCTCGCTGATCTCGATCCTCGAGGTCGTCATCTCCGCCGTGAAGGACAAGCTCGGCTGGGGCCGCTGGACGGCCACGATCGTCGTGATCGGCCTGTCCGGGGTGGTCTCCCTCGCCCTGTTCTCCACCACCACGGGCCTGCAGATGCTCGACACCATGGACGCGTTCGCCAACAACTTCGGCATCGTGGGCGCGGCGCTCCTGTCGGTGCTCCTGGTCACCGGTGCGCTGGGCTCGGCCCGCCGCATCACGGCGCACCTCAACGCCGTCTCCTCCTTCAAGGTCGGCCGCGGGTACGTGCTGCTGATCGGCGTGCTCATGCCGATCGTGCTCGCCTACATCTGGCTCTCCTGGATCATGAAGGTGATCGCGGAGGGCTATGAGGGCTACCCGGGCGACTTCCTCGGCGTCTTCGGCTGGGGCATCGCGCTCGGCTCCGTCGCCCTGGCCGTCCTGCTCTCCCTGATCCCGTGGTCCCGCAAGTCCAACCTCTACGCGGAGGACCTGGACAGCGAGATCCACGGCGACCTCATCCCGCACAACGCCGTGCCCGAGGGCACCGTCCCCACCGGCGCCCTGCCGGTGGTGCCCGTGGCCACCACCCGGAAGGAGCTCTGACCGATGAGCACCGCAGCGATCGTCATGATGTCCCTGGCCATCCTCCTGGTGTGGGGCGGCCTCGCGGTCTCCGCCATCCACCTGCTCCGCCACCCGGACGACTCCTCGGGCGACCTCGCCATCGAGGACGACCTGGCCCCCGCCGTGTGGGAGCGCGAGGATGGCCTTCTCGACGCGCAGCACCGGTGAGACGATGAGGGCCACCGGTCCGTCCGCGGCGGCCCCGTCCGCAGCCCCGGTCGCCGGCGGGGCCGCGGGCGTGGTCTCCACCTCCCTGCCGGTCGTGGCGGTGGACGGGAGCCTGCCGACCCCGCCCTACCGGCAGATCGTGGACGCGGTCCTGGCCGGCGTCACCTCCGGATCCCTCGCCCGCGGGGACCGACTGCCGCCCGTGCGCGCGCTCGCCGCCGAGCTCGGCGTGGCACCGGGCACCGTGGCCCGGGCCTACAAGGAGCTCGAGGCGCACGGCACCATCCGCACCCGGGGGCGCGCGGGCACGTTCGTGGCCGCCTCGGCCGACGCCCGCGCGGACGCCGCGCACCAGGCGGTGCGCCGCTGTCTCGACACCCTGCTCGAGCGCCTCGGCTACACGCCCGACGAGGCCGTGGAGCTGGTCCGCCGGGACGCAGCCGCCCGCGCCTGAGCCGGGCCCGCCCACCGACGACGCCGCCCCGGACCGCACGCAGCGTGCGGTCCGGGGCGGCGTCGTCGTGCCGGCTCAGGCCTTCGGGGCGAGCGTCTCCACGATGCGCTGCATGACCGTGGGGTCGGCCAGCGTGGTGGAGTCGCCCGGGTCGCGGCCCTCGGCCACGTCCTTGAGCAGACGGCGCATGATCTTGCCGGAGCGCGTCTTGGGCAGCTCGGGGACCACGAGCACGCGCTTGGGCTTGGCGATGGGTCCGATGTCCTTGCCCACGTGCTGCCGCAGCTCCTCCTCGACCTCGGCGACGTCGCGGTCGGCCGCGACGGCGACCGCGGTGAGCAGGACGAACGCCACGACCGCCTCGCCCGTGGTCTCATCCTTCGCGCCGACCACCGCGGACTCGGCCACGGACGGGTGCGCCACGAGGGAGGACTCGATCTCGGTGGTGGACAGGCGGTGGCCGGAGACGTTCATGACGTCGTCCACGCGGCCCAGCAGCCAGATGTCGCCGTCCTCGTCGTAGCGGGCGCCGTCGCCGGCGAAGTACATGCCGGGGAAGCGGGACCAGTAGGTCTCCTTGAAGCGCTCCCGGTCGCCCCAGATGCCGCGCAGCATGGACGGCCACGGCTCGCGCACCACGAGGAAGCCCGCGCTCGTGTCCGTCATGGGCTCGCCGAGCTCGTCCACGACCTCCAGCACGACGCCGGGCACCGGCCTCTGGGCGGAACCGGGCTTGAGGGTGGTCACGCCGGGCAGCGGGGTGAGCATGTGGGCGCCTGTCTCGGTCTGCCACCAGGTGTCCACGATGGGGCAGCGGCCGGCGCCGATGACCTCGTGGTACCAGCGCCAGGCCTCCGGGTTGATGGCCTCGCCCACGGAGCCGAGCACGCGCAGGCTGGAGAGGTCGTACTCGTCCGGGATGTGCCGGCCCCACTTCATGAACGTGCGGATCGCCGTCGGCGCCGTGTAGAGGATGCTCACGCCGTACTTCTGCACGATCTCCCACCAGCGGCCCTGGTGCGGGGAGTCCGGGGTGCCCTCGTAGATCACCTGGGTGGCGCCGTTGACCAGCGGCGCATAGGCGACGTAGGAGTGCCCGGTGACCCAGCCGACGTCGGCGGTGCACCAGAAGACGTCCGACTCCGGGTGCAGGTCGAAGGTGTCGTGGTGGGTGGCCGCGGCCTGCACGAGGTAGCCGCCGGTGGTGTGCAGGATGCCCTTCGGCTTCCCGGTGGTACCGGAGGTGTAGAGGATGTAGAGCGGGTGCTCGGCGTCGTGCCACACGAGCTCGTGCTCGTCGGACTGGGCGTCCACGACGTCGTGCCACCACAGGTCGCGGCCCTCGGTCATCTCGACCTCGGCCTCGTTGCGGCGGACCACGAGCACGTGCTCGGCCGTGTGGCCGGGCGCGGAGAGGGCCTGGTCCACGGCGGGCTTGAGCATGGAGGGCTTGCCGCGGCGGAAGGAGCCGTCGGCCGTGACGACGAGCTTGGCCTCGGCGTCGTCCACGCGGGAGCGCAGGGCGTCGGAGGAGAAGCCGCCGAAGACCACGGAGTGGACCGCGCCGATGCGCGCGCACGCGAGCATCGTGATGACGGCCTCGGGGATCATCGGCAGGTAGACGGCCACGCGGTCGCCCTTGGTCACGCCGAGGGACTCGAACGCGTTGGCGGCGCGCCGGACCTCGGCGGCCAGGTCGGCGTAGGTGTAGGTGCGGGTGTCACCGGGCTCGCCCTCGAAGTGGATGGCCACGCGGTCGCCGTGGCCGGCCTCGACGTGGCGGTCCAGGGCGTTGTACGCGGCGTTGGTGGTGCCGCCGACGAACCACTTCGCGAAGGGTGCATCGGACCAGTCCAGGACGTCGGTGAAGTCCTGCTCCCAGTGCAGGACCTCGCGGGCGCGGCGGGCCCAATAGGCCAGGCGGTCCTCGGCGGCCTCCTCGTACAGGTCGGCTCCGGCCACCGCCTGGGCGGCGAACTCGGCCGGGGGCGGGAACGTGGGGATCTGCTCGTCCATCGACGGGGTCCTTTCGGGGTGGTGCGGTCGGTGCGAGACGCGGATGTGACGCGTCCCACACTAGTCTCCCGCCTCAGCATGCCGCGCGCGGCGTCGTCGCCACAAATCTTCGGGTCCTGTGTGTCGCATCGCGCCCGGAAGCGGGGGCCGACCCCGGTGTGGACGTCGGCACGCGCCCCGCTCCCTAGGATGGTCGGACCTGAGCGGATCGCACGAGGGCGGGAGGACGCGCGGATGGAGACGGAGCCGACGGACACGCCGACCGGGGAGACCCGGCTGGCCCTGGTGCGCCGGGCGCGGCGGATCGACCGGATCCTGGCCGAGACGTACCCGTACGCCGTCGCCGAGCTGGACTTCGAGACGCCGTTCGAGCTGCTCGTGGCCACGGTGCTGTCCGCCCAGACCACCGACGTGCGCGTCAACGCGGCCACGCCGGCGCTGTTCGCCCGCTTCCCGGACGCCCACGCGATGGCGGCGGCCACCGAGCCCGAGCTGCAGGAGCTCGTGCGCTCCACGGGGTTCTACCGGAACAAGGCCTCCGCGATCCTGCGGCTGTCCCAGGAGCTCGTGGCCCGGCACGACGGCGAGGTCCCCGCCCGTCTCGAGGACCTCGTGGCGCTGCCCGGGGTGGGGCGCAAGACCGCGTTCGTGGTGCTCGGCAACGCCTTCGGCCAGCCCGGGATCACGGTGGACACGCACGTCGGCCGGCTGGCCCGACGCCTGGGGTTCACGGACGAGACCGACCCGGTGAAGGTGGAGCACGCCGTGGGCGCCCTGTTCCCCCGCCGGGACTGGACGATGCTCTCCCACCGGCTGATCTTCCACGGCCGCCGCGTGTGCCACGCGCGCCGCCCGGCGTGCGGGGCGTGCCCGATCGCCCGCTGGTGCCCGTCCTACGGCGAGGGGGAGACCGACCCCGAGCGGGCGCGCGCCCTGCTCGCCTACGAGCTCAAGCCCGGCCGGGAGGAGCTGCTCGAGCTCCTGCGCGCGGGGCGGACGCGCCGCGAGCTGCGCGCGCTCGGCCACGGACTGGAGGCCTGACCGCCCGGCTGGTCCACCCGCTCAGCCCGCGGTGAGGCCCGCGAGGATCGCGTCGACGGCCCGGCGCGCGTGCACCCCCACGCCCGCGAGCGTGGCCGAGGCGGCCCCGCACCAGTCGTCGTAGCCGAGCAGGTGCAGCCCCGGCACGTCCACCGAGGCGGTCGGCAGCGCACGCTCCGTCGCCGGCGCCCCGGAGGGGCGGCGGGTCAGCTCGAGGCTCCGCAGGTGGCGCAGGTCCGCCCGGAAGCCCGTGCACCAGACGACGTCGTCCACCGGGTGCTCGGTGCCGCGCACCCGGGCCGCGGCGCGGCTGGCGGCGGGCCAGCCGTGGCTCGCGCCGGCGTCGTGGTCCCAGCGGACGCCGTCCGGCGTGAGCGCGGTGGGCGCGGGGACCGCGTGGAGCCCGGCCTCGTCGCGGGCGCGGATCACCGAGGGCACCATGACGATGTCCCCGAGGTCGCCCACGCGCGCCTCGGAGCGGCCCAGCACGCGCGCCGAGGCCCGATCGAAGAGCACCCGCCCGTCCACGTCGTCCGGCATGAACCGGGGCGGACGCCGGGTGGCCCACGTGGTGGCGACACCCGCCAGCAGCAGGTCAGCCGCGATCTGGGCGCCCGAGTTGCCGCCGCCCACCACGAGGACGCGCCGCCCGGCGAACGCGTCGGGGGAGCGGTACGCGGCGGAGTGCCGCTGCGTGCCGCCGAAGCGGTCGGCGCCCGGGAGAGCCGGCACGAACGGGCGGGTGAACGAGCCGGTCGCGGAGACCACGGCCCGGGCGCTCAGGGCCGTGCCGTCCTCGAGCCGCAGGGTGAACGGCGGGGACGCGGCGGCGTCGTGCGTCACCGCCGTGACGCGCACGCCGCGCCGCACCGGCAGCCCGTAGCGGTCCTCGTAGTCGGCCAGGTACGCGACGACGTGCCCGGCGTCCGGGGTGCCGGGGCCGGGCGACGGCGGCATGGGTCGGCCCGGCAGGGAGGAGTGCTCGGCGGGGGAGAACAGGCGCAGGGAGTCCCAGTGGTGCGGCCACGCGCCGCCGGGCTGGGCGGACGCGTCGAGCAGGACGAACGACGGCGCCGGGCCCGCCCGGCGTCCGCGGTCGACGTCCCGCGCGGCCCGCGCCAGGAAGTAGCCGGCCGCCAGTCCGGCCTGGCCGGCGCCGATCACCGCGACGTCCACCGGATCCGGGGACGCGGTGGCCGCCGGGGGCGAGGTCAGGGGAGCCGTCATGCCCCGAGGCTACGACCGGCGACTAGCGTGGGGGCCATGCCTGAGACCCCCGCGAGCCCCCGCCCGACCTCCCGCGACGCCGTCGGGACGTCCGACGCGTCCCTGGCGGGTGCGCGGGACCAGCTGGCGGACCTCGTGGCCCGGTGGGGCGCGGCCCCTGCGGACGCGCCCGGTCACCACGACCCGGTCTCGCTCACCACGGTCCCGCCCGAGGCCGTGCCGATGTGGGGCTTCGACTGGCCCCGGTCCGGCGATCCGCGCCCCTCCGCCGTGCTGATCCTGTTCGGCGCCCTCGACGACGTCCCCGCCCGTCACGACGCCGAGCGCGTGCACCCGCACGTGGACGTGCTGCTGACCCAGCGCGCCGCCACCCTGCGCCAGCACGCCGGGCAGATCGCGTTCCCCGGCGGTCGCGTCGACCCCGAGGACGGCGACGTCGTGGCCACGGCCCTGCGCGAGGCGCAGGAGGAGACCGGCCTGGACCCGGCCGGCGTGGAGGTCCTGGGCGTGCTGCCGGCGGTGCCGGTGGTGGTCTCCGGGCACGTGGTGCACCCGGTGCTCGGGTGGTGGCGGGACCCCAGTCGCGTGGCGGTGGTCGACCAGGCCGAGGCCGCGGCCGTGTTCCGGATGCCGGTCGCGGACCTGGTGGACCCCGCGAACCGGTGCCGCGTGGCCCGGCCCGGCGGCCGCCGCGGCGAGACGCCGGGCTTCCTCGTGGGCGAACGCCTGGTGTGGGGGTTCACGGCGGCGCTGCTCGACCGCGTGCTGGCGCTGCTGGGCTGGGACGTGCCGTGGGACGACTCCCGCGTGCGCGACGCGCGGACCCACCGGATCCTGCGCGACTGACGGCTGCGCGCCGCCGTCCGCTCCTGCACAGGCGCCGGAGGGCGGGCCCGTGTCCCCAGCGGCGGGGCCGGGGGCGCGGGCACCCGGGCGGGACGGTGGACTGGACGGGCCGGCGGCCGCGGACCGCGGCGGCCGCCCCGACCCGCAGGAGGCCCGCCATGCGCCCGTTCGTCCCCGCCGCCCCGGCCCGCCCGCCCCGGGGCCGACGACGCCGCCCCGCCCCGCCCGAGGGCGGCCGGCGGTTCCCGTGGCCCCGCACCGGCCCGGCCGAGCCGGGACGCACGCAGGTCGCCGCGCCGCCGCTCGCCGCACCCGCAGCGGGCCCCGACGGGCTGGACGCCGCCGTCGTGCGCCGGCGCGTGGCCGAGGCCCGTGCGTCGGCCGCGGACGGCGCGGAGCCGCCGCTGGCCCCGCTGATCGCCGAGGCCCTCGACGTGCCGATCGACGACCCGCGCGTGGCGGCGCTGGTCGATGAGCTCGACGGCTTCGGCCCGCTCGCACCCTGGGTGCGCACCCCGGGCGTGACCGACGTGCTCGTGGACGGCGCGGGCGCGGTGTGGACCGACGGGGACGGGGGCCTCGTCCGCCGCCCCGATCGGCTCGACCCCGAGACCGCCCGGGCGCTCGCGGTGCGGCTGCTGCACCGGGCCGGCCGCCGCCTCGACGCGGCGGTGCCGCTGGCCGACGCCCGCGTGGGCGGCGTGCGCGTCCACGCGGTCCTGCCCCCGGTCAGCGGCGGCGGCACCCTGCTGAGCCTGCGGATCCCGGCCGCGGCGACGCCGTCGCTGGCCGCGCTGGCCGACGGCTGGCCGGACGGCGCCCTCTGGGCCGACGCCCTCGAGGCGCTCGTGCGCGACCGCGCCACCGTCCTGGTCAGCGGCGCGACCGGGGCGGGCAAGACCACGCTGCTCTCCGCGGCCCTCGGCCGGGTGCCGGGGGACGAACGGATCGTCGTCGTGGAGGACACGGCCGAGGCCGCGCCCGATCACCCGCACGTGGTCGCCCTGCAGTGCCGCGCCGCCAACGCGGAGGGCGCCGGCGAGGTCGGACTGGCCGAGCTCGTCCGCCACGCCCTGCGGATGCGGCCGGACCGGCTCGTGGTCGGCGAGTGCCGCGGCGCCGAGGTGGCCGACGTCCTCACCGCCCTGAACACCGGCCACCAGGGCGCGTGGGGCACCCTGCACGCCAACGCCGCCGCCGAGGTGCCCGCCCGGTTGACGGCCATGGCCTCCCTGGCCGGCTGGCGGCCCGAGACGGTGGCCGCGCAGGCCCGCGCCGGCGTGGACGCCGTGCTGCACATCGCCCGCGACGGCCACGGGCGGCACCCCGTGGAGCTCGCCGTCCCGGACCTGCGCGCCGACGGGTTCGCCCTGCTGCCCGCCCTCACGTGGCGGCCCGGGACGGAGGCGACGGGCGGGCGGACCGTCGAAGGACCCGGCATGCCCGCGCTCGCGGCCCGGCTGGCGGGGCGGAGCGGCCGGTGAGCGCGACGACGGCGGCCGGGCAGGCACGACGGTCGCGCGCTGGGCGTGCCGAGCCGCTGCTGCCCTGGTGGGCGGGGCGGGCGAGGCCGGAGGAGGAGACGGAGGTGCTCGTCGGCGCGCTGCGCCGCTGGGCCGCCCTCGTCGCGGCCGGCCTGACCGAGGAGCAGGCCTGGCGGGAGACCGCGTGCACCCTGCCCGCCTGCGGGTCGGGCCCGGGCGAGGCGGGTGCCGCATGCTGTGCCCATCACCGCGCCCGACGCCGGGCCGAGGCGCTGGCCTGGGATGTGCCGGCGTCGCATGCGCCGACCGGGGAGGCGGCGCGCGGCGGCGGGACCCTGCCCTGGCGGACCCCCGCACGGGACCCGGGCTGGGCGCTGGTCGACGCGGCGCTCGCGGCCGGGGCCCGGGCGGGTGCCGCTCCCGCTGCCGTGGCCCGGCGGCTGGCCCACAGTCTCGAGGCGGACGTGGACGCGGCCCGGGCCCGCCGCTCGGCCGCGGCGGGGCCGGGCGCGACGTCCCGACTGCTGCAGTGGCTGCCCCTGGGCGGCCTCGGCCTCGCGTGGCTGCTCGGCACCTCCCCGTGGGACCTGGCCCGCTCGCCCTTCGGTGCCGTGGTCGCCGCGGTGGGGCTGCTGTTCTGGCTGGCCGGGCGGTCCTGGACGCGCCTGCTGCTGCGTGCTGCCGCGCGCGAACCGGCGGCGGTGGGCGCCGCCGTCGTGCTGGACGTGTTGGCGGCGCTGCTCAGCGCCGGCCGATCCCTGCCCGCCGCGCTGGACGACCTCGGCCGAACCCTGCCGGGCGCCCGCGGCCTGCGCGCCACGGCGGCGCTGCTGCTCTGGGGCCGGGACTGGGACGAGGCGTGGGCGGGGCTCGACACGGACCCGGTGTGGATCGAGACCGCCGCCCGGCTGCGGCCGCTGCACCGGTCCGGGATGGCCGGCGCCCGCACGCTGGCCGAGACCGCCGCCGCCGTCCGTCAGCAGACCCGGCGGGCCGATGAACGGGCGGCCGAGGAGCTCGCCGTGCGCCTGGTGATGCCGCTGGGGCTGTGCCTGCTGCCGGCCTTCGTGTGCTGGGGCGTGGTGCCCGTCGTCATGGCCCTGCTCGGGGCGGGACCGGGCTGAGGCGGCGGCGACGCCGGGGCGTCCGGTCCTGCACAGGGCCCCGATCGCCCCGGCCCATCCCCGGATCCGCGCCGCCCCCGGCGCGCGAGCCCCGGAGCGGGCCAGCCTGGGACCAGCGGCCCGGCCGGGCCGTCATCACCGCCCCGCACCGCGGGGCCCACTCCAGGAGGACCACCATGACCCACCGCTCCCACTCCGCCCAGCCCGCCGTCACCCGCCCGAGCGGCCGCAATCGCCTCGCGCGCGTCGTCGACGCCGCGGGCGAGGAGACCGGCGCGATCACGGCCGAGTACGGCATCCTCACGCTCGCCGCCGTGGGCTTCGCGGGCGTGCTGGCCGTCGTGCTCACCAGCCCGGACGTGCAGTCGCTGCTCGTGGACCTCGTCTCCGGGGCGCTCCAGCGTGACTGAGCACCCGACCTCCGCCTCGCCGTCCGGGCGCCGCACGGGCGCCCGGACGGCGGGGCGGCCCCGCGCGCTCCGGGGCGGCGAGACCGGGGCCGTCACGGCCGAGTACGCGGTGCTGCTGCCCGTGATCGCGTTCGTGCTCGTGTCCGTCCTGCTGGCCGGGGCCGCCGCGGTGCAGCAGGTGCGGGGTCAGGACGCGGCGGCGTCGGCCGCCCGCATCCTCGCCCGGGGCGACGACGAGGCGGCGGCCCGGGACGCCGTGGCGCGCATGGCCGGCGACGACGCCTCGCTCTCGCACACCGTCGAGGGCGGGTGGGTGACCGTCGAGGTCGTCCAGCCCGGCCCCGGGCCGCTCGCCTGGGCCGAGGTGCTCACCCTCACCGCGCACGCCGCCGCCCCCGACCAGCGGCCCGGAACGCCCGCCGCCGGGCCGGAGGACCGGTCATGACCCGTGGGAGGGCGCCCGCGCGGGGCGAACGCGGCTCGGGCACCGTGTCCGTCCTGGGCACGGCCGCTCTGGGGGCGGGGCTGCTGCTGGCTGTCGCGGCGCTGGGGCAGGCCTCGGCCACCGGCTCCCGGGCGGCCGGGGCTGCCGATCTGGCGGCGCTCGCCGCCTCCGACGCCCGGCGCGGGCTCTCCGACCACGAGCCGTGCGTGCTGGCCGGGCGGACCGCCGAACGCAACGGGGCCGCCGTCGTGGCGTGCGAGGTGCGCGAGGACGGGACCGTGCGCGTCGCGGTCGAGCTCGCCCGCGCCCCGCTGCCGGCGGCCACGGCCGATGCCGTCGCGGGTCCGCCGCGGTCTCAGGCCCCGGGCGCCGCGTCCGTGGCCCCGCCGGAGGACCCGCCGGAGGCGCCGCCGCCCGAGCCGTCGGTCGAGGCGTCCGCCGGGACGAGGTGATCGGCGTGGTCCATCAGGAACCGCAGGACGGTCAGCGCGCCGGCCTTGTCCAGTGGGCTGTTGCGGTTGCCGCACTTGGGGGACTGCACGCAGGACGGGCAGCCCTCCGCGCACTCGCAGGCCGCGATGGCCCCCGCCGTCGCCTCGACCCAGCGTCGCGCCTGCTCGAAGCCGCGTTCGGCGAAGCCCGCCCCGCCGGGCCGGCCGTCGTAGACGAACACGGCGGGGGAGCCGGTGTCCGGGTGCAGGACCATCGAGACGCCTCCGATGTCCCAGCGGTCGTTCGAGGCGACGAGCGGCATCATGCCGATCATCGCGTGCTCGGCCGCGTGCAGGGCGCCGGGAAGGCGATCCGTGGTCAGTCCCGCGGCGATGAGCTCGTCCGAGGCCGCCTGGAACCACACCGCCGAGGTGAACAGGTCCCGCGCCGGCAGGTCGAGGGGCTCCTCGCCGAGCACCTCCCCGGAGGCCAGGGCCTTGCGCTGGAAGGACACCACCTGGGTGCGGACCTGCACATCCCCGAGGCACCAGCGCAGGGTGCCCTCCCGCGCGTCCAGGCGGCGGTGCACCGCCACGATCTCGACCTCCGTGACGTCCCGGGCCTGCGTGGTGAAGTCCGGCCAGGCGCGCGTGACCACCACCGCGTGCGCGTCCTCGTCCAGCTCCTCCACGAGGTACGTGCGGTCCTGGTGCACGTACACCGCGCCGGGATGCGCCTGGTAGTGGGTCTGGGGCGAGTCCATCGTGCCCAGCAGGGCACCGGACTCGGCGTCGATGATGTCCATGGGCCCGCCGCCGTCGTCCCGCAGGGAGACCATGCCGGCGGCGTGCTCGGGGTGCGTCCAGAACCAGCCGGCCGGCCGGCGGCGCAGCAGCCCCTGCTCGACCAGCACGTCCAGCAGGGCGCGCACCCGCTCCGGCTCCCCGAACCAGCCGAACGCCTCGGGCGTGATCGGCAGCTCCGCGGCGGCCGCGCACAGCTGGGGGCCGAGCAGGTGCGGGTTCTCCGGGTCCACCACGGTGTCCTCCACGCCCAGGTCGAACACGGCCTCCGGGTGGTCCACCACGAACGTGTCCAGGGGGTCGTCCGAGGCCACGAAGAACGCGAGCGCGTCCTGGCCGCCGCGCCCGGCGCGGCCGATCTGCTGGAAGAACGACGCGCGGGTGCCCGGCCAGCCGGCCACCACCACCGCGTCCAGCCCCGCGACGTCGATGCCCATCTCCAGCGCCGGCGTCGAGGCCATGCCCAGCAGCCGACCCGAGCGCAGGTCCGCCTCCAGCTCCCGCCGCTCCTCGGGCAGATAGCCCGAGCGGTAGGCCGCGATCCGCGTGCCGAGCCCCGGCTCGACCTCCTCGAGCTGCCGCTTGGCCGCGCTGGCGATGGCCTCGGCCCCGCGCCGCGAGCGGATGAACGCCAGCGTGCGCACCTGCTGCAGGGCCAGGTCCGTGACCAGGTCGGCGGCGGCGGCCATCGCCGAGCGGCGGACGGGCGCGCCGTTCTCGCCCCGACGGTCCGTCAGCTCCGGCTCCCAGAACGCCACCGTGACCGCCCCGTGCGGGGACGCGTCCTCGGTGACGGCCGTGGCCGGCGCCCCGATCAGTCGGGCGAAGTGCCCGGCCGGATCCGCCGACGTCGCCGACGCCCCGATGAACACGGTCTCCGGACGGTCCCCGCGGTAGTGGGCGGCGATGCGCCGCAGCCGGCGCAGCAGGATGCCCACCTGCGAGCCGAAGACGCCCCGGTAGGTGTGCGACTCGTCCACCACCACGAACGCGAGGTTCCGGAAGAACGCGGCCCACCGCTCGTGGTGCGGCAGGATCCCCACGTGGAGCATGTCCGGGTTGGTCATGAGCACGGTGGCGTGCTCGCGGGCCCAGATCCGGTCCTGCGGTGCGGTGTCGCCGTCGTAGGGGGCCGCGCGCAGCCCCGGGGCGCCGTCCCGCTCGAGGGCGCGCCAGGAGGTCAGCTGGTCCGCCGCGAGGGCCTTGGTGGGGGCGAGGTAGAGCGCGGTGGCCCGGGGGTCGGCGGCCAGCCGGGTGCCGACCGCCAGCTGGTAGCCCAGCGACTTGCCCGACGCCGTGCCCGTGGCGAGCACGGTGTGCGTCCCCGCGCCGGCCAGGGCCGCGGCGCGCACCTGGTGCAGCCACGGCCGCTCGACGCCGCGCGCCGCGAACGCCCCGACCAGGCCCTCCGGAGCGTCCGCGGGCCAGTCCGTGTGCCGGGCCTGCCGTGCGGGCAGCTCGGTGACGTGGCGGATCTGCTCGGGCAGCCCGGTCCGGCCCAGCGCCGCACGGAGTCCGGCCCCCGCCGGGATGTCCGGGCGCAGGTCACCGGGTGCCGTGACGGACAGCCCGGCCACGACGTCGGCCACCATCTCACCGACGGGCTGCGGCTCCGGTCCGGAGGAGTCCGGGGCGGCGTCGTCGACGGGCGGCGCGGCGTCCGCCGTGCCGGGCGGCCCCCAGCCGCCCGCGGGATCCGCCCAGGGATCGTGCTCCGGGAGGTGGCCGGTCACGCCCCCATGGTGCCGGTGTGCTCGGCGGTGGGGTTGTCCTCGGCCAGGCCGCGACCCCAGATGGACACGGGGCCGAGGTCGGTCCAGGCCAGGTGGCGGTACAGCTTCTGCCCGTCCGGGGAGGCGACGAGCAGGCCGCGGCTGATCTCACCCTCGCTCATGACCTCGGAGGTGAGATAGCGCATCACGAGGGAGCCGAGGCCGCGACGACGGTGGTTCGGGGACGTCCAGATCCGGTCGTAGACGGCGGTGCCGTCCTCCTCGGTGACCCAGCCGAGGGCGGCGAGCTCCTCCTCGCCCTCCGGCGCGGTCGAGGCGCCGACGGCCAGGATGCGCAGGCGACGACTGCCCTCCATCGGCTGGTCCACGCGGGCCTCATAGCCCTCGGGCAGCAGCGGGGGCTCCACGTCCTGCAGCTCGGGGTCCATGTCCATGGTCATGAAGCGCTCCGGCTCGGCCTGGGCCTTCAGACCCATGGCCTTGGGGTCCTCGCCGGCGTCGCCGAACACGGTGAGCAGGATCTGCTCCTGGTCCCGCACCGCCTCGCGCAGGTCCTCCAGCTCCGCGCGGGAGGGGTTCACCACCACGTGCTCCCACGTGGCCGGCACATCCACCGTGGCGCGACCGGAGCCGCCGGGGATCATGTGGGCGGGGCGGGGGGTGCGCAGGGCCGCGCGTCGCCCCGCCTCCTGGCTGACGCGGTAGCCGCGCGATCGCGACCAGGCCGCGAACCAGATGTCGACCAGTGCCGGATCCAGATGCTCAGTCATGTCTGAAGGGTAAGGCGTGAGGCCGGTGCGGGCCAGGCCCCGCCCGTCCCTCACGGCCGTCACGTCCGGGGTCGCGCACTAGCCTGGACCTCGATGAGCACCGCCGCCCTCTCCCGCATCGCGCTGTACTACCGGTTCACCCCGCTCGCCGACCCCGAGGCGGTGCGGCTGTGGCAGCGCACGCTCGCCGCGTCCCTCGGCCTGACCGGCCGGATCATCGTGTCGCCGCAGGGGATCAACGGGACCGTCGGCGGGCCGGTCGACGCGGTCAAGCGCTACGTGCGCGGCACGCGGGAGCATCCGGCGTTCCGGGATCTCGAGGTGAAGTGGTCGGACGGCTCGGCGGCGGACTTCCCCCGCCTCTCCGTCAAGCTCAAGCCCGAGCTCGTCGCGTTCGGGGCCCCCGAGCGCGTCACCGTGGACGCGGGCGGCGTCGTCGGCACGGGGGAGCGGCTCACCCCCGCCCAGGTGGACGCGCTCGTCGCCGAGCGCGCCGGCACCGCCAACCCCGTGCGCTTCCTCGACGGCCGCAACACGGTCGAGGCGGCCATCGGCCGCTTCGACGGGGCCGTGGTCCCGGACGCGCACACCACCCGCGACCTGCTCGCCGCCGTCGACTCCGGGGCCCTGGACCACCTCAAGGACGCGCCGCTGATCACCTACTGCACGGGCGGCGTGCGCTGCGAGGTCCTCTCGGCCCTGCTCAAGGACCGCGGCTTCGCCGAGGTCTACCAGCTCGACGGCGGCATCGTCCGCTACGGCGAGGCCCGTGGCGACGCCGGACTGTGGCGGGGCGAGCTGGCCGTGTTCGACCGGCGCCTGTCCACCCGCTTCACCGCCGACGCCGAGACCATCGGCCGGTGCGTCGCGTGCGAGGCACCGACCTCGGCGCTGCGCAACTGCGCCGACCCGGCCTGCACCACGCTCGAGGTCCGCTGTGCGGCCTGCGCCGCCGACGACCCCGAGCACCGCTGTCCTGTCTGCGCCCACCGCCCCCACCCCGCCGAGAGGACCGAGGCATGAGTCCCGTCCCGACACCCCCGTCGCCCCCCGCCCCGCGGCTGACCCCGGCCACGGCCGTGGCCCTCGCCGCGGATCTGGCGGCCCTGCCGTTCACCACCGCCGCCGTCGAGGGGCTGCTCGGACCCGTGGCCACGCTCGCCCTGGACCGCGAGCACGCCGAGGCCGCCCGCCGCGTCGTCGCCGGTCACCTGGCGGGCCCCGGCCGGCCCGACGACGCAGCCGGCCCCGGCGACCGGTATGGCACGCGGGGCCTCGCCGCCGCCGTCGGGGCCTGGCTGCTCGGCGACCCCGTCCCCGCCGCCGACCTCGACGCCGCGCTGCCCCGCCTCGGCCTGGCCGGGGCCGTGGCGGCCGGGCTCGTCGTCGAGGGGCCGGACGGGCGCGTGCGCGGCGCGGTGGACCTCTCGCCGTACGAGGCGGACGAGCCGGGCCGGATGTGGATCGCCTCGGACCTGACGGCCCTGCAGCGGCGCGGCCCGCTGCCTCCCGAGCACGTGCTCGGCGTCGGCCGGGCCTCCCTCACGCTCGCCGGCGCCACGCAGCGCCGTCCCGTGGCCCGCGCCCTCGACGTGGGGGTGGGCTGCGGGATCCAGACCCTGCACCTGCTCGCCCACGCCGACCATGTCACCGCCACGGACCTGTCCGAGCGGGCCCTGGCATTCACCCGGTTCAACCTGCTGCTCAACGCGGACGTGCTCGGCCTCGACCGGGACCGGCTCGAGGACCGGGTCCGGCTGGCGGCCGGCGATCTGCTGGCGCCGGTGACGGGGGAGCGGTTCGACCTCGTGGTCTCGAACCCGCCGTTCGTGATCACCCCGCGCACGGACCCGGACGCGCCCATGCTGACCTACCGCGACGGCGGCCGCGAAGGCGACCGGATCGTCGCGGAGCTGATCGCGGCCCTGCCGGACGTGCTCGCCGAGGGCGGCACCGCGCAGCTGCTCGCCAACTGGGAGATCCCGGCGGGGGACACCGCCGACGCCGACACCGCACCGTGGGACGCGCGCCCGCGCTCGTGGGTGGCGCCGGGGATGCAGGCCTGGTTCCTCCAGCGCGACCGGCAGGACCCCGCGGGCTACGCGGAGACATGGCTGCAGGACTCCTCGCTCGAGCTCGACCCGCCCGCCTATGAGGCCGCCTACCGCGGCTACCTGGACGACTTCGCCGCGCGCGGGGTCGCGGGCGTGGGCTTCGGCCACGTGTGGCTGCGTCGGCCCGCCGCGGACGGCTCCCAGGGCCGGGGGTGGGTGGTCGCCGAGGAGCTGACCCAGGCCGTGGACGAGGCCCTCGGCACCGCGTGGGCCGCCGCCGTCGCCCGCCGGGACCGGCTCACCGCCGGCGCCGGGGCGGGGGACGCCGTCGGGGACCCGGCCCTGGCCGCGCTGCGCGGCCTGCACCTGCGCGTGGCCGCGGACGTCACGGAGGAGCGCCACCAGCGGTTCGGGGCGGAGCACCCCGAGGTGATCCTGGTCCGGCAGGGCTCCGGGTTCCGGCGCGTGGCGCGCCTGGACACCGCGACGGCGGGCGTGCTGTCCGCCTCCGACGGTGAGCTGTCCGTGGGGCAGCTGGTGGGCGCGGTCGCCGCGCTGCTGGAGCTGGACGACGTCGGGCGGGCCGGCCTGCTGGCCGCGCTGCGGGAGCTGTACGAGGACGGGTTCCTGGTGGAGGGCTGACGATCGGGCGGTGGCGGGCGCGGGGACGCCGGGCGTTATCGTGGGCACCGCGCCCCCTACGATGTGGGGACGTCCGCCCGACGCCGGCGTGCACCGCGCACCGGCCCGGAACCACCGCCTTCCCCGTCCGAGGAGGACCCCCTTGTCCACGTCATCCGCTTCCGTGACCGCTCCCGTGCCCGAGGGCAAGAAGCTGGTCATCGTGGAGTCCCCGGCCAAGAGCAAGTCCATCGCGAAGTACCTCAACGCGGTGGGCTCCGGCTGGGTGGTGGACTCCTCCGTGGGGCACATCCGCGACCTGCCCAAGCCCTCGGACCTGCCGGCGGACATGAAGAAGGGCCCGTTCGGGAAGTTCGCCGTGGACACGGAGCACGGCTTCACCCCGTACTACGTGGTGCACCCGGACAAGAAGAAGAAGGTCGCGGAGCTCAAGCGCGAGCTCAAGGACGCCGAGGCCCTCTACCTCGCCACGGATGCGGACCGGGAGGGCGAGGCCATCGCCTGGCACCTGCTGGACACCCTCAAGCCCACGGTGCCGGTGTACCGGATGACCTTCGGGGAGATCACCCAGGAGGGCGTGCGCCGAGGCCTGGAGAACATCCGCGAGCTGGACACGGCCCTCGTGGACGCCCAGGAGACGCGCCGCATCCTCGACCGCCTGTTCGGCTACGAGCTCTCGCCGGTGCTGTGGCGCAAGGTCTCCCGCGGGCTCTCGGCGGGCCGCGTGCAGTCGGTGGCCACCCGCCTCGTCGTCGAGCGCGAGCGGGAGCGCATGGCCTTCGTCTCCGCCCACTACTGGGGCGTGGAGGGCACCTTCACGGTGGCCGAGGGCGCGCAGGCCGCGGACGCCGTGGGCAGCTCGTTCACGGCCCGCCTCAGCACGGTGGACGGCGAGCGCGTGGCCACGGGCCGCGACTTCGACGACGCCGGGCGGCTCAAGGCCTCCGCCGGCAAGAAGGTGACCCACCTGGACGAGGCCGGCGCCCGCTCGCTGGCCGAGGGTCTGCGCGGGGCGGACTTCACGGTCGACTCGGTGGAGGACAAGCCGTACACCCGCCGCCCGGCCGCCCCCTTCACCACCTCCACGCTGCAACAGGAGGCCGCCCGCAAGCTCCGCATGAGCTCCCGCGTCTCCATGCAGGTGGCCCAGCGCCTGTACGAGAACGGCTACATCACGTACATGCGCACGGACTCGGTGAACCTCTCGCAGGAAGCCGTGCAGGCCGCCCGGCGCCAGGCCACCGAGCTCTACGGGGCGGACGCCGTGCCGGCCCAGCCGCGCGTCTACGCCAAGCGCAACGAGACCGCGCAGGAGGCCCACGAGGCCATCCGGCCCGCGGGGGACTCCTTCCGGACCCCGGCCCAGGTCAAGGCCGAGCTGCGCCCGGACGAGTTCCGCCTGTACGAGCTGATCTGGAAGCGCACCGTGGCCTCGCAGATGGCCGATGCCAAGGGCTACACCGCCACGCTGCGGCTCTCGGCCACCGCGCAGGACGGCCGCCTCGCGCAGTTCAGCGCCTCGGGCACCGTCATCACGTTCAAGGGCTTCCTCGACGCGTACGAGGAGGGCCGGGACGCCGAGGTCGACGGCGAGAACGCGGAGGCCAAGGACCGCCGCCTGCCGCAGGTGGCCCAGGGCGAGCGCCTCACCGGTGACCCGATCGAGGCCACCGGGCACGAGACCTCCCCGCCGGCCCGCTACACCGAGGCGTCGATCGTCGCCGAGCTGGAGCGCCGCGAGATCGGGCGGCCCTCCACGTACGCCCCGACGATCTCCACGATCATGGACCGCGGTTACGTGTCCAAGCGCGGCACCGCGCTCGTCCCGTCGTGGACCGCGTTCGCGGTGATCGGACTGCTCGAGGACTACTTCGCGAAGTACGTGGACTACGACTTCACGGCCCGCATGGAGGACGACCTCGACCGGATCGCCGCGGGCGAGCTCGGCCGCGAGGCCTGGCTGCAGACCTTCTACTTCGGGGCCCCCGCCGCGGAGACGGAGAAGGGCGTCGAGGGCCTCAAGCACGTGGTGGACAACCTCGGCGAGATCGACGCGCGAGCCGTGAACTCGCTGCCGATCACCGAGGACATCACCCTGCGGGTGGGCCAGTACGGCCCGTACCTGGAGCGGTCGCTGCCGGCCGACGCGGAGGCGGGCGCCACCCCGCCGCGCGCCAACGTCCCCGAGGACCTGGCCCCGGACGAGCTCACCCCGGCCAAGGCCGAGGAGCTGTTCGCCACCGCCCAGCCCTCCGAGCGCGAGCTCGGCACGGACCCGGAGACGGGCCGGACCGTCGTCGCCAGGGACGGGCGCTACGGGCCCTACGTCACCGAGGTCATCCCGGAGATGACCGAGGAGGAGCTGCAGGCCTGGCTCGACGCCCAGCCCACCGAGTACTACAAGAACGGCAAGCCCAAGCCGAAGAAGAAGCCGGCCAAGGAGAAGCCCCGCACCGGCTCCCTCTTCACGAGCATGTCCGTGGACACCGTGACCCTCGAGCAGGCGCTGCAGCTGATGTCCCTGCCGCGCGTCGTGGGCGCGGACGCCGAGGGCGAGGTCATCACCGCCCAGAACGGCCGCTTCGGGCCCTACCTGAAGAAGGGCTCGGACTCGCGCTCGCTCGAGTCCGAGGACCAGATCTTCAGCATCACGCAGGAGCAGGCCCTCGAGATCTACGCCCAGCCGAAGCAGCGTGGCCGCGGGGCCGCCAAGCCGCCGCTGGCCGAGTTCGGCGAGGACCCGGTCTCCGGCAAGAAGGTCACCGTGAAGGAGGGCCGCTTCGGCCCGTACGTCACGGACGGGGTCACCAACATCACCGTCCCGCGCGGCCGTCAGCCCGAGGAGCTCACGGCGGAGGAGGCCTACCAGCTGCTCGCGGACAAGCGTGCCAAGGGCCCGGCCACCCGCGGCGGTGCCAAGAAGCCGGCGGCCCGCAAGGCCCCGGCCAAGAAGACCACCGCGCGGAAGAAGGCCTGAGCGCCATGCGCCTCGGCGTCCTGGACATCGGGTCCAACACCGTCCACCTGCTGCTCGTGGACGCCCACCCGGGGGCCCGCCCCGTCGCCTACGCGGAGCACAAGCGCTCCCTTCCGCTGATCCGCTACCAGGACGCCGACGGGGCGATCACGGAGGAGGGACAGCGGGAGCTCGTGGACTTCGTCCGTGAGGCCGCCGCGTTCGCGGAGGAGCATCGGGCGGAGGACATGATCTCGTTCTGCACCTCGGCGATCCGCGAGTCCGCGAACGGCGCCGCCGTGCTGGCCCGCGTGCAGGCCGAGACCGGTGTGCACCTCTCCGAGCTCACGGGGGACCAGGAGTCGGCCATGACGTACTTCGCCGTGCGCCGCTGGCAGGGCTGGGGCGCCGGCTCCATCCTGAACTTCGACATCGGCGGCGGCTCCTTCGAGATCGCCTACGGCCAGGACGAGCTGCCCTCGCACGCCCTGTCCCTGCCGCTGGGCGCCGGCCGCCTCACCCGCGACTGGGTGCTCGAGGACCCGCCCAGCCCCAAGGCGGTGAAGAAGCTCCGCAAGCACGTGGAGAAGCGACTCGAGGAGGCGTATACGGCCTTCCCGCGCATCGAGTCGCCCGTGGTGGTCACCGCCACCTCGAAGACGTTCCGCTCCCTCGCCCGGATCACCGGGGCGGCGCCGTCGGCGGCGGGCCCCTTCGTGAAGCGGCACCTGCGCGCGGACGACCTGCACCTGTGGGTGAACCGCCTCGCGGCGATGACCGTCGCGGAGCGGGCGGAGCTGCCCGGCGTCTCGGACGTGCGCGCGCACCAGGTGTTCGCGGGGGCGATCGTCGCGCTGACGGCCATGCGCACGTTCGGCATCGCCCAGCTCGAGATCTGCCCGTGGGCGCTGCGCGAGGGCCTGATCCTCAACCGCCTCGACGCGCTCATGCTCGAGGGCCACCTCACCCGGGACGGCCGGCCCGGCGTCGGCCACGTGAACCTCAACCCGGACACCCTCCTGCCGGGACTGAGCCTGGGGGTGCGCTGACCATGCCGGACTCCACCGCGCACCTGGCCCCCGCGGCGCGCTTCGGAGCGGACATCCCCGTGACCCTGTCCTCCTCGTCCGTGTTCCCCCTGGGCACCCAGGACGTGTTCGCCACCGCCGAGGACCTCGGCTACGACGGCGTGGAGGTCATGGTCACGCACAACGCGTGGAGCCAGGACGCGCGGCGGCTGACGCGGCTGTCCGAGCGGCACGGGATGCCCATCGACTCCATCCACGCGCCCACCCTGCTGTTCACGCAGCAGGTCTGGGGCTCCGCGTGGTCCAAGATCCGCCGCTCCGTGGAGCTGGCGCAGGCCGTGGGCGCGGCCACCGTGGTGGCCCATCCGCCGTTCCGCTGGCAGGGCACGTACGCGGTGCGCTTCGCCGAGGGCATCCACGAGCTCATGGCGGAGACCGGCGTCGTGATCGCCGTGGAGAACATGTACCCGTGGCGGGCCTACGGCCGCGAGGCCAAGATGTACCTGCCGCACTGGAACCCGCTGCCCGAGCCGTACGAGCACATCTGCTGGGACTTCTCCCACGCGGCCATCGCGCGGGCGGACTCCCTGGCGGCCGTCCGCGAGCTCGGCCCGCGGCTGCGGCACGTCCACCTCACCGACGGCAACGACTCCGGCAAGGACGACCACCTGGCCCCCGGCGAGGGCACGCAGCGCGTGGCCGAGACCCTGCGCCACCTGGCGACCGCGGGCCTGGCCGGCACGGTGTGCGTGGAGGTGGGCACCCGCGGCGTGGAGTACGCGGGCCAGCGCGAGGAGAAGCTCGCCGCCTCGCTCGCCTTCGCGCGCGAGCACCTGGCCGCCGGTGGCACCGACCACCACGACGACGACGGCGTTCCGCGCCCGACCACGAAGGAGACGGACCGACCATGAAGCTGACCATCCTGGGCCTGGGCACCATGACCGGGGCCATCCTGGCCGGGGCCCTCGACGCCGGCGCCGTGCGCGCCGAGGACGTCACCGCCACCACCCGCTCCACCGCCTCCGCCGAGCGGGCCGCCGCGCAGCACGGCGTCACCGTGACCTCCCGGGAGCGGGACGAACGCGCCAACCATGCCGCGGTCGCCGAGGCGGACATCGTCCTGGTGGGCGTGAAGCCGAAGGACATGGTCGCCACCCTCACGGACCTGGCGCCGTCGCTGCGCCCCGAGACCGTGGTGGTGTCCGTGGCAGCCGGCGTCACCTCCGCCACCATGGCCGCCGTGCTGCCGGCGGGGCAGCCGATCGTGCGGACCATGCCGAACACGCCCCTGACGGTGGGCTCCGGCGTCGTCGGCATGGCCCCCGGGCCGGGCGTCACCGAGGAGCAGACCACCGCCGTGCGCGCCCTCTTCGAGGGCTCCGGCCTGGTGGTGCCGGTGGCCGAGGAGCAGCTCTCCGCCGTGGTGGCCACCGCCGGCTCCGCCCCGGCCTACGTGTTCCTGCTGGCCGAGCTGATCGCCGCCCACGGTGCGGAGATGGGACTGGACGCCGCCGCCGCCGAGGCCATGGCCGCGGCCACCGTCAAGGGCGCCGGCATCATGCTCCAGCAGGAGGGGGCCAGGGCCGAGGCTCTGCGCAAGGCCGTGATGAGCCCGAACGGCACCACCGAGAAGGCCGTGGAGGCGTTCCTGGACGGGGGCATGGGCGACCTCGTGAACCGTGCCATGGACGCGGCCGCGCAGCGCGACAAGGAGATGGCCGAGGAGTTCGGGGCCTGACGGTTCCGGCGTGCCTCAGGGCCGGGCCGCGAACCGGTCGATGAGGTCCGTGTGACCCGAGACGATGAGGGTGTCGCGCGGGCCCACCCGGGTGTCCGGCTGGGCGTAGGTGAAGTCCTCGCCCGGAGTCTTCACGCCCACCACGGTCACGCCGTACTTGGAGCGCACGTGGGACTCGCCGAGCGTGAAGCCCACGCACTCGGCCGGCGGGTACATCTTCACGATCGCGAAGTCGTCGTCGAACTCGATGAAGTCGAGCATGCGCCCGTTCACGAGGTGGGCGGCCCGCACGCCGGCGTCGTGCTCGGGGAAGATCACGTGGTTCGCCCCGATCCGCTTGAGGATCGTGCCGTGCGCCTCGCTGATCGCCTTCACCCAGATGTGGGGGATCTCCAGGTCCACGAGGTTCACGGTGATCAGCACCGATGCCTCGATGGAGGTGCCCACGCCGACCACCGCCGTCGAGAAGTCCTGCGCGCCGAGCTGGCGCAGGGCCTCGGGGTCGGTGGCGTCCGCCTCCACCACGTGGGTGAGCGAGGGGGCGAAGCGCTGCACGAGGACGGGGTCCCGCTCGACGGCGAGCACCTCGCGGCCCTGTGCGACGAGCTCCTCGGCCGTGGCGGCGCCGAAGCGGCCCAGCCCCACGACGAGCACGGGGGCGTTGGGATCGGTGCGCTGCGGGGTGTCAGCCAATGACCGGCCTCTCGACGGGGTAGCGGTAGAGCACGCGCCGCTGGCGCAGGGCCAGGGCGGCGGCGAACGTGATCGTACCAACGCGGCCCGCGAACATCATGGCCGTCAGGACGTACTTGCCGGCCGGTGGGCTCTCCGCGGAGACGCCCACGGAGAGCCCGCACGTGCCGAACGCGGAGATCACCTCGAACAGGGGCCGCTGGAGGGACTCGTCGGTGATGTGCACCAGCGCCAGAGTGGCCACGAGCACGAGGGTGGCCCCGAGTGCGAGCACCGCGATGGCCACGCGCAGGGACTCGGGGGCGATCGTGCGGCCGTGCGCCGTCACCTCGCGGTCGCCGCGCGCCTCCGCCACGATCGCGAGGAACATGATCGCCAGCGTGGTCACCTTGATGCCGCCCGCGGTGGAGGCGGACCCACCGCCCACGAACATCAGCGCGTCCATGAGCAGCAGGGACTCGGGCTGGTGCGCGTTCGTGTCGTCGATCGCGAAGCCTCCGGAGCGGGTCATCATGGAGCCGAACAGGGAGTGCCCGACCCGCTGCCAGAAGCCCATGCCGGCCTGGGTCGCCGGGTTGCCCGCCTCGAAGAAGAAGAGGGCGACGGCGCCGAGCACCAGCAGGGCCAGCGTCACCTCGACCGTGAGCTTGGTGTGCAGGTTCCACTCCCGGAATCGCCACCCCTTCTCCAGCAGCACCATGACCACGGGGAAGCCGAGCGCACCCAGGAACACGCCGACGCCGAGCACCGTGATGATCACCGGGTCGTGCATGATCTCCGGCAGGCCGTCCACGTGGAGGGTGAACCCGGCGTTGTTGAAGGCGCTGACCGAGTAGAAGACCCCGTGCCACAGGCCGGTGAGCCACGAGCCGGAGATGGCCGCGAACCGCGGCACGAGGAAGAACGCCAGCGCGGCCTCGGCGGTCAGCACCGTCACGACGACGACGCGCAGCAGCCGGCCGACCTCGCCGAGATTCCCGGAGGTCATGCCCGCCTGCTGCGTCGCCAGCTTCGACCTCAGACCCAGATGCCGGGAGACGGCCAGCGTGAGCAGCGAGGCCATCGAGAGGATGCCCAGGCCGCCGATCTGGATGGCCACGAGGATGATCACCTGGCCCGCGGGGGACCAGTGCACGGCCGTGTTGACGGTGGTCAGACCGGTCACGGAGAAGGCGGAGACCGCGGTGAACATGGCGTCGTGCAGGGGGGTGGCGTGGCCGTCCGCCGCGGCCCACGGCAGGGCGAGGAGCCCGGTGAACACCAGGGCCATGAGGGCGAAGGCGGAGAGGGCGGCGCGGGCCGGGGAGCCGCCCACCACCGAGCTGACGGCGCGGCCCGAGCGCCGCAGCACCGTGCGCAGGTCGGTCGAGGACTCCAGCGTGGAGGCCTGGCCGGGCCGGGGGAGGCCGCCGGGCCGGCGCACGCCGCCGTGGCGGCGGGCGCGCGGAGTCGGACGGAGACCTGCCACGGGGCACCTCCTGCGCGGGGGGACGGGGAACGGACCGGCTCCCAGTATCGCGCGCCCCGTGGCCCGCGCGTCACGCGGGCAGGACATCCGAGGCGATCGTCGCCACCGTGTCGCCCGGAGCCCTAGGCTGGACCGTGATGAGCACCACGTCCACCCCTCCCGCTCCCACCCCCGCCGCTGTGGTGTGGGACTCCAGCCTGCTCCGCTACCGGTTCAGCGCGGAGCACCCGATGGCGCCCCTGCGGCTGGACCTCACGCACCGGCTCGTGGAGGCGTTCGGCCTGCTGGACGCCCCCCACGTGCGGATCATGGAGCCGCCCGTGGCCACGGACGAGCAGCTCGCCCTCGTCCACGACCCCGAGTATGTCGCCGCCGTGCGCCGGGCCGCGGCGACGTCGTCGGCCGAGGACGGCCGCTTCGGCCTGGGCACCGAGGACTGTCCCGTGTTCCCGGACCTGCACGAGTCCGCCGCCCGGATCGCGGGCGGCTCCCTCGTCGCCGCGGAGGCGATCTGGTCCGGCGAGGTGGACCGCGCCGTGAACTTCGCCGGTGGCATGCACCATGCCGCCCGGTCCTCGGCGTCCGGGTTCTGCATCTACAACGACTGCGCCGTGGCCATCCAGCGCCTGCTGGACCTCGGCGCGGAGCGCGTGGCCTACGTCGACGTGGACGCGCACCACGGCGACGGCACGCAGTCGATCTTCTACGACGACCCCCGCGTGCTCACCATCTCCCTGCACGAGACGGGCATCAGCCTGTTCCCGGGCACGGGCTTCGCCAACGAGATCGGCGGCTCGGCCGCCCAGGGCACGGCGGTGAACGTCGCGCTGCCCCCGCGCACCGGCGACGCCGGCTTCCTGCGCGCCGCCCACGCCGTGGTCCCGCCCCTGCTGGAGGCGTTCGCCCCGGACGTGCTGGTCAGCCAGCACGGCTGCGACGGTCACCGCACGGACCCGCTCGCCGACCTGCGGCTGAGCGTGGACGGCCAGCGCCAGCTCGCGTTCGACGTCGGCGACTGGGCCGACCGGTTCGCGCACGGCCGGTGGCTGGCCACCGGGGGCGGCGGCTACAACCCGCTGCGGGTGGTGCCGCGCGCGTGGGCCCACCTGACCGCCGCCGTCCTGCAGACCCCGATCCCCGTGAGGAGCGAGATCCCCGCCGCCTGGATCGAGCACGTCCGGGCCCTCACCGCGGACGAGCTGACCGGGGACATGTCCGTGCACGAGGGGGACGACGCCGAGCGGATCCCCACCGTGATGGGCGAGGACGCGGACGTGTGGTGGCGCTCGTGGGAGGTGGGCTACGACCCGGCCGACCCGGTGGACCAGTCGATCATGGCCACGCGCCGCGAGGTGTTCCCGCTGCACGGGCTCGACCCCTGGTTCGACTGAGCCGGTCCCCGTCCCGGTTCGACCGGGGCCCGTGCGGCCGGTATTGTGGCCGAGAACGTTTCCAGGCGTTCCACATCCGGTGGAATGCGGGTCGGCGTGTCCGGCGCCCCGGATGCCTGCGGTCCCACGACCGCCGACCCTCGCCCCGATTCAAGGAGTCCCCATGGGATCTGTGATCAAGAAGCGCCGCAAGCGCATGTCGAAGAAGAAGCACCGCAAGCTGCTTCGCAAGACCCGTCACCAGCGTCGCAACAAGAAGTGACGCCCGCGCCCTCCGGGCGCTGACGAGACGAAGCCGCCGTCCCCTTCCGGGGGGACGGCGGCTTCGTCGTGGACGGCGATCCGTAGAGTGGGGGCCATGACCGCCGACCTGCCCGCCGCCACCGCCCGCGTCCAGCTGCTCGTGAAGCCCGGCTGTCACCTGTGCGCCGAGGCCGAGGCCACGGTGGTGCAGGTGTGCGACGCGCGGGGCGAGGCCTGGGAGGCCGTGGACGGGGCCGCGCACCCGGACCTGCTCGAGCGCTTCGTGGACGAGGTGCCCGTGCTCTTCGTGGACGGCGTCCAGCGCGACTTCTGGCGCGTGGACCCGGCCCGCCTGGGCCGGCTCCTGGACGCCCCGCGGGCCTGAGCGGGCTCAGCGGCGCGCGAAGCGCTGCCAGGTCTTCAGCCGCATGTACTCCGTGGCGTCCGGGCGGTAGGCGAGCACGATGCCGGCGACGCCGAGGCCCACCCACACGAGGTCCAGCGGGCTGAACGCCCCCATCACGGCGTTGGAGACCAGCACCAGCACGGACAGGGACGCCAGCACCGTTCCGACGATGCGCGCGGCGCGCGAGCCGCCGCGGATCGCGAACGCCACCCACAGGTAGACGAGGAACGCGAGCACGCCGAACACGGCCGCCGTCGTGGCGAGGGCCGGGAGCATCCCGTCCATCATGGTGCGCATCTGCTCCGCCTGGTCGGCGGGCAGATTCATCTGTTCGACGGACCGGTCCAGCTCCTGCTGGATCGCGACCTGGCCCTCCGGCTGGGTGATGGCGAAGGCCGCCAGCAGGGTCGTCGCCAGCAGCAGGAGGCCGCCCGAGACGATCAGCCAGAACGCGGCCGTCAGGGAGCGCGGCCGCGGGGGCAGCTCGACCGGGCCGGGAGACTGCCAGCCGGCGGGGCCGTGGGGGGAGGGGGCCTGGGGCATCCCCGCCTGGCCCGGGGCGCCGTACGGAGCCGCCGGCGGTGCGCCGTAGGGGTTCTGGCCGTACGGGCTCGCGCCCGCCGGGTCAGGGGAGCCCGGGGTCGGCCCCTGCGGGGCGGCGCCGTAGGGGTCGGTGCCGTACGGGTTCTGGCTGCCGTGGGGATCGGTGGGCGAGGTGCCGGACATGGGGCCTCCTAGCGACGCCGACGCTCGCGGCGTCTCGGTGCGGACGGGGGTGGCGGCGCGGTCGCGCCGAGCTGTGCCCCACGCTACCGCCGGAGCCACCGGCCCGCCTCTGCCAGACTGGCCCCATGCAGACGCTCGCCACCGTCCACCTGGTCCGCCACGGAGAAGTCCACAACCCCGACCGTGTCCTCTACGGCCGCCTGCCGGAGTTCGGGCTCTCGGAGCTCGGCCACGAGATGGCCCGGGGCGTGGCCGCGTGGTTCGCGGAGCGCGCCGCGCAGACCGGCCGGGCGCCCGCCGTCGTCGCCGCCTCCCCGCTGACCCGCGCGCAGCAGACCGCCGCGCCCCTCGCGGCCGCGTTCGACCTGCCGCTGGTCACCGAGCCCGACCTGATCGAGGCGGAGAACGCCTTCGAGGGCATGTCCCAGGTGGCGGCGTCGCTGAAGCGGAACCCGCGGCTGTGGCCCCGGCTGCGCAATCCCCTGCGCCCGTCCTGGGGCGAGCCGTACCGCGCGCAGGCCGCCCGGATGCTGGCCGTCGTCGACCGGCTCCGCGGCGAGGCCGTGGCCGCCGACGGGCCCGGCGCCGAGTCCGTGCTCGTCTCGCACCAGCTGCCGATCTGGGTGACGCGCCTGGCCGTCGAGGGCCGTCCGCTGTGGCACGACCCGCGCCGCCGCGAGTGCTCGCTGACCTCCGTGACCTCGCTCGTGTACGAGGAGGGGCGCGGGGTGCCGCGCGTCGAGTACCACGAGCCGAACCAGGCCCTGCTCAAGGACGCCTCCTCCCTGCCGGGCGCCTGAGACGGCCGGCGTCGACGACGCCGGCCGCAGCCTCCCACGGGGTGGGGGTGTGACGTCCAGGGTTCAGTCAGAATGCGGGGCGGACAGTAGACTCCCCAGGTACCCGGAATCCAGCCCCGCGCGTCCCCTGGAGGGCAGCCCGCCATGCAGACCCCCCGTCCGTCCCGTCGCACCGTGCTGACCGGCCTCTCGCTGCTCGGCCTCGCGCCCGTCCTCGCGGCGTGCTCGGGGGACGACTCGCTGACGCGGCAGGCCGGCAACGCGGACGGCAAGAACTACATCGCCGGCGACGGCTCCGTCCTGGAGATCGCCCCCGCCGAGCGCGGCGCCCCCGTGGAGTTCGCCGCCGAGCTCTTCGACGGCACCCCCGTGACCGGCGCGAGCCTGCGCGGCACCCCCGCCCTGCTGAACTTCTGGTACGCCGCCTGCGCGCCGTGCCGCGTCGAGGCCCCCCACCTCGTCTCCCTGCACGAGCAGTTCGCCCCGCAGGGGGTGCGGTTCCTCGGTGTGAACGTCCGGGACACCGTCACCACCGCGCAGGCCTTCGAGCGCACCTTCGAGATCCCCTACCCGTCCATCGAGGACGCCCGCGGGGAGGTGCTCCTGAACATGACCGACTACGTGCCCCCGCAGGCCGTGCCCTCCACCCTCGTCCTGGACGTCGAGGGCCGCGTGGCCGCCCGCGTGCTCGGCGCCGTGGAGGAGTCCACCCTGCGCGCCCTGCTCACCACCGTGGTGGACGAGGCCGCGGCCTGACCCGGCCGCCGTGTCCATGCAGAGCAACCCCTTCGCCGAGATCGCCCTCGACGGCTCCCTGCTGCTGGCCGCGCCGATCGCCGTGCTGGCCGGCCTGATCTCCTTCCTCTCCCCGTGCGTGCTGCCGCTCGTGCCCGGCTACCTCGGGTACGTCACCGGCCTCGGCGGGGACGTGCTCACCAGCCGCCGCCGCGGGCGCCTCGTGCTCGGCTCCGTGCTGTTCGTGCTCGGGTTCGCCGTGGTGTTCGTGGGCATCACCGTGGTGTTCACCCAGGCCATGGTCTGGCTGCGGCGCGACGGCGCCTGGGTCACCCCCGTGCTCGGCGTGCTCGTGATGCTCATGGGCCTCGTGTTCCTCGGCGGCGGCGGCCGGCTTCAGCAGGAGCGCCGCGTCCACTTCAAGCCCGCCGCCGGCCTGGTCGGCGCGCCCCTGCTGGGCATGACCTTCGGCCTGGGCTGGGCGCCGTGCATCGGCCCCACCATGGCCGCCGTCCTGGCCATGTCCACGGCCAGCTCCGGCTCCGTGGGCCGCGGCGCCCTGCTCGCCTTCCTCTACTGCCTCGGCCTGGGCCTGCCGTTCGTGCTCATGGCCCTCGGCATGGAGCGCGGCATGCGGGCCCTCGGGTTCTTCCTCCGGCACCGCGTGCTGATCATGCGCCTCGGCGGCGCCCTGCTGATCGCGCTGGGCCTGCTCATGGTCACCGGCGTCTGGACCGCCTGGACCACGCAGCTGCAGCTGTGGTTCGCCAACGAATGGGAGATGCCCCTGTGAGCTCCAAGGCCGCCCGGACGCGCTCCGAGCCCGTCACCCTGCCGCGCCTCGGCCTGGCGGGCACCCTGCGCTGGATCTGGACCCAGCTGACCAGCATGAGCACCGCGCTCATGCTGCTGCTCCTGCTCGCCGTCGCCGCCGTGCCCGGCTCCCTCGTGCCCCAGCGCCGTGCCGGCCCCGAGATCGTGGACCAGTGGATCGAGGACAACCCCGTGTGGGGCCCCGTCCTGGACGCCCTGCAGTTCTTCGACGTCTACAACTCCGTCTGGTTCTCGGCCATCTACCTGCTGCTGTTCGTCTCCCTCGTGGGCTGCGTGTGGCCGCGCGCCATCCAGCACGCCAAGGCCCTGCGCCAGCCCCCGGCCCGCACCCCCCGCAACCTGACGCGCCTGCCGGCTTCCGGCGTCGTGGTCCTGGAGGACGGCGGCCCCGGCCCCGAGGAGGCCGTGGCCAGAGCCCAGGCGTGGCTGCGCAAGCGCCGCTACCGCGTGGAGCACCGCCCCGAGGCCGGCGGCGCGTCCGTGGGCGCCGAGCGCGGATACCTGCGCGAGATCGGCAACATCCTGTTCCACGTCTCGCTGATCGGCGTGCTCGTGTTCATGGCCTACGGCGGCATGACCAAGTACGGCGGGCAGAAGATCATCGTGGAGGGCGAGGGCTTCGCCAACAACCTCGTGGCCTACGACTCCTTCACCCCCGGCACCTACTTCAGCGCGGACGACCTCCAGCCGTTCTCCCTCACCCTCGACTCGTTCGACGCCGTGTTCGAGCGGCAGTCGGAGACCACCTACGGCCAGCCGCTGGACTACACCGCCGTCATGGACGTCCGCGAGGGCACCGGCGGCGAGCTCCAGCGCCAGATCCTCAAGGTCAACCAGCCGCTGGACATCGACGGCGTGCGCGTCTACCTCGTGGGCAACGGCTACGCGCCCGTGGTGACCATCCGCGACGGCGCCGGGGACGTGGCCTTCCAGGGCCCCGTGGTCACCCGCGTGTTCGACCAGAACTACGGCTCGCAGGCCACCATCAAGGTCCCCGACGCGCGGCCGGACCAGCTGGGCTTCGTCGGCTTCTTCCTGCCCTCGGCGGTGGAGGACGAGGAAGGCGCCGCGTTCTCCGCGGACCCCGAGCTGCTCAACCCGGAGCTGCAGCTGAACTCGTACTACGGGGACCTCGGCCTGGACACCGGCCGCCCGCAGAACGTGTACGTGCTGGACACCGCATCCCTCACCGAGCTCAACAGCCGCACCAACGAGAACGGCGGCATCGTGCTCAGCCCGGGCCAGACGTACGAGCTGCCCGAGGGCAAGGGCTCCATCAGCTTCGACGGCGTCCGCCGCTACGTCGGCCTGGACATCCACTACGACCCGGGCAAGTGGGGCGTCGGCGTGTTCGCCGGCACCGCCCTGCTCGGGCTGGTCATCAGCCTGTTCGTCCGCCGCCGCCGCGTGTGGGTCCGCGCCCGCACCGACGAGGCCGGCCGCACCCGCGTGGAGTACGCGCTGCTCGCCCGCGGCGAGGAGTTCGGCTTGCACGAGGAGCACGTGGCCCTGCGCTCGGCCATGGAGCGCTGGTGGCCCGTCGCCGCCCCCGAGTCCGAGGAGGAGGCCGTCGCATCGGCCGCCGCCGTCGGCCACACTGGAACCACCCCCGAGACCCTCGCCGGTCCCCGCACCCCCCGATCAGGAGACTGACAGTGTTCAACCCCACGGCCCCCGTGAACGAGCAACTGGCGCTGTACAGCGACCTCTTCATGCTCATCGCCGCGCTCGTGTACGCGGCGGCGTTCATCCTGTTCACCATCGACATGGCCACCGCCTCGGCCACCATCCGCCGCCTCGAGGCCGACCTCGCGGCCCAGCGCGGGCAGGTGCGCACCGCTCCGGCCCGCGAGACCGTGGGGGTCGCCGTCGGCGGGTCCACGGCGGTCGGCGCGAGCGACTCCGACACGGCCCGGCCGGCCGCCGCCGAGCCCGGCGTCGACGCGGACGACGACCTCGTGGACGAGGACATGGACTACACGGGCGGCGGCCGCCGCCCGGTCGCCAACGTGGCCGTGGCCGTGCTGGCCGTCGGCTGGGCGCTGCACGCGTTCGCCGTCGTCGCCCGCGGCCTCGCCGCCTACCGCGTGCCGTGGGGCAACCTGTACGAGTTCATGACCACGGGCGCGCTCGTGATCACGACCGTCTACCTGCTGTTCCTCTTGCGCAAGGATCTGCGCTTCGTGGGCACGTTCGTCACCGGCATCGTCGTGGCGATGATGTGCGCGGCCACCATGGGCTTCCCGACGCCGGTGGGCCACCTCCAGCCGCCGCTGCAGACGCCGTGGCTCGTCATCCACGTGTCCATCGCCGTGCTGGCCAGCTCGCTGTTCGCGCTGACCGCCGCCATGTCCATGCTGCAGCTGCTCCAGGACCGCGCCGAGAAGCGCGCCGCAGCGGGCGAGCCCACCTGGTCGTTCCTGCGCCTCGTGCCCTCCTCCGACTCCCTGGAGAACTGGTCCTTCCGCATCAACGCGGTGGGCTTCGTGATGTGGACCTTCACGCTGATCGCCGGCGCCATCTGGGCCGAGGCCGCGTGGGGCCGCTACTGGAACTGGGACACGAAGGAGGTCTGGACCTTCGTGATCTGGGTGGTCTACGCGGCGTACCTGCACGCCCGCGCCACCCGCGGCTGGACCGGCGCGCGCGCCGCCTGGCTCAGCATCGTGGGCTTCCTCTGCATCGTGTTCAACTACACGATCGTGAACACGTACTTCCCGGGCCTGCACTCCTACGCGGGGCTGCCCAGCTGACCCGAGGCCTCACGCTTCCACCCCCCAGCGCTTTCGCTCGTGAAAACGTCGCTACCGCCCCGGATTTCCGGGATGGTAGCGACGTTTTCACGAGCGAAAGTGTTCCTGGGAGAGGTCAGGGGGTGGGGGCGTCCGGATCGTCGGCGTCGGGCTCCTCGCCCCGCTCACGACGACGGCGCAACTCCTCCTCGCGGGCCTTCAGCTCGGCGTCACGCCGGTCCAGCTCCTGCTCACGCTCGGCCTGGCGCCGCTGGACGCGGAGGCTGCGCAGGAACGCCTCGTCGTCGTCGGGGGCGCCGGGGCCGCGGGGCGCCGGACGCGCCGTGCCGCGGGCCACGCGGGCGCGGCCCAGCACGAGCCACAGCAGCGGGCCCACGAGGGGGAGCAGGACCACGACGGCCACCCAGCCCCACTTCGGCAGGCTGCGCACCTCGTGGGCGGGGGTCATGAGGGCCTCGAATAGCGCGTACAGCGTGAGGCCCACGAGGACGATCGCGGCGGGGATGATGTAACGGCCCATCCTTCCAGTCTAGGCGGGGGCGGAGCCGGTCTCGGCTCCGCCCCGGGCGAAGGCCCGCGGAACCGGCGGGCGTCCAGGGGGCGACGGCGGCCCTCGGCGGGCGTCCAGGCACCGCTCGTAGAATGGGCCGGTGCGCATTCTCTACTACGGGCTGCTCCGCGTGGCCCTTTTCTTCGTCCTCTGGTGGGTCGGCCTGCAGCTCGGCCTCGGCATGGTCATGGCCACCCTGGCCGCCGCGATCCTGACGTTCGCCGTCAGCTACCTGTTCCTCGGCCGCCTGCGTCGGGGCGCCACCCAGGACCTGTCCGCCGCGTGGGAGGGCCGCCCCGGCCGCCGCGGCCGCACCGAGGCCGCCGACGCCGAGGCCGAGGACGCCTACACGCAGGGCCGCTTCCGCGAGTGAGCCCCGGGGCCCGCGGTGCGGGCGCTCAGAGCAGGACGCCGAGGGTGAAGGTCAGCGCGTAGACGATCCCGATCACGCCGGTCGCGCGCAGCACCGGGATCAGTGCCCGGCGGTCCTGGGCGCGCAGCACGGTGCGGACGGGCCGGATCGCCAGCAGGCCGCCGAGCGGCACCAGCAGCAGCCACGGGTGCACGGCCACCCAGAACAGCGGCAGCAGCAGGGCGACGGCGAGCATGACGCCGTAGGAGGCCCGCGCGGGGCCGTCGCCGAGGCGGGCCGCCAGGGTCATCTTGCCCACGGCCCGGTCCGTGGGGATGTCCCGGATGTTGTTGGCCATCAGCAGGGCCGTGGAGATGAGGCCGCAGCCGATCGCGCCGGCCCACGCCAGGCCGCTGACCTGGCCGGCCTGCGTGTAGGTGGTGCCGAGCACGGCCACCAGGCCGAAGAACACGAACACGAACACCTCGCCCAGGCCCAGGTAGCCGTAGGGCTTCTTGCCGCCCGTGTAGTACCAGGCGGCCACCACGCAGGCGACGCCGACCAGCAGGAACCACCAGTGCCCCGAGAGCAGGATGAGCCCCAGGCCGGCCAGCCCGGCGAGACCGAAGGACGCGAAGGCCGCCTGCTTCACCTGGGCCGCGGGCACGAGCCCGGAGACGGTGAGCCGGAAGGGGCCGACGCGCTCGTCGTCGGTGCCGCGGATCCCGTCCGAGTAGTCGTTGGCGTAGTTCACGCCCACCTGCAGGGCGAGCGAGACCACGAGGGCCAGCAGGGCCGCGCCGAGGTGGAAGCGGCCGAGCTCCGCGGCGGCGGCCGAACCGACGATCACGGGGGCGATCGCCATGGGCAGCGTGCGCGGGCGCGCGGCGGCGACCCACTGAGAGAGCGTGGCGGCCATGGGCGGGGGTTCCTCCTGGGGAGCGGGGTGGGCAGCGGCGCGCGGCGGGCCGGGTCGACGGCGGCGCGCGGCCGGGGCCCGACGTCGGCCGGGCCCGGGTCATTCTCCCACGCGGGCGGGGCGACGCTCAGCCGGTGGTGAACCGGGCGGCCAGGGCCTGCCGGTCGGTCTTGCCGGTGGAGAGCAGGGGCAGGGCGTCGAGGACGAGCCACGTCTTGGGCGCCGCGGCCGCACCCAGCGCCTCGCGCACGTGGGCGCGCAGGACGGCCTCGTCGGGGGCCGCGGCCGGGTGGGCGGGCACGACGGCGGCGCACAGCCGGGCGCCCCACTCGGGATCCGGCACGCCGGCCACGTGGGCCGCCGCGACGCCCGGGTGCGCCTCGAGCACCGCGGTCACCGCCGCCGCGGACACCTTCACCCCGCCCGTGATGACGACGTCGTCCAGGCGACCGGTCACGGCCAGCCGCACGCCGCCGTCGTCGGTGGGGGAGAGCACGCCCGTGTCCTCGGTCAGGAAGGCGCGGGCGCCGTCCGCGGCGGTGACGAAGTGGGCGGCGGTGCGGGCGGGGTCGTCGAGGTAGCCGGCCGCCACCATGGGCCCGGCCAGGCGCACGCGCGGCGGGGCGTCGGGGTCGTCCGGGGCCACCGCGGCGGTGACGCCGGGCAACGGGACGCCGTCGTAGACGCAGCCGCCGCACGTCTCGGCCATGCCGTAGGTGGCGGTGAGGCGCACCCCCGCCGCCTCGGCCGCGGCCCGCAGCGCGGGATCGAGCCGGGCGCCGCCCACGAGCACGCGGTCGAAGGAGCGCAGGGCCGCCCGCCCGGCCGGGTCGGCGTCGGCGGCGAGGAGGCGGGCGAGCTGGGTGGGGACGAGGGAGACGAGCCGGGGGCCGGCGTTGTCGGGCAGGGCGGCCGCCCCGGTGGCGAACGCCGCGGGCGTGAACGGGCCCGGGGGCAGGGCCACGGGTGCGGTCCCGGCCGCGATCGAGCGGGAGAGCACGGCGAGCCCGGCCACGTAGTGCACGCCGAGGGCCAGCAGCCACGCCCCCTCGCCGCCGAGCCGCCGGGCCGTGGCCGCGGCCGAGGCGCGCAGGGCCGCGCCGGTCAGGACGATCTGCTTCGGCGTGCCCGTGGACCCGGAGGTGCGCACCACGGCGACGGCGTCCGGGTCGCCGCAGCGGCGCGGGTCGCGGGCCTCGGGTCGGGGGAGCGCGGCGCCGTCGGCGGTCAGCTCGACGGGGGCGCCGCCGTCGAAGGCCGCGGCGAGGGCGTCCGTGGCGCGGGCGAGGGCATCGGCGGTGGCGGGCATGGCCCCGAGTGTAGGAGGCCCGACGGTCGGACGGATCCGCCCGGCCGGTCAGAGCATGAACGGCACGGTGGCGATCTTGACCACCATGATCAGCGCGAACAGCTGGGCGTACCCCTCGGTCACGCGGGCGTCGGTGGACCGGGAGAGCGCGTAGTCCAGGATCGCCGGCTGGCCCGTGATGCCCGCCAGCGCCCCGTAGGTGCGATCCACGGACTGCCCCAGCAGCCGTGCCGCGGCGATGAGCAGGGCCGCGGTCAGCGCGGTGAGCACGGCGGACATCAGGATGGCCAGCCCGCCGACCCGGGTGAACACCGTCTCGATGAACGCCGGGCCGGCGGCCAGGCCCACCACGCCCAGGAAGAGCATGAGGCCGAACTGCCGCAGCGTCAGCGCGATCTCCGTGGACGGCTCCCACACCGTGGGTCCCGTTCGGCCGATCGCACCGAGGGCGAGGCCGACGAGGATGCACCCGGCCGCCGGGCCGAGGGAGAAGGAGGCCCCGCCCGGAAGCGGGATCGTCACCATGCCCAGCAGGTAGCCCAGCGCCATGCCCGTGCCCAGGGAGATCCAGTCCAGGTTCGAGAGCCCGCGGGTCGAGTTGCCGAAGAAGTCGCGCACCGCCTCCATCCGCGGCGCGGTGGTCACGATGAGCACCCGGTCGCCGACCTTGAGCTCGGTCTGCGGGGTGGCCAGCGACTCGACGTCGTCGCGCCGCAGCCGGGCGACGTCGGTGCCGAAGCGCTCGCGCAGGGACAGCGTGCCCAGGCGGAGATCGGCCAGGGCGCGGGCCGTGACGATGACCATGGAGGTCTGCAGCGGGTTCATCACCCGCGCCGGGTCGGCGCCGGTGCGGCGGCCGAAGGCCTCCACGGCCGCGTCGATGTTCTGCTCCGTGCCGTCCAGGACGACCTCGTCCCCGGGTTCGATCCGGTCGGCGGAGCCGGCGATCCGGGCCACGCCGCCGTGGCGCAGCGCCACCACGCGCACCAGCCCCTCGGAGATCCCGGGGATCTCCCGCACGGCGATCGCGGAGGTGGCGACCGCAGCGGTGAAGCGCAGCTTGCCGTCGGTCACCGGCGCCGGATCGCGTGGGGAACTGCTCCACGGGCGGGCGGCGAGCAGGGTGATCGCGATGATGGTGCCGACCACGCCCACCAGGTAGGACAGCCCGTAGCCCACGGCCGGGGCCTGCCCGCCGGTGAGCTGGTTCGCCAGCGCCATCGCCGGCGTCGCGGTGAGCGAACCCGTCCACACGCCGATCGCCGTCGGCAGGTCCAGGTTGAGCAGCGCGGCCAGCGGGTGCACCGTGAAGGCGGTGAGGATCACCACGACGACGGCGGCCAGCATCAGGGGCAGGTTGCGGCGCAGGTCCCGGAAGAACACCTTGCCGGCGCCGAGCCCGATCAGGTAGGCGAACAGGGCCAGGCCGAAGCTCTGGAACAGGGCCAGCCGGTCGCCGACGTCGGGCAGCACCGCCCCGACGAGCAGGCCCACGAACAGTGCTCCCGAGGCGCCGAGGCGGATCTTGCCCAGGGGGATGGTGCCGACGGCGGCGCCCAGGGCGACGGTGGCCATGAGGACGAGGATGGGCTGGTCGTTGAGCAGTGCGAGCATGGGCGGGTCCCCGTCCTGCCGTGGTGGTCGGTCAGAAGTGGTACGGGAAGGCGGACCAGTCCGGGTCGCGCTTCTGCAGGAACGCGTCCCGGCCCTCCACGGCCTCGTCCGTCATGTAGGCCATGCGCGTGGCCTCGCCGGCGAAGACCTGCTGGCCGGCCATGCCGTCGTCGGGAAGGTTGAACGCGAACTTGAGCATGCGCAGGGCCTGCGGGGACTGACGGTTGATGTCCGCGGCGTACTCGAGGGCGACCTCCTCGAGGCGCTCGTGGTCCACGGCCTCGTTGACGGCGCCCATGGCCACCATCTCCTCGGCCGAGTACTCGCGCGCCGTGAAGAAGATCTCGCGGGCGCGCTTCTGGCCCACCTGCCGGGCGAGCAGGGCCGAGCCGTAGCCGGCGTCGAAGGAGCCCACGGTGGCGTCCGTCTGCTTGAACTTCCCGTGCTCGCGGGAGGCGAGGGTGAGGTCCGCGACCACGTGCAGCGAGTGGCCGCCGCCGGCCGCCCAGCCGTTCACGACGGCGATGATCGCCTTGGGGGAGGTGCGCATCAGGCGCTGGACCTCGAGGATGTGGAGGCGTCCGGCGCGGGCCGGGTCGATGGTCTCGGCCGTCTCCCCCTCGGCGTAGCGGTAGCCGTCGCGGCCGCGGATGCGCTGGTCCCCGCCGGAGCAGAACGCGTGGCCGCCGTCCTTGGGGGAGGGGCTGTTGCCGGTGAGGAGCACCGTGCCCACGTCCGGGGTCATGCGGGCGTGGTCGAGAGCGCGGTAGAGCTCGTCCACGGTACCGGGGCGGAACGCGTTGCGGACCTCGGGGCGGTCGAAGGCGATGCGCACCGTCGGCAGGTCGCGCACCCAGCGGCCGTCGGCGTCGCGCTCCACCTGGCGGTGGTAGGTCAGGTCCTCGAAGTCGAAGCCCTCGACCACGCGCCAGCGCACGGGGTCGAAGAGGTCGGAGACCTGCTCGGGGAGGCGGTCACGGTCCAGGCGGTGCTGCTCGCTCATGCCCAGAACAGTACCGGCGGCCCGCCACCCCGCGCCTTCGTTCGGGAAACGGGAGCCCCCAGCGGCGCTCTCGTTCGAGGAACGGGAGCTCAGCCGCGCAGCATCCTCGGCACCGGAACGGCCCTTCTCAGGGACTGAAGAGCGCTGAGAAGGGTCATATTGGTGCCACGGCGCCTCTCGGCCCCGCCCCTCACCCCCAGCCCGCCGGCCCCGCCGACCCGGCCGGGTACTCGTCCAGCGGCACCTCCTCGGCCTCCCACGCGGCGAGCACCGGCGCCAGGATCCGCCAGCACTCCTCGGCGGCGTCGCCGCGCACGCTCAGCAGCGTCTGCCCGGTGAGGATGCCGCGCAGCACCTCCCCGTAGGCGTCCACCTGCTCCTCGCCCAGGTCGGCGGCGAGGGTGCGCCGCTCGGCGTCGAACGGGGTGTCGGCCCCGTCCACGGCGAGCTCGATCCGCACCTCGCGCGGGTCCAGGCCCACCACGATCCGGTCCCGGCCCTCCGCGGGCGAGAGGCCCTCCGGCACGTCCTCGGGCGCCCGCAGGGTCAGCGCCACCTCCCACCGCTTCCGGCCCAGCGCCTTGCCGGAGCGCAGCCGGAACGGCACGCCGCGCCACCGCTCGGTGTCCACGGCGAGGGTGACCTCGGCCAGCGTCTCGGTCCGCAGCCCGGGGTCCACGCCCTCCTCCTCCGCGTAGGCGGGGATCCGCTCGCCGTCCACCTCGCCGGCGGTGTAGCGGGCGCGGCGGGAGGCGGCCACGGGGTCGTCCTGCCACACCCGGGTGGCGCGCAGGACCTCGACGACGGCGTCGTGCAGTTCCTGCGGACGCAGCCGCTCCGGCGGCTCGAGCGCCGCCATGGCCAGCACCTGCAGCAGGTGCGACTGGACCATGTCCTTTAGCGCGCCGGTGCCGTCGTAGAACTCGGCGCGCCCCTCGAGCGCGATCGTCTCGTCCACCACCACGTCGACCCGCTCCACGTCACGCCCGCCCCACACGCGCCCCAGCAGCCGGTTCGCGGTGCGCAGCCCGAGCAGCGCGGTGACCATGGACTCGCCCAGGAAGTGGTCCACGCGGAACACGCGGTCCTCCTCGACGACGTCGGCCAGCACCGCGTTGAGCTCGCGGGCGCTCTCCTCGTCCTCGCCGAACGGCTTCTCCAGGGCCAGGCGCAGCCCGTCCGGCAGGTCTTCCAAGCCGGCGAGCGCGCCCACGGCCTCCCGCGTGATGCCGGGGCCGAGGGCGAAGTACAGCACGGGCGCGGCGTCCGGGCCGGCGGCCTCGCGGGCCGTCTCGAACAGGGCGCGCAGGTCGTCGGCGTCCGTGGCGTCGGCGGTGTGCCACGCGGCGCGCGCGACGAGGTCCTCGACCTCGTCCTCGTCCAGGGCGGCGCCCGCGAGGCCCTCGCGCACGATCGAGCGCCACTCGTCCGTGCTGTGCTCGCTGTGGGAGGAGCCCACGAGCGTCACCCGCGGCAGGTCGTGGGCGGCCAGCGCACCGGCCAGGCCGGGCAGCAGCAGGCGCGAGGTGAGGTCACCGGTGGCGCCCAGGATGATCAGGGCGACATCGTCGCGGTCGGCGGGGGAGGTCATGGGTGTCCTTCGGCGTCGGCGGCGGGCGGTCCCGGCCAGTCTCCCGTCGGCCCGCCGATCCAGTCCATGCGTGCCCGTCCATGCGTGCCCGTCCATGCCCGCCGGGCCGGGCGCGGCCTCAGCCCTGGCCCGCCGCGCGTCGCGGATGATGGACTGGAGGGCATGACCACGACGACCCCCCGCCGCCCGCCGCTCATCGAGGACCACGCGTACCTGTCCAACCAGCACTCGGGGGCGCTCGTCACCCGCGAGGGGGACGTGACGTGGCTGTGCCTGCCCCGGTTCGACGCCCCGTCCGTATTCACCTCCCTGCTGGGCGAGCCGGAGCACGGGCAGTGGAGCCTGCGGATCGCCGACGGCGAGGTCGTGGAGCGCGCCTACCTGCCCGGCACGCTCGTGCTGCGCACGCGCTGGCGCGGCCCCGAGGGGGAGGCGGAGGTCCTCGAGTTCATGCCGCTGACCAGCCATCGCGGCTCCGGCGTGGCGGTGGACGACGACGGCGGCGCGCTCGCCTCGACGGGCGAGGGCGAACAGGCCCGGGCGGACCTGGTGCGGCTCGTGCGCTGCACCGCCGGCCGCGTGAGCGTGGAGCAGCGGCTCCACGTCCGGCTGGACTACGGCGAGGTGACCCCGTGGGTGTCCCGGCAGACCGACCCGGCGGGGGAGTCCTTCCTCGCGGTGGTCGCCGGCGGCGACGCCCTGGCCGTGCACGGGCCGGACCTGAGCCCGGACGGGCTGAGCCACCGCGGCAGCACCCCGCTGGAGGAGGGCGGGTCCGCCGCATGGACGCTCGCCTGGTACCCCTCGTGGTTCATGGCGCCGGCCGCCCCGAACGCGGAGCGGGCCCTCGAGGCCACCGTGGCCGGCTGGGTGGAGTGGCTGGGCGAGCTGGAGGCCACCGGCCCGCGCGCCGACCGGGTGGCCCGCTCCCTGCTGGTGCTCAAGGGCCTGACCCACCGGGACACGGGCGGCATCGTGGCCGCCCCCACCGCGAGCCTGCCGGAGGACATCGGGGGCGTGCGCAACTGGGACTACCGCTACGTGTGGCTGCGGGACACCGCCCTCACCCTCGAGGCGCTCATGGCCCACAACCACACGGAGGACGCCAAGGCCTGGCGGGACTGGCTGCTGCGCGCGATCGCCGGCGACCCGCAGGACGTGCAGATCATGTACACGCTCTCCGGCGGGCGCCGCATGCCCGAGCGGGACCTCGAGCACCTGCCCGGCTACGAGGGCTCGCGCCCCGTGCACGTGGGCAACGGGGCCGCGGACCAGTGGCAGGCGGACGTGATCGGCACGGTGATGCTCGCCCTCGGGAAGCTGCGGGACGCGGGCGTGGGGGAGGACCCGTGGTCCTGGACGCTGCAGAAGCGGCTCGTGGAGCGCCTGCTGGCGCACCGGGACACGAAGGAGCACGGCCTGTGGGAGATGCGGGGCGAGCCCGCGTTCTTCACGCACGGCCGCGTGATGATGTGGGCCGCCCTGGACCAGGCCCTGCACGCCGCCCGGGACCACGGGCTGCCGGCCCGCGACGACGAGCTCGAGGCCTGGGAGCGGGCGCGGGAGGAGCTGCGGGAGGAGATCCTCACCGAGGGCGTGGACGAGGACGGCGCCTTCCGGCAGACCTACGGCTCCACGGAGACGGACGCCTCCCTGCTGCAGATCCCCCACACCGGCTTCGTGCCCCACGACGATCCGCACATGCTCGCCACGGTGGCCCGCGTGGAGGAGGACCTCGTCACCCAGACCGGCCTGGTGATGCGGTACCGCGCCACCGGCATGGACGGGCTGCCGGGCGAGGAGGCGCCGTTCATCATGTGCGCCTTCTGGCTCGTGGAGCAGTACGCCCGATCCGGCCGCGTCGAGGACGCGGAGCGCCTCATGGCCCGCCTGGACGACTGTGCCAACGACCTGCTGCTCATGGCCGAGGAGTACGACGACGAGCTGGACCGGATGGCGGGCAACTTCCCGCAGGCGTTCTCCCACCTGGGCCTGATCCGCGCCGTGGACGCCCTGGAGGACGCCCGCGGCGCGGCCGAGGCTTGACCGTCCGCCCCGTCAGTCCAGCCGCTCGACGGCCCCCAGCGCCGTGAGCAGGAACGCGTACTCCCACGCGGTGTCCTCCCAGCCCTGGTACCGGCCGGAGGCGCCCCCGTGCCCACCGTCCATCTCGGTGCGCAGCAGCACGGGCGCGCCGCCGTCGGCCAGCGGCCTCGCCTGGTCCGAGGTGACGGTGCGGCGCAGCTGCGCCACCCACTTGGCGGGCTCCACGTAGAGCACGCGGGTGTCGTGCAGGCTGGTGACCGCGGCGATCGCCGGGTAGTCCACCGCCCGCACGTTCTCGTACGGGGTGTAGGCGCGCATGGCCTCGTACACGGCCGCGTCCTCGATCGGGTTGCCCCACTCCTCCCACTCGAGCGCGGACAGCGGCAGCTCCGGGTCGAGGATGGTGGTGAGCGCATCCACGAACGGCACCACCGCCAGGCACGCCCGGTACAGCTCCGGCGCGAGGTTCAGTACCGCGCCCATGAGCAGGCCGCCGGCCGAGCCGCCCATGCAGGCCACACGCGCCGGGTCCGCCCAGCCGAGGTCCACGAGGTGCCGGGTGGCGTCCACGAAGTCCGTGAAGGAGTGCCGCTTGGCCAGCTTCTTGCCGTCCTCGTACCAGCGCCGGCCCAGTTCGCCGCCGCCGCGCACGTGCGCGACCGCGAACACCACGCCCCGGTCCAGCAGGGACAGCCGGGCCACACCCAGCACGGGGTCCATGGACATCTCGTAGGAGCCGTAGCCGTACACCACGCACGGGGCCGTCCCGTCCGGCTTCACGTCGCGGCGCCGGATCACGGTGACGGGGATCCGCACGTCCTCCCCGGTCACCGACGACGGCTCGGACGCCGGCGCCCACACGCGCTCGGCCACGTAGTCGGCCGGGTCGTAGCCGGGCACCTCCGTCTCGCGGCGCAGGTGCACCTCGCCTGTCGCCGCCGAGACGTCCAGCACGCGCGCGGGCGTGATCCAGGACGTGTAGGCCAGCCGCAGGAACGGGGACTCGGCCGCCGTCGCGGACAGATGGCACGCGTAGAGCTCCTCGTCGAACGCGGGCTCGCGCCAGTGCGCGGCCTGCCCGGCCAGCACGGCGTCCAGTTCGGTGACGACGACGCGCGGGGTCGTCTCCCGGCGCACGGCCAGGGCGGCGTGGGTCAGGGTGACCATGACACCGTCGACCTTCACGTCCTCGCGGTGCGGGACGACCGTGCGCCAGGCGCCGCGGTCGGCGACGTCCGCCTCGGCGACCACCGAGAGCATCCCGTTGGGCGCGGCGACGGGGGCGCCGTCGTCGTCCAGGGCGCGGTCGTGGACCACGAGCAGCCGGCGGACGCCGTCGGCGTCGGTGACGGGCTCGACGTCGGCGAGCATCCGCCACGCGCGGGGGATCAGCACGCGCGGGGCGGGCAGGGGTGCGGCGGGGTCCTCCGGCAGGTCGACCACGAGGGTCTCGGAGACCTCCGAGTTGCCGACGCCGATCAGCAGCTGGGTGCGGTCGGCCACGCCCTCGAAGCCGGTCCACATGCCCGGGTCGGCCTCCTCGTGCAGGATCACGTCCTCGGCCGGGTCGGTGCCGAGCACGTGGGCCTTGACCTGGTACGGCCGCCACGAGTCGTCCCACACGGTGTAGAACACGCGGGTGCCCGAGCGGTCGAAGCGGACGCCGTGGGCCACGTTCTCGACCGCGTCCGGCAGGTCCTCGCCCGTGGCGATCTCGCGCACGCGCAGGGTGAAGCGCTCGTCGCCGGTGTGGTCCACGGCGTAGGCCACCCGGGTGGCGTCCGGGCTGATGTGCAGGCCGCCGAGCGCGAAGAACGGGTGGCCCTCGGCCTCGGCGTTGCCGTCCAGGATCACCTGCTCGCCCGGCAGGGCGGCGTCCGGGGTGATGACGGGCGGGGTCCAGTCGGCCTCGAGGTCGCCGGTGTCGCGTGCGGGCACGCGGCAGTGGATCGGGTACTCGGCGCCCTCGCGGGTGCGCACGAAGTACCACCACCCGTCCCGGCGGGCGGGCACGGAGCGGTCCGTCTCCACCGTGCGGGCCTTGATCTCGCCGACGATCGCCTCGCGCAGCGGCGCCTGGTCCGCGGTCACGGCCTCGGTGTACGCGTTCTCGGCGGCCAGGTGCTCGAGCACGCGGGGCTCCGCCTTGCCGCGCAGCCACTCGAAGTCGTCCTGGAACGTGTGGCCGTGGTGGCGGCGGGTCACGGGCTCGGCGCAGGCGGACGGCGGGACGGGGGCGTGCGACGTGGTCTGGGGCATGCGGCCCATCCCATCACGCCGCGCGGGGCGGGGCCGACACCCCGCGCCGCACACGACGACGGCGGCGCACCGGTCCGGTGCGCCGCCGTCGGGGGTGGCGGGTCAGTTCAGGCCGAGCGCCGCCCGGACCACGCCGAGCCCGAAGTACGCGACGAACGCGAGCGCCACGAACCACAGCAGCGGGTGCACCTCGCGGCCGCGGCCCTGGCCCGTGCGGATCACCGCGTAGGCCACCACGCCGGCGCCGATGCCGTTGACGATCGAGTAGGTGAACGGCATGAGGATGAACGTGAGGAACGCCGGGAAGGCCGCGCCCGGGTCGGACCAGTCGATCTGCACCACGTGCTGGCACATCATGAACCCGACCACCACGAGCGCGGGGGCCACGGCCTCGAACGGCACGAGGTGGATGAGCGGGGAGAGGAACACGGCCGCGAGGAAGAACAGGCCGGTGAACACGGAGGCCAGGCCGGTCCGGGCGCCCTCGCCGATGCCGGTGCCGGACTCCACGAAGATCTGGTGCGCCGAGCCGGAGGCGCCACCGCCCACCGTGACCGCGAGCGCGTCCGCGGCGAGCACCCGGTTCAGGTCGGGGATGGAGCCGTCCGGGTTCACGGTGCCGGCCTCGCGGGCCAGGCCCACGGAGACGCCCATCGCGTCGAAGAACACGGAGAGCAGGATCGCGAACACGAGCAGGGAGGCCATCAGCCCGCCCACGGAGGTGAAGGCGCCGAACAGGTCCACGCTGCCGAGCAGGTGCAGGTCCGGGGCGGTCCACTCGGGCAGGGAGGGGGCGATCAGGGACCAGCCGGTGGGCACGGCGTTCCCGTCGGCGTCCACGGAGGGGCCGATGTGGAACACGGCCTCCAGCACGTTGGCGAGGATCGTCGCCGCGACGATGCCGATCAGGATGGCGCCGCGCACCTTGCGGATCACGAGGACCGCGGTCAGCAGCAGCCCGACGACGAAGACCAGCACGGGCCAGCCCTCGAGCTCGCCGCCCGTGCCCAGGCCCACCGGGACCGTGGTGTCGGCGGCGTCCGGCAGTCGCCGCACGAACCCGGCGTTGACGAGGCCGATCAGTGCGATGAACAGGCCGATGCCCACCACGATGCCGGACTTCAGCGCCTCCGGGACCGCGTCGAACACGGCGCGGCGGAAGCCGGTCACCACGAGCAGCAGCATCACGAGACCGGCGAGGGTGACGAGGCCCATCAGCTGGGGCCAGGTGAGTCCCGGCGTCGTGGCGATGGTGATGGAGACGAACGCGGAGACGCCCAGGCCCGCGGCCACCGCGAACGGGTGCCGCGCCCACACGCCCATGACGATGGTCATGACGCCCGCCACGAGCGCGGTGACGGCGGCCACGGCGGGGATGCCCAGGGTGTTCCCGGCCGAGTCGGGCCCGGACAGGATCAGCGGGTTCAGCACCACGATGTAGCTCATCGCCAGGAACGTGGCGAGGCCGCCGCGGAACTCCTGGCCCACCGACGAGCCGCGCTCGGTGATGCGGAAGTACCGGTCCAGGGCGCCGCGGGGAGCGGCGGTGGACGGGGCGGGCGAGGGCGGTGGAGAGGCGGTGCGGGAGGCCATGGCACCAGCGTAGTGACCCGGTCCCACGACGATGGCGCGCGTGCCGTCCCGCTACGCTCGCGGGCATGCGTCCCCGCTCCGCCTCCGCCGCCCGCACCCGGGAGGCGCTGCGCGACGCCGTGCAGATCTACGCCCCCTCCACCGTCTACGCCGTCGGCCTGGGCGCCATGACGCCCGCGCTCGCGGTGGCGGCGCTGGCCCTCGGCCTGGACGCGGCGCGGGCGGCCGCCGTCGTGCTGCTGGTGGGGCTCGGCTCGCTCGTGGCCAACGGGCCGGCCTCGGCGCTCGCGGCCCGGGCGGGGGAGCGGGTCACCATGGTCGTCTCCGCCGTGCTCGGCACGGCCGGCGCAGGCCTGGCCTGGGCGACGACGGCCGGGGTGTCCTCCGGGCCGTCGGCGGCGGGGGTGGCCGAGCCGGGGCGGCTGGCGCTGTTCCTGGCCGCGGTGCTCGCCGTGGGCATGGCCGGGGCCGGGTTCAACCTGGCCCGCCAGGCGTACCTGGCGGTGGCGGTGCCGGCCACGCACCGGGCCCGCGCGATGTCCACGCTCGGCGGGACCGTGCGGATCGGGACGTTCCTGGGCCCGTTCCTGGGCGCCGCCGCGCAGGCCCCGCTCGGGCTGGACGGCGCGTTCGCCGCGGCCGCCGCGGCCATGGCCGTCGGCGCCCTGCTGTGCCTGCGGATCCGGGATCTGCCGGTGCCGGCGTCCGATCCGGCGGCGGGGGAGGACTCCGCCCCGGCCGGTCGACCCCGGCTGCTGGACGTGGCGCGCGCCCGGCGCGGGGCGTTGCTCACGGCCGGCTTCGGTGTCGTGGCCGTCTCCGCCGCCCGCGCGGCGCGCAACGCCGTCATCCCGCTGTGGGCCACGCACCTGGGCCTGGACGCGGCGACGGCGTCGCTCGTCTTCGGCCTGGCCGGCGCGGCGGACCTGCTGCTCTTCTACCCCTCGGGCCGGCTCATGGACCGCTTCGGCCGGCGCGCTGTGGCGGTGCCGTGCCTGGCCCTGCTGGGGGCGGGGTTCCTGGCGATCAGCCTCACCCGGGAGCCGACGGCGTTCGCGGCGGCGGCGGTGCTGCTGGGCATCGGCAACGGCTTCGGCGCGGGGATCGTGATGACCCTCGGGGCGGACCACTCGCCGCCCAACGCGCGCGCCCCGTTCCTCGGTCTGTGGCGCTCGATGTCCGACGCGGGGATGCTGGCCGGGCCGCTGCTGCTCTCCGGGGTGACCGCCGCGGCCGGGCTGGCCGTCGGCGTCGGCTCCCTCGCGGTCGTCTGCGGTGTCGGAGCGGTCGTGTTCGCCGCGGTGCTGCCGCGCGGGCCGGGGGCCGTGGCGGACCCGCCGGCCGTCGTCGTGCGCTCCCGCTGACCGGGGCGCCGGGCCTTCGGCTCAGTCGGCGGTCTCGTCCGGGGGGATGGTCTGCCCGGAGGCCTGGTCGTCGAAGACCATGTACGTCTGCGTGTCGACGACGCTCGGCAGGGTCTGCAGCTCGTCGAAGATCACGCGGCGCAGGTCGGCGGTGTCCCGCGCGCGGACCAGCAGGATCACGTCCATGTTCCCGCCCACGAGGGAGACGTGGGAGACCTCGGGGATGGCCAGGAGCGTGGCGCGCAGCTCGCGCCAGTCGTGCTGACGCAGCTTCATGGTCACGTGGGCGGAGGCCCCGAAGCCGACCTTGACGGGGTCGACCCGCACGGTGAAGCCTGTGATCACGCCCGCGTCCTGCAGGCGGTTCAGGCGCGAGTAGCAGTGCGCGCGGGAGATGTGCACGCGCTCGGCCAGGGCCGCGACGGACATCCGCCCGTCCTGCGTCAGTTCGCGGACGATCGCGCGGTCCACGCGGTCCAGCGGCTCGGCGGCCATGGCTCCTCCTGGGGCGGGGCGGACGGGGTCGGCCACGCGGCGGCGGACCGTCTCCGTGGCGCGAGTCACCATAGCAGTTCGTCTGATGGAGTGCCTGGTTTGCACCCGATTGTCTCGTGATACCGGGCGGGCGAGCGACACATTGACCCTCTTGGGCACACTGAAGGCCACAGATCGAGAGGACCCGCCATGAGTGACCCCACCCCCGCCGTGCCCGGGGCCGCCCGGACCGACGAGGCCGAGACCCGCCCGAACGCCGGCGCCGCCTTCGGCATCTCCCTCGAGGAGTACCTGCTCCCCGCCGCCCGCCGCATCCAGCTGATCGGCGAGGACGGCACTCTGCTGGCCCCGGAGGAGCAGGGCACCGAGCCCGGCCACGAGTATCCCCTGCCCTCCGACGAGGAGCTGCTGGCCGCCTACCGCCACCTCGTCATCGGCCGCCGCGTCAACGACCAGGCCTACGCCCTGGTGCGCCAGGGTCGCATGGCCGTCTATCCGTCCTCGCATGGCCAGGAGGCCTCCGAGGTCGCCGCCGCCGTCTGCCTGGGCGAGCACGACTGGCTGTTCCCGACCTACCGCGACACCGTGGCCGTGATCGCCCGCGGCGTCCCGCCGCTCGAGGTGATGGTGGCCTACCAGGGCACCTGGCATCAGGGTTACGACCCCCAGAAGCACCACGTCTCCATCCAGTCCACGCCCCTGACCACCCAGATGCTGCACGCCGTCGGGATGGCCAAGGCCGCCCGCCTGCGCGGCGAGGAGGTCGTGTGCCTGGCCATGGTCGGCGACGGCGGCACCTCCGAGGGCGACTTCCACGAGGCGCTGAACTTCGCGGCCGTGTTCAAGCTGCCGGTGATCTTCTTCGTGCAGAACAACAAGTTCGCCATCTCCGTGCCGTTCGCCAAGCAGTCGGCCGCCCCGTCCCTGGCCCACAAGGCCGTGGGCTACGGCCTGGCCGGCGAGCGCGTGGACGGCAACGACCTCGGCGCCCTGCTGGCCGTGCTGGGCCGCGCCGTGGAGCTGTGCCGGCAGGGCCAGGGCCCCTTCCTCGTGGAGGCGGACACCTACCGCATGCAGGCGCACACCAACACGGACGACCCCTCGCGCTACCGCGACGACGCCGAGGTGAAGGAGTGGGAGGCGCGCGACCCGCTGCGCCGCATGACCGCCTACCTCGAGTCCACCGGCGCCCTCACCGAGGAGGTCTCGGCCCAGATCACCCGCGACGCGGAGGACGTCGCGCAGCAGCTGCGCGACGCCATGAACGCCGAGACGGAGCTCGATCCGCTCGAGCTGTTCGACCACGTCTACTCCGTGCAGACCCCGCAGCTCGCCGCCCAGCGCGCGCAGCTGGCCGAGGAGCTGTCCCGTTCCGAGAACCAGGAGGCCTGAGCATGGCGACCCTGACCTTCGCCGCCGCGCTCAACGCGGCGCTGGCCGACGAGATGGCCGCCGACGACATGGTGGTGGTGTTCGGCGAGGACGTCGGCACCCTCGGCGGCGTCTTCCGCATCACGGACGGGCTGACCGCGCGCTTCGGCGAGGAGCGCTGCTTCGACACCCCGCTGGCCGAGTCCGGCATCGCGGGCATGGCCGTGGGCATGGCCCTCGGCGGCGCCCGCCCCGTGATCGAGATGCAGTTCGACGCGTTCGCGTACCCGGCCTTCGAGCAGATCGCCTCGCACGTGGCCAAGATGCGCAACCGCACCAAGGGCGCCACGCCCATGCCGATCACCCTCCGCATCCCCTACGGCGGCGGCATCGGCGGCGTGGAGCACCACTGCGACTCGTCCGAGTCCTACTACGCGCACACCCCGGGCCTGAAGGTGTACACCCCGGCCTCGGTGAAGGACGCGTACATGATGCTGCGCTCGGCCATCCGCCTGGACGACCCGGTGGTCTTCATGGAGCCCAAGAAGATGTACTGGACCAAGGCCGAGCTCGACCTCGACCAGCTGCGCGCCGAGTTCGAGGAGGGCTGGGCCCGCGTCGAGGACAAGAAGGAGCACGGCGAGGCCTGGGCGCGCGCCGCCGTCGTCCGCGAGGGCACGGACGTCACCCTCGTCTCCTACGGCCCCTCCGTGCCCACCTGCCTCGCCGCCGCCCACGCGGCCGCGGAGGAGGGGCTCTCGGTGGAGGTCGTGGACCTGCGCACCGTGAACCCGCTGGACGAGGACACGATGGCCGCCTCGGTCGCCAAGACCGGCCGCGCCGTCGTCGTCGCCGAGCCGCAGGGCTTCGCGTCCGTGGCCTCCGAGCTGGTGGCCCGGATCCAGCAGCGCTGCTTCCACTCGCTGGCGGCGCCCGTGGGCCGCGTGACCGGCTTCGACATCCCGTTCCCCGCGCCGAAGCTCGAGGAGCACCACCTGCCGAACATCGACCGCATCCTGGACGCGATCGACGACCTGAACTGGGACCTGGACGCCGAGGAGGCCCGCGCATGAGCAACACCTTCCTGCTGCCCGACCTGGGCGAAGGCCTGACCGAGGCCGACATCGTCCGCTGGCTCGTCGCCGAGGGCGACACCGTGGCCGTCGACCAGCCCATGGTCGAGGTCGAGACCGCCAAGGCCCTCGTCGAGGTGCCGAGCCCGTACGCCGGCACCGTGCTGACCCTGCACGGCGCCGAGGGCGAGACCATGGACGTCGGCAGCCCGCTGATCACCATCGGCGCGGCCGGCGAGTCCGGTGAGGGCTCCGCGCCCGCCGCCGGCACCGAGGCCCTGGCCGTCCCGCCGGCCACCGGTGCGGCCGCTGCCGAGGCCGCCCGCCCCGGCGCGCTGAGCTACCGCGAGGAGGAGATGGCCGGCGTCCAGCCGAAGCCGGACAAGGCCCGCGGCGGCGACGGCGACGTCGCCGGCTCCGACGACGAGGCCTCCGGCGCCGTGCTCATCGGCTACGGCACCTCCGGCCACAGGGCCACCTCCCGCAGCCGTCCGTCCAAGCGCGGCCGCGGCGCCGCCCGCCCGACACCGGCCCCCACGGCCGGGGCCGGCGCCCCGCGCGTGACCTCCCCGATCGTCCGCAAGCTCGCCCGCGAGAAGGGCGTGGACGTGGCCGCGCTGACCGGCACGGGCCCGGACGGCCTAATCACCCGCGCCGACGTGCTCGCCGCGGCCGAGGGCTCCGCCCTGCAGGCCGCCCCGGCCCAGGCCCCGTTGGTCGCAGCCGTCCCGGCGGCCGAGGCCGCCGCGCAGCCGGGCGCCGTGGACGGGCGGACCGGCCTGGCCGTCGTCGCCCGCACCCCGATCTCGGGGGTGCGCAAGGTGATCGCGGACCAGCTCTCCCGCTCGCGCCGCGAGGTCCCGGAGGTCACGGCGTGGCTGGACGTGGACGTCACCGCCCTGCTCGAGCTGCGGGCCTCGCTCAAGGCGAAGGACTCGGAGAACGCGCCCTCGCTGCTCGGCCTGATCGCCCGCTTCACCCTGGCCGGCCTGCGCCGGTACCCGGTGATGAACGCGCGCATCGAGGCGGGGGCGGACGGCAAGGACGAGATTGTGGAGGTCGACGGCGTCCACCTCGGCCTGGCCGTGCAGACCGACCGCGGCCTCATGGTGCCGTCCGTCGAGCACGCGGAGAAGCTGTCCGCGGACGAGCTCACCGCCGCGATCAACGACACCGTCAGCCGCGCCCGCGCGGGCCGGGCCGCCCCGGCCGAGCTCACCCGCGGCACGTTCACGCTGAACAACTACGGCCCGCTGGGCACGGACGGCGCCACGCCGATCATCAACGTGCCCGAGGTCGGGATGCTCGGCATCGGCCGGATCATCGACCGCCCGTGGGTCGTGGACGGGGAGATCGTGGTCCGCAAGGTCACCGAGATGACCGTGACCTTCGACCACCGCGTCACCGACGGCGCCACCGCGAGCGCGTTCCTCACGTTCGTGGCGGACTGCCTCCACGATCCGACGGCGGCCCTCGCCCGGATCTGATCCGGACGGGCCCGGCCCGCCCCGACCCCTGACGAGCCCTGCGATGTGGCGGCCATTCCTCGCGGATGGCCGCCACATCGCAGGGCTCGTCGTCTGGCGGGGGTGCGGTGAGCGTGCGGGGAGGGGTCAGTCCGCGCGGCCGCGGCGGAAGGCCGTGCCGAGCGCGCCCCACAGCAGGACCGCGGGGGAGGCGCTGAGCAGGATCCCGGCCGGCTCGGCCGCCGGGTGGGGGCCGGCGCCGCTGGTCGCGGGGGTGTCGAGGGTGAGGGCCAGCAGCGTCAACCCGGCCGCCAGGCCCGCGACGCCCAGGGACCAGAGCGTGGCCTCCACGCCGCGGGCGCCGCGTGGTGCGGGCCGCGGTGCGCCGTCGTACCGGGCGAACGGCACGGCGAGCAGCCCCCAGGCGGTGGACACGAGCGCCGCGGCGGCCATGTCCGACGGCCGGTGCCAGGCCTCCGTGTAGGCGACGGCGCCGGTGCAGGCGCTGACCACGGCGCCGAGGACGGTGGTGAGCGGTCGCCACCGGGCGGGCACGAGCAGCAGCGCGGCCACCGCGGCGCCCGTCGCGAGCGTCATGTGGCCCGAGGGCAGTGAGTTGCCGCCGGACCACGGGACCCCGTCGGCGTGCTCGGGCCGCGGAAGCGCCGCCTTGAGCAGCTGCGTGGTGAGGTTGGACCCGACCAGCACGAGGAGGGCGAGCAGCCCCCGCCGCCGCCACCGGGCCACGGCGAGCGCGCCGAGCGAGGCCAGCGCCATGCCGACCGCCAGCCCGAGCGGCAGGATCCGCACCACCTGGGAGGCCACGTCCGGCACGGTGTCCGCGTAGCGCTCCTCGACGGCGCGGAACACCTGGTACTCGAGCACCTGGCCGGCGGAGGACCACACCAGGGCGGCGTAGACCAGCACGACGCCGGCCACGCACGCGGCCAGCGCCAGCCACCACGTCCACGAGGGGAGGCGGCGGGGGGCGCGGGCGGTGGGGGGCATGGGTTCCATTGTGTCGGACGCGCAGCCGTCATGCAGGCTTCATCGGACGGTCACGCCCCCGTCGCCGTCCCGTCCTCCGCGCCCCTGAGCCGCCTGCCTAGCCTGGGGCCATGACCCGCGTGCCCCCCGCCCACGGACATCGCCCGGCCCTCCGCGACTCCACCGGCTCGGCTCACGGCCCGGGCGTCGAGCCGGGCGCCCGGCCCCGTCTCTCGGCCGAGGACCTGCTGGCCGCCCGGGACGCCCTGGCCCCCTTCGGCCGGCTGAGCCGGCAGGAGCCCATCGAGTGGGCCGCCGAGGAGCCCCTCGCCCCGGACCTGGCCGACTTCTACCGCTACGTGGGACCGGAGTGGCTGGAGATCGACACCCTCGGCCTGCCCGTGATGTTCTTCCCGCTGGACCGCCTGTGGGACGAGCAGGCCGGCTACCGGTGGAACCCCCGAACCGGTGCGCTGCTGGTGGACTGGAACGACGACTGGACCGTGGTGGCCAAGCAGGGCGCCGACCCGTTCATCCACGCGGCCTCCACCGGCCAGGTGCTCATGGCCCCGGGAGACGAGGGCTGGGAGGACCGCCTGGACGAGCCGCGACCGGTCTTCCGGGACCTCACCGAGATGACCCGCGCGCTCGCGGCCGTGGGCACGGCGTGGGCGCGCTTCGACGACCCGTTCACCGCCGACTGGCATCTCACCGAGGAGGTGACGGCCGCCGTCGTCGCCGGCCTGGAGGGGGTGCTCGGCGCCCACGACCGCGCCGTGGACCTGGCCCGAGCCCTCGGCTACCTCCGCGCCGTCTGAGCGTCGGCGCCGACACAGACAGTCCCACCCCGCCGGCGCCCGTCGGAACGGGAGCCGAGCGCCCTTCCTACACTGGCCGCATGAGCACCGCCCCCGCCCTGCCCCCGCTGCCCGGCGCGCCGGGCGGTCCCGCCCTGCCGAGCGTCGAGGAGCTGCTGGCCGACGCAGTCGCGGTCGCCCTGCCGATGCGCGTGCGGTTCCGCGGCACGGACCTCCGTCACGCCCTGCTGCTGCGCGGCCCGGCGGGCTGGGCCGAGTTCTCCCCGTTCCCGGAGTACGGTCCGCACGAGTGCGCCGCGTGGCTGGCCGCCGCGATCGAGGCCGGCTGGCAGGGCTGGCCCGGCCCGGTCCGCCAGACCGTCCCCGTCAACGCCACCGTGCCCGCGGTGGCCGCGGACGACGTCGAGGCCGTCCTGGCCCGCTACGGCGACGGCATCACCGCGGTCAAGGTCAAGGTGGCCGAGCACGGACCCGAGGGCGGTCTCGTCCCCGGCGGCCGCGAGGCCGACCTGGCCCGCGTGCGGCGGGTGCGCGCGCTGCTGCCCCACGCGCAGGTCCGCGTCGACGCCAACGCCGGCTGGACGCCCGCCGAGGCCGTCGACGTGCTCACCGCGCTGGCCGACGTCGGCCTCGAGTACGCGGAGCAGCCCGTGCCCGGCATCACCGCCCTCGCGGAGGTCCGCGCGGAGCTGCGCGCCCGGGGCGTCCCCACCCCGATCGCCGCGGACGAGGCGGTCCGCAAGGCCGAGGACCCGCTCGCCGTCGCGGCCGCCGGGGCCGCGGACCTGATCGTGGTGAAGGTCCAGCCGCTCGGGGGCGTGCGCCGCGCCGCGGCGATCGTGGCGGCCGCGGGGCTGCCCGCGGTGGTCTCCTCCGCGCTGGACACCTCCGTGGGCATCGCCGGCGGCGCCGCGCTCGCCGCCTGCCTGCCGTCCCTGCCGCACGCGTGCGGGCTCGGCACCGCGGCCCTCTTCGAGCACGACGTCGTCGCCCCGGCCTGGCGCCCGCGCGCGGGGGCCCTCCCGGCACCGGGGGAGCGGGCACCCGCCCCCGACCCGGAGCTGCTCGACCGCATCCGGGCGGACGGGACGCGGCAGGCGTGGTGGGCCGACCGCCTGCGCGCGGCCCACGCGGTGCTGGCCGCGCAGGGCTGACGAGCCCGCCCGGTCCCCGTCGACGCGGGGCATGTGAGCCGGATTACAGCATGTCGACGGGGCGAAATCCGGCGGCCGGGAAGAGTTCAACTCGCGGCCACCTGGGCGTGGCTCGCCGCTCGGAGCGAGGGGCCAAGGTGATGGCGGCCCCGGCCGGTCTCACCCCGGGGTCGTCTCCGGCCCGGCACCGGACCCCGGACCATCCCCACGACGCGAAGGACCCCGTCATGCTGAAGCGCCTCCTCCCCATGGCCGGCCACACCCGTGGCAACCGCTCCGCCGTCACGTGCGAGCTCAAGTGCGGCAACGCGTGCGCCCACCCGGTGCCCAACACCTCGGCGAACCCGACCTTCCAGCAGATCGCGGAGACCGCCATCTCGCGCCGCTCCGCCCTGGTCGGCGGCACCGGTCTCGCCGCCGCCGTCGTCATCGGCTCCCAGGTGGCCCAGGCCCCCGAGGCGCTCGCGGACAACGGCCGGCGCCCGACCGGCGGCGGCAAGCTCCCCTTCGAGCCCATCGCGCCGGTGAGCCGCACCGTGGACACCATGACCGTGCCGGAGGGCTACGACTGGGGCACCGTGATCCGCTGGGGCGACCCGCTGTTCGCCGACTCCCCGGAGTTCGACATCGAGCACCAGACCGGTGCGTCGCAGGCCGCCCAGTTCGGCTACAACAACGACTACCTGAACATCATCACCGACGGCGGCAACGACCGCTCCGGCTACCTCGTCTCCAACCACGAGTACACCAACGAGAACATCATGTTCTCCCCGGAGTACATCGCCTCGAACTTCGAGGACGTCGTCAACGTCGGCCTCCAGGCCCACGGCCTGTCCATCGTGGACCTCAAGCGCGCCAAGCGCGGCGCCCCGTGGGAGTACGTCCGCGGCGGCCGCCGCAACCGCCGCATCACCGGCACCACCGAGTTCGAGGTCCGCGGCCCGGCCGCCGGCCACGCGCTGCTCACGACCGTCGAGGACCCGACCGGCACCCGCGTGCTGGGCACCCTGAACAACTGCGCCGGCGGCACCACCCCGTGGGGCACCGTGCTCTCCGGCGAGGAGAACTTCAACCAGTACTTCAAGGGCCGCGGCACGGCCGAGGAGAAGCGCTACGGCATCTCCGCCGCCGCCACCAGCCGCGGCTGGGAGAAGGTCCACGACCGCTTCGACCTGACCAAGCGCGGCTACGAGAACGAGGCCAACCGCTTCGGCTGGGTCGTCGAGATCGACCCCGAGGACCCGACCTCCACGCCCGTGAAGCACACCCTCCTGGGCCGCTTCAAGCACGAGGCCGGCACCGCCGTGATCTCCCCGTCCGGCCACGCCGTGGTCTACTCCGGCGACGACGAGCGCCACGACTACCTGTACAAGTTCGTCTCCGCCGAGAAGGTCCGCGAGGGCGACAAGAAGCACAACATGCGCCTGATGGACAAGGGCACCCTCTACGTGGCCAAGTTCTCCGGCGACTCCCCGGCCGCCCAGATCGACGGCAGGGGCACCCTGCCCTCGGACGGCGCCTTCGACGGCTCCGGCGAGTGGATCGCCCTGGCCGACGAGAAGACGTCCTTCGTCCCGGGCATGTCCCTGGCCGAGGTCCTCGTCTACACCCGCCTCGCGGCAGACAAGATGGGCGCCACCAAGATGGACCGCCCGGAGGACGTCGAGACCAACCCGGTCACCGGCAAGGTCTACGCGGCCCTGACCAACAACACCAAGCGCACCGCCGTGGACGAGGCCAACCCGGTCATCGGCAACCGCGACGGCCACGTCATCGAGATCACCGAGCGGGGCGGGGATCACACCTCCACCACCTTCACCTGGGTCATCCTGCTGCTCGCCGGCGACCCGGCGGTCTCCTCCTCGGCCTACTTCGCCGGCTACCCGAAGGAGAAGGTCTCCCCGATCTCCTGCCCGGACAACCTGGCGTTCGACTCCGAGGGCAACCTCTGGATCTCCACCGACGGCCAGCCCGGCACCATCGGCTACGCCGACGCGCTGCACAAGGTCACCCTCGACGGCGCCGAGCGCGGCCGCGTCCAGCAGTTCCTCGCTGTCCCCCGCGACGCCGAGACCTGCGGCCCCGTGATCCACGACCGCGACAACTCCGTGTTCGTCAACGTCCAGCACCCGGGCGAGGACGGCACCTGGGGCGCGCACACCTCCTCCTTCCCGGACTTCCTGAGCCCGACCGGCCCGGTCCAGGTGGGCGACAAGGTCGCAGCCCCGCGTCCGTGCGTCGTCCAGGTGTTCAACGCCACCGGGAACAACGGCATCGGCAAGGGCGCCGGCAAGGAGAAGGGCAACAAGGGCAAGGGCAACGGCAAGGGCAACGGCAAGGGCAACGGCAACGGCAAGGGCCCGAAGGGCTGACCCCCGCCTCCGCGAGGACCCTCGACGAGGCCGTCACGGCCGGCGCCACCGCGTCACCGTGGCGGCCTCGCCGCGTCCGGGGCCCGTCCGCGCCCGGGCCTAGACTGGTGGCCACCATGACCTCCGTCGACTCCCTCTCCGTGGCGCGCGCCGTCGCCACCGCCCTGATCGACGCCGGCATGCGGGACGCGGTGGTCTGCCCCGGCTCCCGCTCCGCCCCGCTGGCCTACGCGCTCGCGGCCCTCGAGCGCGCCGGCGAGGTCCGCCTGCACGTGCGGGTGGACGAGCGCTCGGCCGGCTTCCTCGCCCACGGGCTCTCGCTGGCCTCGGGGCGCCCGGTGGGCGTGCTGACCACCTCGGGCACCGCCGTCGGGAACCTGCTGCCCGCCCTGATGGAGTCCATCCACGCCGGCACGCGCGTGATCGCGCTGACCGCGGATCGTCCGCCCGAGCTGCACGGCACCGGCGCGAACCAGACCACGGACCAGAGGGGCGTGTTCGGCACGCACGTCCGCCATGCCGCCTCCCTCGGCTGCGACGCCGCCGACGGCGTGGATGCCGAGCAGCATCTGCGCCACGTGCGGGCCACCGTGCGCCGGGCCCTGCTGGCGGCCGAGGGGGTCGTCGCCGAGGCCGGTTCCGACGACGGCGCGCCCGGTCCGGTGACGATGGCAGAGGCCCCGGCCGGGCCCGTCCACCTGAACCTGCACTTCCGCGACCCGCTCGTGCCGAGCCCTGAGGAGGCGGCCGCCATGGGCGCCGCCGCGGCGCCGCACACCCCTGCTCCGGCCGTCGCCCCGACCGGCGCGAGCCCGGCCCCCGCCGCGTCGACCTACCGGGCGCCCGGGGCGGTGCTCTCGGGGCTGCCCGAGCTGGACGTCGCCCGCCTGGACCAGCGGCGCACCGTCGTGCTGGCCTGCCACGGCGCCGGCCCCGTGGCCGCGGCCTTCGCGCTGTCCCTGGGCCTGCCCCTGCTGGCCGAGCCGTCCTCGAACGCGCGGTTCTCCGCCAACGCCATCGCCGCCTATCCGCTCCTGCTGGGCGCGGCCGGCGGGCGCGACGCGGACGCACACCCCCTTGCCGCCCGCATCGAACGGGTCGTGCTGTTCGGCCGGCCCACGCTCACCCGGACGGTCAACGCCCTGCTGGCCCGCCCCGACGTCGCCACGGCCCTGCACGCCCCCGAGCCCGCACCATGGTTCGAGCCGGGCCGGCGCCGGGAGACGCCCGTGGAGACCCTCGAGGAGCTCGCCGCCTTCGCCGGGCAGGGCGAGCCCGGCTGGCTCGCCGCGTGGCAGCACGCCTCGATGCGCGCCCAGGCCGCCGTGGAGGACGCGCTCGTCACCACCGACGCCGGCGACCGGCTCAGCCCGCAGACGGTGGCGCACGTGAGCGCCGCCATGGTCCGGGGTCCGCTCGTGCTGGGCTCGTCCTCGGTGATCCGGGACGTGGACCTGACCTGGCGGCCCCCCTCGGCGCCGGACGCGGAGGTGTACGCCAACCGCGGGCTCGCCGGGATCGACGGGACCGTCTCCACGGCCGCGGGCGTCGCACTGGCGCGCGGACGGCGGACCGTGGCCCTGCTCGGCGACCTCACCGCCCTGCACGAGGCGGGCGGCCTGCTCGTGGGCCCCACCGAGACCGAGCCGGACCTCGACCTCGTGGTCGTCAACGACGACGGCGGGGCGATCTTCGCGAGCCTCGAACACGGGGCCGTGGCCGAGGCGCCCGGCATGGCGGACCCCGTCGAACGGCTCTTCGGCACCCCGCACGGCGTGGACCTGGCCGCCCTGGCCGCCGCGTACGGCCTCCCGCACACGCGGGTCACCGACCGCGTCGACCTCGTCCGGGCCCTGTCCGACCCGGTGCGCGGCCGGCGTCTGCTCGAGGTCCGCTGCGACCGCGCCGACCGCCCGCGCGTCGCCGCCGCCCTGGCCGCGGCGGTGCGCGCCACGTTCCCGCCCGCGTGCCCCGTCCCGGACCCCGCGCCGGACGCCGGCCCGGCCCCCGCCCCGCCCACCGCCGAGCTCGCCGCCGAGGAGGCCCCCCAGTGACCGGCACGCCGACGTCGCCCGCGCCCGCCTCGACCCCCGCCGTCGTGCGCCGTGCCGACGTGCTGATCTCCGGCTGCGGCCCCGCCGGCGCCACCGCCGCCGCCCACCTCGCCGCGGCGGGGCTGGACGTGGTGGTGCTCGAGAAGACCGCGCACCCGCGTGAGAAGGTCTGCGGCGACGGCCTGACCCCGCAGGCGGTCCGGGAGCTGCAGCTGCTCGGCGTGCCCCACCGGGGTGAGCCCGGCGACGACGGCGGCTGGCGCGTCATCCGCGGCCTGCGGCTGCGCGCGGGCGAGCGCAGCGTGGACGTGCCGTGGGCGCCCACCCAGACGTGGCCGGACTACGCGCTCACGCGCACCCGCCGCGATTTCGACGCCCTCCTGGCGGACCTGGCGCGCACCCGCGGCGCCGAGGTCCGCGAGCGGCACGCCGTCACCGGCGTCGTGCGGGACGAGGCCGGACGCGTGGTCGGGCTGGACGCGGAGCTGATCGCGCCGAACGGCCGCAAGACCGGGGAGACCGCCCGCTTCACCGCACCGATCGTGCTCGCGTGCGACGGCGTCTCCGCCCGCGCCGCCGTCTCCGCGGGCCTGCACCGCCGCGAGGACCGGCCCATGGGCGTGGCCGTGCGGGCCTACTACACCGCCGGCGCCGCCGTCGACGGGGCGATCCCCGCCCCGCCCGGCGACCGGGGGGAGTGGATGGAGTCCTGGCTGCGCCTGCCGGATGCCGAGGGCAACCCGCTGCCCGGCTACGGCTGGCTGTTCCCGCTCGCGGACGGCACCGTGAACGTGGGCCTGGGCATCCTGGACACCTCCCCGCAGTTCGGGAAGCTGGACTACCGCGGGCTGCTGAAGTCCTGGACCGGGGCGCTCACCGCGGACTGGGGGATCGCCGAGCAGACGCGCACCTCGCGGATCCTCGGCGCGGCCCTGCCGATGGCGTTCAACCGCACCCCGCAGCACGTGCCGGGCATGCTCCTGGTGGGCGACGCGGCCGGCATGGTGTCCCCGTTCAACGGCGAGGGCATCGGGTTCGCGATGGAGGCGGCCCGCCTCGCCGCGGAGCTGGCGGTGCAGGCGCACGCGGCCGGGACCGACGGCGCCGCGGACGCGATCCTGTCCCGTTACCCGGTGATCACCCAGCACCTGTGGGGCCGCCACTTCGCCCTCGGCGCCCGGTTCGCCCGCCTGATCGGCGATCCGCGCGTGATGAAGGCGGCGCTGGGCGCCGGGATGGCCGCACCCCCGCTGCTGCGGGCCGCGGTGAAGGTCATGGGCAACACGGTGGACGCGCGGGGCGGCGACGCCGTCGACCGGGCCGTCCGCGTGCTCGAGGCGCTCACCCCCGCGCTGACGACCGCGGGCGGCGCGCCGTTGGGTAGGCTTGCCCGGTGACCACCGCAGACCCCGGCTTCGCCCTGCCCTCCGGCTTCGAACCCCTCGCCGAGCATGGCCGTGTCCTGGAGGTCGTGCTGACCGCGCTCGAGCAGGTCGAGGAGCAGCTGGACAGCGCCCTCGGCTTCGACGACCTCTTCTCCGACACCGCCGCCCACCACCTGCTGGCCGCCGGCGGCAAGCGGGTCCGTCCGGTCCTGACGGTGCTCGCCTCCCTCCTGGGCGACCCCGCCCTGGCCTCCGGCGAGGTCGCCGACGTGGACGCGCCCGCCCGCCAGGCCGCCGTCGTGATGGAGCTGACGCACCTGGCCACGCTGTACCACGACGACGTGATGGACGAGGCCCCCGTGCGCCGCGGCGCCCCCGCCGCCCACCGACTGTGGGGAAACTCGGCGGCGATCCTGGCCGGCGACCTGATCTTCGCCCGCGCCTCCCAGCTCATGGCCGAGCTCGGCCCGCGGCCCGTGCAGATCCAGGCGGACACCTTCGAACGCCTCGTGCAGGGCCAGCTGTGGGAGACTCGCGGCCCGGCCGAGGGCGCGGATCCGATCGAGCACTACTACGCGGTGCTCTCCGGCAAGACCGGCTCGCTGATCGCCGCGGCCGGCATGCTCGGCGCGCTGCTGGGCGGGGCCGACGAGGCCGCCGTCCAGGTGATGCGCGCATACGGCGAGAAGGTGGGCCTGGCCTTCCAGCTCGCCGACGACCTGATCGACCTCACCGGCAACGCCGAGCGGATCGGCAAGGTCCCCGGCACGGACCTGCGCGAGCGCGTGCCCACCCTGACCACGCTGCTGCTGGCCCGCGCCGCGCAGGGCGAAGGGCCGGAGGCCGAGGACGCCCGCCGGGTGCGCGCGCTCGTGGACGGGCCGCTCGACACCGACGAGCAGCTGGCCGCCGCCGTCGCCGCGCTCACGGGCCACCCCGCCATCGACGAGGCGTGGGCGATCACCCGCGGCTGGGCGGAGCAGGCCAAGCAGGCGCTCGACCCGTTGCCGGACTCCGCCGTGAAGGCGGCGCTCGAGGCGTTCGCCGACTACGTGGTCGGGCGCTCGGCCTGACGCCGCGGTCGGCGGCGTCGCCGCCTCGATCCGGGGAGGCCGCTCAGTCCAGGCGGGTCGGGGCGGGGTCCAGCGCGGCCGCGAGCTCCCGCGCCTTGCCGGCGCGGACCTCCGGGGCCACCGGGTGGCGCAGCTGCCGGTAGAGCATGTCCCCCTCGAAGCGGGGGAACACGTGCAGGTGGTAGTGCCACACGTGCTGGTTGCCGGCGGGCTCGTTGTGCTGGCGCGTGGAGACCCCGTCCGGGGCCCACGCGCGCTTCATGGCCAGCGCCACCTGCTGGGCCATCAGGGCGATGCGCTGCAGCACGCGCGGGGGCAGGTCGTAGAGGTTCTCGTAGTGCTCGGCCGGGCAGACCATGGCGTGGCCCTCGTGGTCGCCGAACCCGTCCACGGCGATCAGCACGATCAGGTCCTCGTCCTGGTAGACGGTGTCCCCGAGCTCGCAGCGGTTGCCCGGGTCGGAGACGTCGCCGGCCACGAGCCCGCAGAACGGGCAGACGTAGCCGTCCGGGGCGTGGGAGACCGGGGCGGGCGCGGTCACCGGTCCGGCCCCTCGTCGTCGTCCTCGGGGTCCTCGAAGGTCCACGCGAGCAGGTCCGTCAGGAACTCGCTGAAGGTGCCGCCCTCGTCCTGCCACTCGCCCTCGGGCGCGTCGGCGCCGGCGGAGCGCCGCCACACCAGCGGGTCCGGCAACGCCAGGTTGTCCACCGGCAGGCCCCACACGACCGTCTCGTCCGCATCCTCCAGGAACATGAGGAAGCCGTCCCGCACCTCGAGGTCCTCGGGGTCCCACACGTAGTGGTCCGTCTCCATGAGGTCGCCGCAGTTGCCCAGGGCGAGGTAGAACTCGCGGAGAGCAGCCGGGATCATGAGCCCGGCGCCGAGCTGCTCCGCCGCGGGGGACTGGGCCAGCCGGGCGTCGACGTCGGCGGGGGCGAGGCCGTCGTCCTCGGCCCAGGCGTCGCCCAGCAGGTCCGGGACGAGCCGCTGGAAGGCCGGGAGGTACACGGGGGCGGGGGGCTTGGCGGGCATGCCGCCAGTCTAGGCGTGCGCGCCCTGCCCGGCCCGGACCGCCCGACGCTGCAGGCGGGAGGCGTTCAGCTGGTCGAGGGTGAAGACCGCCAGCGAGAGCCAGATGAGCCCGAAGCCCGCCCAGCGGGCCGCGGGCATCTGCTCGCCGAGGACCGTGACCGCCACGAGGAACTGCAGGATGGGCGCCGTGTACTGCAGCATCCCGAGCGTGGTCAGCGTCAGGGAGCGGGCCGCCGCCGAGAACAGGATGAGCGGAACGGCGGTGAGCACGCCGAGCCCGGCCATGAGCCAGAAGTGGCCGGGCCCCTCGGTGACGGTGGTGAGCAGCCCGGCCTGCGCCAGCAGCACGCTGCCCACCACGAACACGGGGATCAGCACCACGGTCTCGGCGGTCATCGCGGTCACCGCGTGCACGGGGGAGGGCAAGCGCTTCTTCACGAAGCCGTAGAGCCCGAACGAGGTGGCCAGCCCGAGCGCGATCCACGGCACCTGCCCCATCGCCGCGGACATCACGACGACGGCGGCCACCGCGATCCCGACGGCCACCCACTGGCCCCGCCGCAGCCGCTCCCCGAGGAAGAGCACGCCGAGCAGGACATTCACCAGCGGGTTCATGAAGTAGCCCAGCGACGCCTGGAGCACGTTGCCCGTGGTGACCGAGACCGCGTACAGCAGCCAGTTCACCGCGATGATCCCGGCGGCCAGACCCGTGGTGCCCCAGCGGCCGGGCGTGGCCAGCGCCGTCCCCAGCTCGCGCAGGCGGCGCATCACGGTCAGCAGCAGCAGGCAGAAGATCAGGGCGAAGCCGATGCGCACCACCACGATCTCCAGGGCCCCGGCGGGCGCGAGCACCGCCATGTAGAGCGGCAGCAGGCCCCACACGAAGTAGGCGGTGAAGCCGAGGGCCAGCCCACGCGGGTCATCGGCCGGGGCGGGGGAGACGGTGGGCAGGGCGCCGGTGTCGGGGGCGGCGCCGTCGGGGGTCACGCCGGGCCGGACAGCGGGGGAGGAGGGGCTCACGCGGACCACTGTACGGTCCGGGTGAGCACTCTCACCCAGGTTCCTCCCGGTCACGGCGGTAGACTGGGGGGTCGATCCCGCGCGCCGGTGCCGGGCCTTGCCCCGCGCTCCGCCGGCGTGCCCCGCCGTCGTCGAAAAGGACCCACCCACCGTGACCGTTCGCCCTGACCGCCCGTTGCGCATCGCCATCATCGGTGCCGGACCCGCCGGGGTGTACACGGCGGACATCCTGACCAAGGAGGAACGGGACTTCCGGGTCAGCATCGACCTGTTCGACCGGTACCCGGCCCCGTTCGGCCTCATCCGCTACGGGGTGGCCCCGGACCACCCGCGCATCAAGGGCATCGTCACCGCCCTGCACAAGGTCATGGACCGCGGGGACATCCGTTTCCTCGGGAACGTGGACTACGGCACGGACCTGAGCCTGGCGGATCTGCGTCGGCATTACGACGCGATCGTGTTCTCCACCGGTGCCGTGCGGGACGCGGCCCTGGACGTTCCCGGGGTGGAGTTGGCCGGCTCGTTCGGTGGCGCCGACTTCGCGTCCTGGTATGACGGGCACCCGGATGTGCCGCGGCACTGGCCGTTGGAGGCCACGCAGGTGGCGGTGATCGGCAACGGGAACGTGGCCCTGGATGTGGCCCGGATCCTGTCCAAGCATGCCGAGGACCTGCTGCCCACCGAGATCCCGGACAACGTGTACCGGGACCTGGCCGCCTCCCCGGTCACGGACGTGCACGTGTTCGGTCGGCGCGGGCCGGCGCAGGTGAAGTTCACCCCGCTGGAGCTGCGGGAGCTGGCGCACTCCCGGGATGTGGACATCGTGCTGTACGAGGAGGACTTCGACTTCGATGCGGCCTCGGAGAAGGCGATCGAGGAGAACAACCAGGTCCGCACCATGGTGGGGACGCTGACGAACTGGCTCATGGAGCAGGAGGACCGTCAGCAGAGCGCCTCGCGTCGGCTGCACCTGCATTTCCTGCAGGCCCCCGAGGAGTTCCTGGACGAGGACGGCGACGGCCGGGTGGACGGTCTGCGGATGCGCCGAATGGAGCTGGACGGTTCCGGTGGGGTCCGCCCGACGGGGGAGACCGTGGACTACCCGGTGCAGGCGATCTACCGGGCGGTGGGCTATTTCGGGTCCCCGGTGGAGGGGGTGGAGTTCGATGAGGTGCGCGGGGTGATCCCGAACGCGGAAGGCCGGGTGCTGGACGCGGACGGCGCCCCGGTGCCGGGTCTGTACGCCTCGGGGTGGATCAAGCGGGGCCCGGTGGGGTTGATCGGGCACACCAAGGGTGACTCCCTGGAGACGATCAAGCATCTGATCGAGGACGAGCCGGGGCTGTGGACGGCCCAGGAGCCGTCGGAGGAGTCGGTGATCGAGCTGCTGGAGTCCCGAGAGGTCCCGTACACGACGTGGGCCGGTTGGCATGCTCTGGATGAGCATGAGAAGTCCCTGGGTGCGCAGGCGACGGAGGCCGGTCCGGTGGCGCGGGAGCGGGTGAAGGTCGTGGACCGGGAGGAGATGACCCGCATCTCCCGCGACGGGGCCTCCGTCCCGACCGCCTGATCCGGGGCGGGCCCTGGCCGCCCCGGCGCTAGGCTTCCGGGGTGGCCCGCCTCCTCGTCGACATCACCCCGCTGCGGGTCTCACCCGCCTACCGGCGGCTGTGGCTCGGCAACACGCTCTCGTACGTGGGCACGCAGCTCACGCTCGTGGCGGTGTCCCTCGAGGTGTTCGCCCTGACCGGCTCCTCGTTCGCGGTGGGCCTGCTCGGCCTCGCCGCGCTCGTGCCCCTCGTGGTCGCGGGCCTGTACGGCGGCGCGATCGCAGACCGGCACGACCGCCGCCGCGTCGCGCTGACCTCGTCGGCCGTCATGTGGCTGACCACGGTCGGCATCGCCGCGCAGGCCTGGGCCGGGCTCGAGTCGGTGCCGGTGCTGTACGCCCTCGTGGCCCTGCACTCCGGCGCGTCCGGCATCAACCAGCCCACCCGCGGCGCGATCATCCCCGCGCTCGTGGGCCTGCCGCTCGTGCCGGCGGCGAACGCGCTGAACATGATGACGTTCTCCGTGGCCCTCATGGTCGGCCCCATGCTGGGCGGCGTGCTCGTGGCGGCGGTCGGCTACGCGTGGACCTACTCGATCGACGTCGTCACCTTCCTCGCCGCCCTGTACGCCGTGTGGCGGCTGCCGTCCCTGCCGCCGCAGCGGGGCGAGGCCGCGCCCGCCTCGGGGGCGCGCTGGGGCCTGGCCTCGGTGGTCGAGGGCCTGCGCTTCCTCGGCTCGCGACCGAACCTGCGGATGACCTTCCTGGCGGACATCGTGGCCATGACGACGGCGTTCCCGCGCGCCCTGCTGCCCGCCATCGGCGCCGTGGTGCTCGGCGGCGGTGAGGCCGCCGTCGGGGTGCTGCTGGCCGCGATGGCGGCGGGCGCGTTCCTCGCGGGGCTGTTCTCCGCGCCGTTCACACGCCTGCATGCGCAGGGCTGGGGCGTGTACGTCTCGATCCTCGTGTGGGGCGCGGCGGTGGCCGCGTTCGGCGGCGTGGTGTGGTGGGCGCAGTCCCTGCCCGACGGCGATCCCCGCCTCACGCTCGCGTTCGCCCTCGCCGCGCTGTGCATGGCGGTGGGCGGGGCCGCGGATTCGCTCTCCGGCGTCTTCCGCGGCTCGATCCTGCAGTCCGCGACCCCGGACCACCTGCGCGGCCGGCTGCAGGGCGTGTTCGTCGTCGTGGTGGCGGGCGGGCCGCGCCTGGGCGAGCTGCTCACCGGCGGCGCCTCCGTGGGCCTGGGGGAGGGGCCGACCCTGCTGGCCGGCGGTGTGCTGTGCATGCTCGGCGTGACCGCGCTGATGCGGTGGCAGCCCGGCTTCCTGCGCTACGACGCGCGGAACCCCACACCCTGAGCGGGCGCGGGGTTCCGTGGCGGGAGGCTGCGAGCCCGCGACCGCCGAGGAGCGCCGAGCCAGACGTTTCTGCCCGTGAGCCAGATGATTCTGCTGCAGATCGGGCCGCGAAACCGCCGAAACGTCTGGCTCGCGGCAGCCTGAGCCGCCGTCCACGGGAGCCACCACGACGACGGCGGCCGGCGGGTCAGCGGTCGCGGTCGGCCTGGAGCGTGGCCGGCACCGCGCCGCCCAGGCGCGTCCAGTGGCGGACGAGGTCCTCGTCCGGGGCCGCCTGGAGCGTCTCGCGGGCCGCCTCCTCCGCCTTCTTGATGCGGCGCTCCAGATCCTGGTCCGCGCCCTCGTAGGCGGCCGCGTGCCGGTGGGAGCGCAGCGATCCGACGTCCTCCGTGCGACGCTCCACCACCGCGAGCTGCTCGGCGATCGCGTCCTGGTTGGCGCGCTGGGCCTTCAGGTTCGCGGGGGCGAGCACCTGGGCCACGAACCCGTGGTCGAGGAGGAGGCCGCGCGGGGCGGCGATGCCGTGACGCAGCGCGAGGTCCACATGGTCCTCGAAGGTCAGGAGCATGGCGGCCTTGGTGAACTTCAGGTCGTCGACCGGGCGGCCGTCCACGCGGGCCCGGGCCCGCGCCCGGCCGATCGTGGTGTCGGCGGACCACACGGCCCCGCGAGGGTCGATCAGGTACAGCATGGGGACTCCTGGTGGGCTCGGAGGGGAGACGGCGTGCGGATCAGCGGAAGTTCACGAACTGCAGGTCCGCGTCCTCGAAGTCCTTGAGCATCGCGATGACCGACTGCAGGTCGTCGCGGGACTTGGAGGACACGCGCAGCTCGTCCCCCTGGATCTGGGCCTTGACGGACTTGGGGCCCTCGTCGCGGATCAGCTTGGTGATCTTCTTCGCGGTGGGCTGGTCGATGCCCTCCTTCATGGTCGCCTCGATGCGGTACTCCTTGCCGGAGGCGAACGGGGCGCCGGCGTCGAGGGACTTGAGGGAGATGCCGCGCTTGACGAGCTTGGACTCGAACACGTCCTTGACGGCCTTGACGCGCTCCTCGGAGGAGGCCTTCATGAGGATCTTCTCGCCGGAGAAGTCGATCTCGGCGCCGACGCCCTTGAAGTCGTAGCGCTGGGCGATCTCCTTCTGCGCCTGGTTCAGGGCGTTGGACACCTCCTGGCTGTCCACCTTGCTGACGACGTCGAACGTGGAATCGCTGGCCACGGGTGCTCTCCTTCAGGGTCTGCGGACGGGGCGCGCCCGTCGTCGACGGCCACTGCGGGGCCGCGCGGAGCGCTCTGCGGGCCAGCCTACCGGGGACGACGGACGCGGTCCCGGGCCGATTGGCGGCGTGGCGCGGAGATGCTGTACAGTGGACTCTCGCCCGACCGGTGCGGTCGTCCTCGAGACGTCCGGCAGCCGCCGGGTGGCACGGCAGATTTCCCGAGCGGCCAAAGGGGGCTGACTGTAAATCAGCTGGCACTGCCTTCACTGGTTCGAATCCAGTATCTGCCACCGGAACGAAGACCCCGGGACCGTACGGTCCCGGGGTCTTCTGCCGTCCGGGGCCGTGGCACACCCCGCGTCCCCGCCCCGGGAGGTGGCGGCCTCCCGCCAGGCGACGTAGCCTGCCTGTGGTCCGTGTCACACCCGATGCCCTCCGCGGTCCGGCGGCGGCACGGCCGTGCATCGTGACGCCGTGCGGCGTCGCCCGACCGTCCGCGAGGAGCGCCCGATGACCGAGTCCACCGCCCCCGAGTCCTTCACCCAGGGACCGACCGACGTCGAGCTGCTCGAGCAGACCCTGGCCCAGAACCTCGACGACACCGCCCGCCGGTTCGCCGACCGCGCCGCCCTCCTGGAGTGTGGACCGGACGGGGACCCTGCCACCGGACGCACCTGGACCTACGGGCAGCTGCGGGAGGAGTCCGTGACGGTGGCCAAGGCGCTCATGGCTGCGGGCTACGAGGCGGGGGACCGGATCGGGATGTGGAGCCCCAACGTCGCCGAGTGGGTCTCGCTGCTCTACGGCGCGGCACGCGCCGGCGTCATCCTCGTGAACCTCAACCCGGCGTACCGCGCCCACGAGCTGACGTACGTGGTCGAGCAGTGCGACATGCGCGGGCTGGTGGTGGCCTGCGCGGACGCACGCATGGACCCGCCCGCCACCGCGCGGGCCGTGGCCCGTGAGTCGGCGCCGCACCTGCGGCAGCTGATCATGCTGCCGGCCGGGAGCGGCGAGGACGCCTACGCCCACGTGCAGGACGGTGACGTGGCCGGCCGGCACGCCGCCGATCCCGTGGCCGAGGGCACGTGGGCCGCCTTCCTGGCCGGGGCCGCGCGGGTCTCGGACGAGGACCTGGCCGCGCGCGAGGCCGCCACCCGGCCGGCGGACCCCGTGAACCTGCAGTACACCTCGGGCACCACCGGCTTCCCCAAGGGCGTCACGCTGACGCATCGCAACGTGCTGAACAACGGCTTCCACATCGGCGAGCTGCTGGGCTACACGGAGGAGGACACCGTGGTGATCCCGGTGCCGTTCTTCCACTGCTTCGGCATGGTGATCGGCGTGATCGCCACCGTCTCCCACGGCTCGCTCGCCGTCATCCCGGCGCGCAGCTTCGAGCCGGTCTCGGCGCTGCGGGCCGTGGCCGCCACCGGCGCGACGAGCCTGTACGGCGTGCCGGCGATGTTCATCGCCATGCTCGCCCGGCCCGAGGCGGACGAGCTGGACCTGACGACGCTGCGCACCGGCGTGATGGCCGGCTCCACGTGCCCCGTCGAGGTGATGAAGAAGGTCATCGACCGGTTCCACATGTCCGAGGTCGCCATCTGCTACGGCATGACGGAGACCGCGCCCGTGTCCACCATGACCCGCCGCGACGACTCCCTGGAGGTGCGCACCCAGACCGTCGGCCGCACCATGCCCCACGTGGAGACGAAGATCGTGGACCCCGCCACCGGTGAGGTCGTCCCGCGCGGGGCCACGGGCGAGCTGTGCACCCGCGGCTACTCCGTGATGCTCGGCTACTGGGACGCCCCCGAGAAGACCGCCGAGGTGCTGGACGCCGACGGCTGGATGCACTCCGGCGACCTCGCCTCCATGGACGAGGACGGCTCCGTGCGCATCGAGGGCCGCATCAAGGACCTCGTGATCCGCGGCGGCGAGAACATCTCCCCGCGCGAGGTGGAGGAGTTCCTCTACACCCACCCGGACATCCAGGACGTCCAGGTGGTGGGCGTGCCGGACGAGAAGTACGGCGAGCAGCTCATGGCCTGCGTGATCATGAAGGACGGCGTCGAGCCGCTCACCGTGGACGCCGTCCGCGAGTTCGCCACGGGCCGGATCGCGCACTTCAAGATCCCGGCCTACGTCCGCGTGCTCGACGCCTTCCCCATGACCGTCTCCGGCAAGGTCCGCAAGGTCGAGCTGCGCGAAGAGGGCGCGAAGGTCGTCCAGGCCCAGGCCCACGCCCAGGCCCACGCCCAGGGTGCGGGCTGACGACGACCGTCACCCTCAGGCGGCGGGCAGCGGGAACACGTCCCAGATGGTGCAGACCGCCTCGGGGGCGGCGCCCAGGATCGTGGCACGGTACGTGGTCGACCACGCCCGCGGGTCGGCGTCGCGCAGGCGCCACGTGCCGTCCGCGAGCACCGCGTCCACGAACGCGGAGGTGTCGGCGGGGCTGCCGTCCTCGTGGACCAGGGGGCCGCGACGCAGGGCTTCACCCAGGTCGCCCGCTCGGCCGACGGCGTAGAGCGCGGTCTCGTCCGTGTCCAGCACGAGGCCGCAGTCCTCCTCGAAGGCGGTGATCCAGGCCATCGCGTGCCGCATGGCCTCGTCCGGGTCGGGGTGGCGGGTCACGATGAGCACGGAGCCGCGCTCGCCCGGACGCAGGGAGCCGGGCGTGCCGGGGCCGTGCGGGTCGGGTTCGCGCGGGGCGGCGGCGGTGTGCGGGCGGGGCTCGAAGGCGGTGGTCATGGCGGTCTCCTCCCGGGTGGGGACTCATCAGGGTCCCGGCGGCGCCGCACCGGTCGGAGCGGCATCGCCCACGCTAGGAACCCGGGGCGGGCGGCCGGCCGGACCCGGCCGGGGCTGGGGAGGACACGCCGGGAGCAGCGGCCTGTGCAGGAGCGGAGGGGTCGCGCGGACGCGCCGGCACGGCCTCGGCCGGCCCGGCGTCGCGTCAGTGGGCGCGGTGGTCGGCCGGGGCGAGCTTGGGCCCGAACGCCTGCTTGCGCTCTCCGGAGAGCCCGATCATCCGCACCACCCGCTGCCGGTGCCCGGCCCATGGCGCGAGCAGGCGGAGCATCCCGGCGTCGTCGGTCCGGCGTCCCGTGAGGACCTGCCCCACGTACTGCGCCAGGTGGTAGTCGCCCACGGAGACGAGGTCCGCCGCCCCGTGGCTGCGCTGCAGCGCCTCGGCCGTGGTCCACGGCCCGATCCCGGGCACCGACTCCAGGCGCCGGGCCAGCGCGGCCACCCCGGCCGTGTCCCCGGGGGCGACCGCGTCGCCGAGCCGGTCGATGCTCGCGGCCCGCCGGGCGACCTCCAGCATGGTCCGCGACTGGGAGGGCTGCACCCAGGCCCGCGCATGCCAGTCCCACGAGGGGATCCGCAGGACGGCGGCCGGGGTCGGCGGCGGCAGCATCCCCGGCGGCACCGGGCCGGGGGCGGGCCCGTCGTCGTCGATCCGGGCGGCCAGCCGCACGAGGGTGCGCCAGCCGTGCCGCGCCTGGTCGTGGGTGACCTTCTGCTCGAGCACGGCGGTGAGCAGCTGCCGGGACAGCGCGCCCGCCGCCGGCAGCCGCAGCCCGGCCCGCATCCGCCGCGCCTCGCGCACGTGCGGCGGCAGCGCGGGCGCGCCGGAGTCCGGCCGCAGCAGGGCGTCGAAGGCGTCCCAGCCGTCGTCGTGCAGGCCGAGCAGGCGTTCCACGCCGGCGACGGCGGCGCTCGCGCCCGCGCCCCACGCGCGGGCCGTCACCGCGGTGCCGCCCCCTGCGGCCTCCCGGACGCCGGAGACCAGCAACGACGTCGGCCGGCCCGGGCCGTCCGACGCCACGTCCGGGGCGGGGGAGCGCAGAGTGAGCCAGACGCCCTGCGGTGTGGCGCGGACCGTGGGGTCGGCCGCACCGCGCTGCAGGGGGCGCAGGGTGAGCGCGACGTCCACGGGGACGGGCACGCGCACGCGGCGCTCGGCGTCCGGGGCGGTCATGCCCGCACCGTACACCCGGGCCCGGACAGGACGACGTCGGCCGTGACGGCGCGCACGCCGGGCGTTGCCCCGCGTGTCCGGAGCCCTCCTTCGGCGTCCGGCCCCTGGCGTAGCGTGGGGTGCGTGAGTGAAAAGACCCCCGCGCCCACCCCTGCGCAGCCCATGCAGTACGCCGAGAACGTCCTCGAGCTGATCGGGCACACCCCGCTCGTGAAGCTGCACTCCGTGACGGAGGGCATCGAGGCCACCGTCCTGGTGAAGGTCGAGTACCTGAACCCCGGCGGCTCCGTGAAGGACCGCATCGCGCTGAAGATGATCGAGGAGGCCGAGCGCGAGGGCCTGCTCGGCCCGGGCGGCACCGTCGTGGAGCCCACCTCGGGCAACACGGGCGTGGGGCTGGCCCTGGTCTCGCAGCTCAAGGGCTACCGCACCGTGTTCGTCACCCCGGACAAGGTGGGTCAGGAGAAGCGGGACGTGCTCAGCGCGTACGGCGCCGAGCTCGTCGTCACGCCCACCGCCGTGGACCCGACGTCCGAGGAGTCCTACTACGGGGTCGCCGACCGCCTCGTGCGGGAGATCCCCGGGGCCTATCAGCCCAACCAGTTCTTCAACCCCGCCGCCCCGGCCTCCCACTACGAGACCACCGGCCCCGAGATCTGGGAGGACACGGCCGGCCGCGTCACCCACGTCGTGATGGGCGCCGGCACGGGCGGCACCATCACGGGCACCGGCCGCTACCTCAAGGAGGTCTCGGCGGACCGCCCGTCCGGTCCGGTCCGCGTGATCGGCGCGGACCCCAGCGGCTCGGTGTACTCCGGCGGCGCCGGCCGGCCCTACTTCGTCGAGGGTGTCGGCGAGGACATGTGGGTGGACAACTACGACCCCGCGGTCCCGGACGAGGTCATCGCCGTCGAGGACGCCGAGGCCCTGGCCATGACCCGCCGCCTCGCCGCCGAGGAGGGCCTGCTCGTGGGCGGCTCCTCCGGTCTGGCCGTCGTCGCCGGCCTGCGCGCCGCCCGCGAGCTCGGCCCGGAGGACGTCATGGTGATCGTGCTGCCCGACTCGGGCCGCGGCTACCTCGCCAAGATCTTCAACGACCCGTGGATGGACGAGCGCGGCTTCGACTACGACGTCCGCGAGACCGTGCTGCCGGCGTGGGCGCGCGGGCGCACCCGCTCGGCGGTCCCGCAGATGGACGACGACGGCGCCACGGGGGCCGCCGGCGGGGCCGGCACGCCCGTCGAGGTGCTCGAGCACGCCGACGCCGAGCCGGCGACCCGCGCGGGCGCCCCCGCCGAGGCCGACCGCTGGTCCGCGACGGCGGGGGAGCTGCTGACCGAGAAGGCCGACCTGTTCCCGGGCTCCGTGCCCACCCTCGTCACCGCGGCCCCGACCACCTCGGTGGCGGACGCCGTGGCGACCATGAACCGGTACGGCGTCGACGCCCTGCCCGTGATCCTCGAGCCCCGGCACGACCTGCGGATCGGCGAGGTCCGCGGCACCGTCTCCTCCGCCGCGCTCGCGGACGCCCTCGCCGAGGGGCGGGCCACCGCGCAGACCCCCGTGGCCGACGTCATGGGCCCCGTGCTGCCCTGCCTGGGGGCGCGCACCCCGCTGCGCGCCGTGGCCCGGCGCCTCGCCCAGGACCCCGTGCTGCTGGTGCTCGAGGCCGGCCGCGTCCAGGGCGTCGTCACCCTGCACGACGTCCTCGCCCACGTCACCGCCTGAGGCCGGCCGCACCGGCCGCGCCCGCCCCACCCGACCCGATCTCTCCGAGGAGGCTCCCGAGATGACCGAGCAGAACGTCCACGAGGACCCGCACGCCACCACCCCCGACACCGGCGCCGAAGACGCCGCCGCCCACCCCCAGGGGGGAGGCTTCGGCACGCGCGCCGTGCACGCGGGCCAGCACCTGGACGAGGTGTTCGGCGCCGTCGTCCCGCCGATCCACCTCTCGAGCACCTACGCGCCCACGGCCGTCGGCGAGCTGCGGCGCGGCTACGACTACGGCCGCGGCACCAACCCCACCCGGGACGCGCTGCAGGAGCAGCTGGCCGCGCTCGAGGCCGGCGTCGACGAGTCCGGCGCCCCCCGGGCCACCGGCCTCACGTTCGCCTCCGGCCTGGCCGCGGAGACCGCGCTGATCATGGGCGCGGGCCGGCCGGGCATGACGATCGTGCTCGGCAACGACGTGTACGGCGGCTCCTACCGCCTCATCTCCCGCGTGCTCGCCCCGTGGGGCGTGGAGCACGTCGTCGTGGACATGGGGGACGCCGAGCAGGTCGCCGCCGCCGTCGAGCGCGCCGCCGCCGCGGGGCCGGTCATGGTGTGGCTGGAGACCCCGTCGAACCCGATGATGAAGATCTCCGACGTCGCCGCGGTCGCCGAGGCGGCCCACGCGCACGGCGCCCTGCTCGTGGTGGACAACACCTTCGCGACGCCGTACCTGCAGTCCCCGATCGCCCTCGGCGCGGACGTGGTGGTGCACTCCACCACGAAGTACATCGGCGGCCACTCGGACGTGATCGGCGGGGCGCTCGTGATCCCGGACGCCGCACTCGCCGAGCAGGTGAAGTTCCAGCAGTTCGCGGCGGGGGCCGTGAACGGGCCCATGGACGCGTACCTGACCACGCGCGGCCTCAAGACGCTCGGGGTGCGCATGGACCGTCACCAGGCCAACGCCCAGGCGGTCGCCGAGTGGCTCACCGGCCGCGCCGAGGTCTCCCAGGTGCTCTACCCGGGGCTGCCGGACCACCCCGGCCATGAGCTCGCGCAGCGGCAGATGCGCGGTTTCGGCGGCATGGTCTCGCTGCGCCTGTCCGGCGGCGCCGCGGCGGCCCGCCGCGTGGCCGAGTCGACCCGCCTGTTCCAGCTCGCCGAGTCCCTGGGCGGCATCGAGTCGCTGATGAACTACCCGGCGGAGATGACCCACGCGTCCGTGGCCGGCACGGAGCTGGCCGTGCCGGACGACCTGCTGCGCCTGTCGGTGGGCATCGAGGACGCCGAGGACCTCGTGGCGGACCTGGAGCGGGCTCTGGGCAGCCTCTGACCCGCCGACGTCCGCCAGAGGTCTAGCGCACGGGTGGGGAGCACGGGGCGGCGTAGTGTGACGGGCATGACCCTCACCGCCTTCGTCAACGCCCACGTCGTCCCCGTCGCCGCCGAGCCGTTCGACGGCGCCCTGCTCGTCGAGGACGGCCGGATCACCGCGCTCGGCCCCGACGTCCAGGCACCCGACGGCGCCGACGTCGTGGACTGCGAGGGCCGCTGGCTGCTGCCCGGCTTCGTGGATGCCCACGTCCACCTCGGCATGCACGCCGAGGGCGAGGTCGGGGCGACCGCGGACGTCAACGAGATGACGGACCCGGTGATGGCCGGGGTGCGGGCGATCGACGCCGTCGACCCGAACGAGCCGGGCTGGAAGGACGCCCTGGCCGGCGGGGTGACCACCGTGAACGTCAACCCCGGCTCGGGCAACCCGATCGGCGGCCAGGCGGTGGCGCTGCACACCCACGGACGCACCGTGGACGAGATGGTGCTGCGCAGTCCCTCGGGCGTGAAGTCCGCCCTCGGCGAGAACCCCAAGAACGTCTACAAGGAGAAGGGCCGCACCCCGTCCACGCGGCTGGGCACCGCCCTCGTGATCCGCGAGGCGTTCCTGCGGGCGCAGGGCTACATGGCCCGCCGCGCGGAGGCCGAACGCGAGGACAAGCCCTTCACCCGCGACCCCCACCTCGACGCCCTCGCCCTCGTCCTGGAGCGCACGATCCCCTGGCGCCAGCACTGCCACCGCACCGACGACGTCGCCACCGCCCTGCGCCTGGCCGACGAGTTCGGCTACGACCTCGTCCTGGACCACGGCACCGAGGCGCACCCGCTGGCCGACCAGCTCGCGGCCCGCGGCGTGCCGGTGCTGATCGGCCCGCTGTTCACCACCAAGTCCAAGCCGGAGCTGCGGGGTCGCTCGATGCGCAACCCGGGGCGTCTGGCGCGGGCCGGCGTCGAGATCAGCATCATCACCGACCACCCGGTGGTGCCCATCGACTTCCTCGTCTACCAGGCCGCGCTGTCGGTGAAGGAGGGCCTGGACCGGGAGACCGCTCTGCGCGCCATCACCCTCCATCCCGCGCGCGTGCTGGGGTTGGACGACCGCATCGGCTCCCTCGAGGTGGGCAAGGACGCCGACCTCGTGCTCTGGTCCGGCGACCCGCTCGATGTCATGCAGCGGGCCCTGAGCGTGTGGATCGGCGGCCGTCAGGTCATGGAGTACGACCTCGCCACGGCCCGGCCCGTCGTCGCCTCCGCCCGTCCCGCGGAGGACTGAGCGGCGCCGCCGCCCGGCGGCGTGGGCGGGACGCGCGGGTTCAGCGCCGCAGGCGCGAGCGCACGGGTGGCAGCCAGACGAGCGCGGCGCCCAGGAGCATCACGACGGCGAGGATGATCAGCAGGCCGTTGGCCCGCAGGAACGCGGGGGCGGCCAGCAGGACGGCGATGAACGTCAGGGTCCCGATCGCCGAGCGACGGCGGCGCAGCAGACCGATCCAGCCCCACAGGGACGCCGCGGCCAGCAGGCCGACGGCGGTGCCCATCGTGAACTGCCCCGTCGCGCCGCCCAGCACGCCCACCGACTCCATGCCGGTGAGCGGATCGATGACGGGCTCGCCGCTGTCCTGTGCGCGGGCCCCGTTCCAGATGAACGCGCCCGCGATGCCGACCAGCACCACGGTGACCGCGAGCCAGTAGATGCGCGCGACCTTCAGGAGCGGGTGGACGAGGCCGGCGTCGGACTCGGCCGCGTCCCGCTCGGCCAGGTCGCGCTCGCGGTCCGCGCGGCGCCGTTCCAGGCGCTCCTCGTCCTCGGCGGTGAGGCGGGCGCGCACGGCGCGCAGCCGTGCGTCGTCGGCCCGCTGACTCTCCCGGAAGGACTGGGCGGCGCGGCCGGCGGCCCGGCCGAGTCCGCGGGCGAGGGGGCGGTCTTCGCTGTTCTGGGGCACGTGCCGAGCCTATCGTCCCGGCCGGTGAGCGACCGGGGTGTCCGAGGGCACAGCCCGGCCCGGGGTCCGGTGGCGTAGACTGGGCGGACCGGATCCGGTCTCTCCCCCTGTGATGAGTGAGCGTGGACGCGTGTGCCACGCCGGACTGCAGATGTCTGTGCAGATGTGTGTGCGGGCCACGAACGTCGTGGCCCTCGGGGGCTGCCGGGTGGACGGAATCATCTGACCCAGCTGGCCCCTGCGCCCCACGACGTCGACCCGCGACCGACGTCCTCCGGCGTGCGCCCGCGCATCCCCACAGGAGGACCCATGTCCGACATCCTCGATCCCCAGACCACCGCCGAGGCCCCGACCGCCGCGCCCGTGGAGACCGCCCCCGAGGCCGAGACCGTCGCCCCCGAGCTCGCCGGGGCGGAGCTGGAGGCCACCGGGACCGTCCCGCAGGTCGACGCCGCCGAGCCCGCCGCCCCCGAGGCCCCGGCCGAGCCCGCCGGCCCCACCTTCCTGGACCTCGGCCTGGACGCCCGCGTGCTGGCCGCCGTCGAGGACCTGGGCTACACCCGCCCCTCGCCGATCCAGGAGGCGACCATCCCGCTGCTGCTGGACGGCCGCGACGTCGTGGGCCTGGCCCAGACCGGCACCGGCAAGACCGGCGCGTTCGCGCTGCCGGCCCTGTCCCGCCTCGCCGAGACCACGGACGTGACCGGGCGCGCGGACACCCCGCAGGTGCTCGTCCTCGCCCCGACCCGCGAGCTCGCCCTCCAAGTGGCCGACGCCTTCGACAGCTACGCCAAGCACCTCGACGACGTCTCCGTGCTCGCCGTCTACGGCGGCTCCCCGTACGGCCCGCAGCTGGCCGGACTGCGTCGGGGTGCGCAGGTCGTCGTCGGCACGCCGGGCCGCGTGATCGACCACCTCGAGCGCGGCTCGCTGGACCTCTCCGACCTGCAGACCCTCGTGCTGGACGAGGCGGACGAGATGCTGCGCATGGGCTTCGCGGAGGAGGTGGACCGCATCCTCGCCTCCACCCCGGACACGAAGCAGACCGCCCTGTTCTCCGCCACCATGCCCCCGGCCATCCGTCGCATCTCCGCCCAGTACCTGAACGCCCCGGAGGAGGTGGCCGTCGCCCGTCAGTCGACGACGTCCGCCACGATCCGCCAGCGCTACCTGCAGGTGGGCCACCAGTGGAAGTTCGAGGCCCTGAGCCGGATCCTCGAGACCGAGGAGCACGACGGCGTCATCGCCTTCGTGCGCACCCGTGCCGGCACCGAGGAGCTCGCCCAGAAGCTCACGCGCGCCGGGTTCAAGGCCGTGGCCATCTCCGGCGACATCGCCCAGAAGCAGCGCGAGAAGACCGTGGAGGACCTGAAGGCCGGCCGCGTGGACATCCTCGTGGCCACCGACGTCGCCGCCCGCGGCCTGGACGTCGAGCGCATCTCGCACGTGGTCAACTACGACATCCCGCAGGACGCCGAGTCCTACGTGCACCGCATCGGCCGCACCGGCCGCGCCGGCCGACAGGGCGACGCCGTGCTCTTCATGACCCCGCGTGAGCGCTTCCTGCTCAAGCAGATCGAGCGGACCACCCGCCAGCAGGTCGAGGAGATGGCCGTGCCCTCCGTCGCCGACGTCAACGCGGCCCGCAAGCGTCGCTTCGCCGACGGCATCACCCGCACCCTCGAGCGCGCCTCGGAGGAGGAGCTGGCGGTGTTCGGCGAGATCGTCGCCGCGTACGTCGACGAGCACGAGGCCGAGCCGGCGCGCGTGGCCGCCGCACTGGGCATGATGGCCCAGGGCGGCCGCCCGCTGCTGGCCCGCGAGCAGGAGATCCCGTTCGGCGGCGCCCGCGGCCGCAAGGACCGCGACGGCGGCCGCGAGGGTGGGCGCGACGGCGGCCGTGAGCGCGGCACGAGTGACGGCCGCGGCTCGCGTGGCCCGGCCCGGGAGCCCGCGGCCGGCAACGTGACGTACTGGATCGCCGTCGGCCACCAGGACCGTGTGCGGCCGGGCAACATCGTGGGCGCGCTGGCGAACGAGGTGGGCCTGCCCGCCTCGGCCATCGGCGCGATCGACCTGCGTGGCAACCACTCGCTCGTCGAGCTGCCGGCAGACCTGACCTCGGCCCAGCTCGAGGCCGCGGCCAACGCCGAGATCAACGGCCGTCGCCTCGGCCTGCGCAAGGACACCGGCCGCCCGACCCGCGCCGAGCGCGACGGCGAGGACCGCGGTGAGCGCCGCGGCGGCTTCCGCAAGGACCGCGGCGAGCGCGGCGAGCGCGGCGGCTTCCGCGGGGACCGCGACGGCGGCCAGCGCGGCGGGTACCGCAAGGACCGGGACGACCGCGGCTCCCGCGAGGATCGTGGCGGCTTCCGCAAGGACCGGGACGACCGCAGCTTCCGTGGCGACCGCAGGGGACGCCCCGGCGGCCGCAAGCCCCGCTGGGGCACCCAGGAGCGCTCGGATCGGGGCGCCCGCCGCTGATTCCGCCGGGGTGCCGACCCCGCCGGAGGCCGTGACCGGGGCCGATTTTGCATCGGCCCCGGGGCCCTGGTAGAGTCTCACCTCGTTGCCCCGATAGCTCAGTGGTAGAGCGCCATCTTGGTAAGATGGAGGTCCCGGGATCGATTCCCGGTCGGGGCTCTGACATGAGAGCCCGCCCTCGCGGCGTGAAAACCGTGAGTGCGGGCGTTCTCGTGTCGTGGCGGCGTAGCTCAGCTGGTTAGAGCGCACGACTCATAATCGTGAGGTCGGGGGATCGAGTCCCCCCGCCGCTACGGAATCGGACGGACCCGGTCACCTCCTCGGAGGGGCCGGGTCCTTTCGCGTTCCGGGGCCCGTCCGTCGCCCCGGTAGCCTGGCGGGCATGTCCACGCGTCGCCCCGCCCACCAGCCCACCCGCGGCACCGCCGCGCCCCGCGGCTTCGTCTCCCCGTGGGAGCACGGCTCCCGGCTGTACCGGACCCTCGTGCTGACCGGCTCCGCGCTGTTCCTCGTGGGCATCGTGCTGGCGGTCGTCGGCGGCACCACCGGACGCCTCGCCGTCTCCGGGACCGCCCTGGGCGTGCTCGGCGCGGGCGTCGCCGTTCACCTGTCCGCTCAGCTCGTGCGCTTCCGCCAGGCCGCCCGCCGGCAGGGGGAGCGGCGCCCCGGCCGTTAGGCTGGACGGCAGTCGAGAACCGTCCCGCAGGAGGCCCGAGTTGAGCGTGAACCCCGACGTCGCCGGGCGGAGCTATCCGCCCGCGCCCCCCTTCCAGGTCGGTCGTGAGGCGGTCCGCGGCTTCGCCGAGGCCGTGCAGGCCCAGCATCCCGCGCACCACGACGTCGCGGCCGCCCGGGCCCTGGGACACGCCGACCTGGTCGCCCCCCCGACCTTCGCCGTCGTCATCGCCCAGCGCGCCGAGGCCGCCGTCGTCGCCGATCCCGAGCTGGGCATCGACTTCTCGCGCGTGGTCCACGCGGACGAGCGCTTCGTCCACCACCGCCCGCTGGTGGCCGGGGACGAGGTCGTGGCGACCGTGCGGGTCGAGGCCGTGAAGTCCCTCGGCGGCAACCGCATGGTCACCACCGTCACCGAGATCGCAGATCTGGACGGCGCGGCCGTCTCCACCGTCACGTCCACCCTGCTGGTCCGGGGAGAGGAGTCCTGATGAGCACCGCCCCCCGCCTGTCCGACCTCGCCCGGGGCGAGGTGGTCGGCACGCGCACCGTCACGTTCACCCGCGCCGACCTCGTGGCCTACGCGGGTGCCTCCGGCGACCGCAACCCGATCCACTGGTCCCCGTCGTTCGCCGAGCACGTCGGCCTGCCCGGCGTCATCGCCCACGGGATGCTCACCATGGGCGCGGCCGTGCAGCTCGTCTCGGACTGGGCGGGCGACCCGGGCGCCGTCGTCGACTACCAGACCCGCTTCACCGGCATGGTGCCCGTCGCGGACACCACGGGGCGCACGGACGACGACGGCGCGCCCGTCCCCGGCGCCACGCTCGAGGTCGTCGGCACGGTCGGCGCCGTGGACGAGGCCGCCGGGACCGTGCGGATCGACCTGAACGTCACCAACCCGGACGCGGCGAAGCCGCGCGTGCTGACCAAGGCGCAGGCCGTGGTCCGTCTGGCCGACCCCGCGGGGGAGAGCGCGTGAGCGAGCGGCTGGCGGACCACACCACCACCCGCGTCGGCGGGCCTGCGCGCGCGTGGGTCACCGCGCGCACCGAGGCCGAGGCGATCGAGGCCGTGCGCGCCGCCGACGCGGCGGGCGAGCCCCTGTTCGTCCTCGGCGGCGGTTCCAACACCCTCATGGCGGACGCCGGCTTCCCCGGCACCGTCGTGCGGCTGGCCTTCGAGGGCATCCACGTGCTGGACGGGCCGCTGCCCGGCGAGGGCGAGACGCCGCCCGCCGGCGACGGGGCCCGGTCCGCGGACCACGAGGGGGAGGCCGTCGTCGTGCGGATCGCGGCGGGCCACCCGTGGGACGACGCCGTCGCATGGACCGTGGCGCACGGGCTCGGCGGGATCGAGGCGCTCTCGGGCATCCCGGGCTCGGCCGGCGCGACGCCCGTGCAGAACGTCGGCGCGTACGGCGCGGACGTCTCGCAGGTGCTCGTCGCCCTGCGCGCGTGGGACCGGGAGGCGGGCGACGTCGTCGAGCTGACGCCCGCGGACCTGCGCTTCGGCTACCGCGACTCCGTGATCAAGCGCTCCATGCTGGAGACCGGCGCGCCGAGTCCCCGGTGGATCGTGCTCTCGATCGACCTGCGGCTGCGTCGCGCCTCCTCCGACGCCGAGCCGACGGCGCCGGTCCGCTACGGGCAGCTGGCGGCCGCGCTCGACGTCGAGGAGGGCGCCCATGCCCCGCTCGCGGTGGTCCGCCGCGAGGTGCTGGCCCTGCGCGCCGCCAAGGGGATGGTGTCCGATCCGGCGGACCCGGACACGTGGTCCACGGGCAGCTACTTCACGAACCCGATCGTGCCCGCGTCCGTGCGGGCCTCCCTGCCCGACGGCGCCCCGGCGTTCGCCGCCGGCCAGGCCGAGGACGGGACGCCGCTCGTGAAGCTCTCGGCGGCCTGGCTGATCGATCGCGCGGGCTTCGCGAAGGGCTTCGGGCTGCCCGAGGTCGCCCCCCGCGAGGGCGGGCCGGACGGCCGCGGAGCCGACGGCACCGGCCTGGCCGGGGGCCGCGCGTCGGTGTCCACGAAGCACACCCTCGCCATGACCAACCGCGGCGACGCGACCACCGAGGACGTCCTGACGGTCGCGCGCACCGTGCGCGACGGCGTGCGCGAACGCTTCGGCGTCGAGCTGCACCCCGAGCCGATGATCATCGGCACCAGCCTCTGACCCCTCACTTTCGTTCGGGAAACGGCGCCCCCAGGAGTGCTTTCGTTCGGGAAACGGCGCCGCCAGGAGTGCTTTCGTTCGGGAAACGGCGCGCCTTGGCGGCGCGGGCGCCGTTTCCCGAACGACAACGCCCGAACACCCGCCGTTTCCCGAACGAAAACGGGAGCCGGGTCCGGGGTCCGGTGCGGGGCCGGGTCCCCGCGCGCGCCGCGGCGCCGGCGTCGCGGCTCAGAGGTTGCCGGTGGCGATCATCAGCATGCGACGCACGGGCTCGGCCGCACCCCACAGCAGCTGGTCGCCGACGGTGAACGCCGAGAGGTACTCGGGACCCATGTTGAGCTTGCGCAGCCGGCCGACGGGGATCTGCAGGGTGCCGGTCGCGGCGATCGGGGTCAGGTCGGTGACCGTGGCCTCCTTGGTGTTCGGCACCACCTGCACCCACTCGTTGTCCGCGGCGATGATCTGCTCGACCTCGTCCAGCGGCACGTCCCGGGTGAGCTTGAGGGTGAGGGCCTGCGAGTGGGAGCGCATCGCGCCGATCCGCACGCACAGCGAGTCGAACGGGATCCGGTCCGCCCCGGTCAGTCCGAGCACCTTGTTGGTCTCGTCGTAGGCCTTGCGCTCCTCGCGGGAGACGCCGTCGCCCAGGTCGGAGTCGATCCAGGGGATCAGCGAGCCGCCCAGCGGCACGCCGAACTGCGTCGAGTCCAGGCCGTCGCGCTGCAGCTCGATCACCTTGCGGTCGATCTCGAGGATCGCCGACGCCGGATCGGCCAGCTCGGCCCGCACCGCGCCGCCCAGCTCGGCGTACTGGGTGAGCAGCTCGCGCATGTGCCGGGCACCGCCGCCGGAGGCCGCCTGGTAGGTCATGGCGGTGCCCCACTCGACCAGGCCCGCCTTGAACAGGCCACCGAGGCCCATGAGCATGCAGGAGACGGTGCAGTTGCCGCCGATGAAGTCCTTCGTCCCGTTCGCCAGGGCGGCGTCGATCACGCCGCGGTTCACGGGATCCAGTGCGATCACGGAGGTGTCCGCCATGCGCAGGGTGGAGGCGGCGTCGATCCAGATGCCGTCCCAGCCGGCGGCGCGCAGCTTCGGGTACACGGCCTGCGTGTAGTCCCCGCCCTGCGCGGTGAGGATCACGGGCAGGGCCTTGAGCGCGTCCACGTCGTACGCGTCCTGGAGCACGCCCGGGTCACCGGCCATGCCCTCGAGCACGGGCGCGGGACCGCCGGCGTTGGACGTGGAGAAGAAGACGGGATGGATACGGGCGAAGTCGCCCTCCTCGGCCATGCGCTGCAGGAGGACGGACCCCACCATGCCGCGCCAGCCGACCAGGCCCACGGTGGGCACGGCGGCCGCGTCGGGGGCGTTCACAGATGCGGGGGCAGCGGAAGTCATGCCCTCCAGGCTAGCGGCCCTGCTGCGCGCGCTTCCGCTTGTTCCACGCGATGAGACCGCCCACGGCGAACACCTGGGTCAGCACGAGCAGGAACACCAGCCCGGCGATGGTCTTGCCCTGCAGCACGAGGATCAGCCCGAACACGGCGCACACGAACGCCAGCACGGGCAGGACGACGAGCGCGAGGAACGAGACCGCCTGCGGGGAGAGCAGACGCTGGTCGGAGTCGGTCGGGGCCATGTCAGTCGCGTTCCCATCGTTCGAAGCGGTGGCGCGGGCCGGAGGCGGAGTCCAGCCACGCGTCGGGGGCGGGCTCGACGGCGGTGCGCCGCCAGCGGGCGTCGAGCAGCGGGGCGTGCGTGTCGCCGTCGACGTCGGCGTCGATCACGGTCACCTCGGCGCGCGAGGCCACGTCGAGGGCCTGCTCGTAGAGCGTCGCCCCGCCGATCACCCACACGGTGTCACAGCCGTCGGCCTCGGCCGCGGCGGCCAGGGCCGCCCCGAAGTCAGGCACGACGACGGCGCCCGCGGCCCGCAGCTCCGCGCCGGCCTCCTCGGTGGCCGTCAGGGTGCGGGAGACCACGATGTTCGTGCGCCCGGGCAGCGGGCGGAAGCGCGCCGGGAACGACTCCCACGTGCGCCGGCCCATGATCACGGGGTGGCCGTGCGTGTGGGCCCGGAAGTGGGCGAGGTCCTCGGGGACGTGCCACGGCATGGTGCCGTCGCGGCCGATGACGCGCTCGGGGGTCTGGGCCCAGATCATGGCGATCACGGGCTCGGTGGGACGGGTGGCCCGGCTCATGGGGTCGCTGCGCATCCTCGGCTCAGACGGCGATCGGCGCCGTGATGGTGGGGTGGTGACGGTAGTCGAGGACCTCGAAGTCGTCGTAGTCGTAGTCGAAGATCGACGCGGGGGTGCGCCGCAGCCGCAGCCGCGGGTACGGGTACGGCTCGCGGGAGAGCTGCTCGCGCACCTGCTCCTCGTGGTTCGCGTAGATGTGCACGTCCCCGCCGGTCCACACGAACTCGCCGGGCGTCAACCCGGTCTGCTGCGCGACCATCACCGTGAGCAGCGCGTACGAGGCGATGTTGAACGGCACGCCGAGGAACAGGTCCGCCGAGCGCTGGTAGAGCTGGCATGAGAGCCGCCCGGGGGCGCCGTCCTGACCGGGGGAGACGTAGAACTGGAACAGCGCGTGGCACGGCGGCAACGCCATCTCGTCCACCTCGGCGGGGTTCCACGCGGTGACGATGTGCCGGCGCGAGTCGGGGTTCGTCCGGATCTGCTCCACGACCTTGGCGATCTGGTCGATGTGGCCCCCGTCCGGGGTGGGCCACGAGCGCCACTGCACGCCGTAGACGGGGCCGAGCTCGCCGTCCTCGTCCGCCCACTCGTTCCAGATCCGCACGCCGCGCTCCTGGAGCCACCGCACGTTCGAGTCCCCGCGCAGGAACCACAGCAGCTCGAGCGCGACCGACTTGAAGTGCACGCGCTTGGTCGTGATCAGCGGGAAGGACTCGGCCAGGTCGAAGCGCAGCTGGCGGCCGAACACGCTGCGCGTGCCCGTGCCGGTCCGGTCCGTCTTGACGGCCCCGTGGGCCATCACGTCGGCGAGGAGGTCCTCGTAGGGGGTGGGGATGCTCACCCGGTCCACTCTAGCGATCCGAGCGGACGCGCTGAGCGTCGTCGACGGCCCGGCGGAGGCGGGTACCGGCAGGGCAGGGCCCCGCCCCCGGTCAGCCGTGGAAGACCATGTCCTGGTACTCGGGGTAGCGGCGCAGGTAGTCCTCCACGTAGGAGCACTCGGGCACGATCCGGTCACCCTCCGCGCGCAGCCGGTCCAGGACCATGGTCACGAGGGCGCGGGCATAACCGCGGCGGCCAAACTGCTCGTCGATGATGGTGTGCTGCAGGCGCAGGACCACGGTGTCCTCGCCGTCCGCGCCGCGCACGGTCTCCTGGTCGTAGCCGAGGAACCCGATGAAGGTCCCGTCCTGGCGCAGCTCGAAGCGCTGACGGTCCGGGTCCCGGGTCACCGTGAGGCGCTCGTGGACGATCTTCTCGGGCTGGCTCTGGGCGGCGGTGTTCTCCATGACCCGAGCCTAGGGCCGGGGGCGGGCCCGCTCAACGGTGGCCCGGTCGTGCGGGCCGAGGCCGGCGCGGGCGGCTCAGTCGTCCCAGGGGTCGTAGACCTCGACGGCCACCACGTCGCCGTCGAGGTCGAGCGCGCGGTGCGCCACCAGCACAGCGCCGGGCCGCAGCCACGGATCCTCGGTCGGCAGGGCCCGCAGCACGCGGTCCGCCTGGCCGGCGGCCGCGTCCTCGACCACCTCGAACAGGGTCGGCAGCACCGGCCGGTGCGTGCACACGACCAGCGGCCGGGAGCGGCCCATGAGCTCGGCCATCACCTTGCGGGTCTTCTTGGGCTTCTCCCGGGCCGTGGTCTCCGTGAACGCGCCCTTGGTCTTCAGCGGCAGCCGGCTGGACTTCACGAGCGGGGCCAGCGTCTCCACGCAGCGGCGCCACGGGGAGGAGACCAGCCGCTCCGGCCGCCAGGCCGACACGAGGCCCTCGACGGCGAGCGCCTGCCGCCGGCCCGTCGCCGCCAGCGGGCGCTCCTGCTCGGCGCGGGACCACGAGGAGCGGGGCTTGGCCTTGGCGTGGCGCAGCACCAGCAGCGGCACGGTCCGCAGGCGCCCCCGGGAGGCGGCACGCAGCAGCAGGTCGAGCGGTTCGTGATCCGAGTCGTTCGTCAGCAGCCGCCGGGCCTCGTCCGGCCCGACCCAGCGGACCTCGTCCACCTCGTCGCCGTCGGGGAGGGCGCGCTGGCCGTCGACCTCGGCGGCCCAGTACCAGACCTCCTTGCTCTGACGTACGCCCCGCTTGCCGGGCACCTCGTACGCGGTCACGCACAGCGGGATGCCCGGCCGCAGCTCCAGGCCGACCTCCTCGCGCAGCTCGCGGACCGCGCACTCCGGCAGCGTCTCACCCGGATCGAGCTTGCCCTTGGGCCACGACCAGTCGTCGTAGCGGGGCCGGTGGATCACCATCACCTCGAGGCCGCCGGGCACGCGGCGCCACGGCAGCATGCCGGCGGCCAGCACCTCGGCGCGGGGGCCTTCCGAGGCGCGGTCCTCCGTGGACCAGCGGGCGACGCGGTCGGCGTGGGACGAGGGCATGGGGCGGGTTCCTCTCGGGGTGCGGCGGCCGCGACGACTGCTGGGGCAGGGCACGGGGCGTGGCCGACCCCACGGGGGCCGGCCTCACCAGGATACGAGGCCGCCGGGATGTGCCCGGCCGGCCCCCGCCCGAGGGTCTCAGGGGCGGCGGTACTGGGCGTCGGCGGCGAACAGCTCGAAGCCGAGGGACGCGTAGAGCGCGACGGCGGCCGTGTTGTCCGCGTCCACGTACAGGTCCACGACGTCGACTCCCTGTTCCGCCATCCGGTGCAGCCCCGCCAGCGTCAGGGCCCGGCCGAGGCCGAGGCCCTGGGCGTCGGGGGAGACGCCCACGGCGTACACCTCCCCGACGCGCGGGCCGTCGGCTCCGGCATCCGGCTCCACCTTCGTCCAGTGGAAGCCGAGCAGCCGCCCGTCCGCCTCGCGGGCGGCGAGCAGGAGGCCGTCGGCGTCGAACCAGTCCTCCGCCATGCGGTCGTCGAGGTCGGCGCGGGTCAGGTTGCCCTGTTCGGGGTGGTCCGCGAAGGCGGCGGCGTTCACGTCCAGCCAGGCCTGCTCGTCCTGGCCGGGGACGAAGCCGCGCAGGGCCACCCCGTCGGCGAGCCGCACCTCCGGCAGGGCCGCGAGCGCCGCGTGCGACAGGCGCATCCGGCGCAGCTCGCGGACGGGCTCGAGGCCGTGCCGCCGGGCGAGCCGGACCGCCCCCGGGAGCATGCCGTGGGCCCAGACGCTCGTGGTCTCCTCCCGCGCCAGGTCCCGGACCGCGGCGGCCGCGGCGTCGGCCAGGACCGTCCCCCGGCCGGTGCGGCGTGCGGTCGGGTCGACGACGAGCTCGAGCACGGCCGCCGTGCCCTCGGGCACGAGCACGGCCGCCCCGTCGATCGCCCCGTCCGGGCCCCGGGTGGCCCCCCACCAGAGCTGCCCGCCGCGGGCGAGCAGCACGCGCGTCTGGTCCGACAGCGGGGGATGACCGTCCGCCGCCCCGGCGCGGTCGGCCAGGTCCAGGACGGCGCTCGCCTCCTCCGGGCGCGGGGTGACGACGCGCGGCATGCCGTCGGCGTCGGAGGTCGTGGGGGTGGGGTGTTCGGCCATGCCGGCCACCCTACGGAAGGAGGACGGTGGCCCGCGAGGTGCGCCCCGCCGTCGCCCGCCCAGGGCCGAGCCGGTGCGCACCTGGCAGGATGGGGCAGGTGATGCGCTTGTCCATGGCCCTGAGTGCGGCCGTCGCCGCCCTCGTCCTGGGCGGTGCCGCGTTGCTGGGCCCGGTCCCCGCCGCCCTCGCCGCCGCCGTCGTGATCCTGGTCATCGCCTGGGGCTGGCCGCGGCAGATGGGGGCGCCCGCGCGCCTCTCGCTCAGCGTCACCCTGGCCGTCGCCGGGGGCGCCGCGGTGCTGCTCATGCTGCTGTGGCCGCCGCTCGAGGACGGCCACAGCGGGGCCTGGACGCTCTTCGAGCCGCTCGCCGTCGTCGTCGCCTGGAGCACCATGGCCTCGTTCGTCGTCCAGCTGGTGCGCGGGACCGGCCGGCCGCTGCGCCTCGAGTCCACCGTCGCCACGATGGGCGGGGCGTTCGTGGCCGTCGTGACAGCGTGCTGGGTGGCCGTCTCACGCTGGAGCGACACCCCCGCGGTCGCCGGGCTGGTCATCACGCTGGCGGTCACGGTGGCCGCGGTCTCCCTCGTCGGCCTCACCCCGTGGATGCAGGGCCGGCCGGGAGTCCTGGCGCTCGTGGTCATCCCCCTCAGCACGGTGCTCGCGTGGCCCGTCTCCGCGCTGGCCGGCGTGGGCGCCCGGGACCGGCCGGCCGTCACGGCCGCGGCGCTCGCGGTGGCCGTGCTGGTGTCCCTGACCGCCGCCACGGCGCCGTCGTCGCGGCCGCGGCCCGAGGACCGGCCGGTGGGCACCACCCTGCGCCCGCGCCGGGCGGGCTACGCCCTCGCGTTGGCGCCCGTGGGAGCGGCCGGCGTCGTGGCGCACGTCATGGTGGGCTTCCTGGCCTGACAGGTCCGACCCGCTCGGTAGGATGTCCCGCATGGATACCCTTCTTGCGCTCGAGATCTTCTTCCTGGCCCTCGTGGTCCTGGCCGGCCTGGGCATGGCCGCCGTCGCCGCGGTCGTCATCAACGGCCTCTTCAAGGGCCAGCGCTGAGGACGCGCGGCCCGCTGGCGGGCCGCGCCGTGATCTGCCATGGCGACTGAACTCCCGTACGACCTCACCCCAGAGCTCGCCCCCCTGTCCTGGCTCATCGGCAGCTGGGAGGGCCAGGGCCGCCTCGGCGACGGCTCCGCCGACACCGAGATCTTCTACCAGCGGGTGGACTTCACCGAGCACGGTCTGCCGTTCGTGGAGTACCGCGCGGAATCGTGGCTGTGCGAGGCGGACGGCACGCTGCTGCGTCCGCTGACCGTCGAGTCCGGCTTCTGGCAGGTGGACCGGGAGCGGCGCGACGGCGACGTCGGCCCCGGCATGCGCCCGGCGGACATCGTCCCCGCGTTCCGCTCCGCCGAGGACGTCGAGCGGCTGCGCGCCGGCGACGAGGGCTTCGGCCTGACCGCCACCATCACGCATCCGGGCTCGCTGTCCGAGCTGTACTACGGCCGCATCAAGGGCCCGCAGCTGCAGTTGGCCACGGAGGCGATCCTGCGCGGCTCCGCCGCCGGCCCGTACCACCGGGCCACCCGCATGGCCGGTCTCGTGAACGGGCAGCTGTTCTGGCGCTGGGACGTCGCGGACGCCGCGGGTGCCGAGCTCCAGGCGCACGCCTCCGCCATCCTGGACCGCATGCCGAGCGCGGCCGAGGGTCGGCTCGCCCCGGGGGCCGAGCGTCCTCGCGGGGCTCGCGGGGAGCAGTCGTGACGACCTCCCGCAGCCCGTTGCTGGACCTGGCCGTGGCCGAGCCGCAGGGGCCGGCCGGCGGCGCCGTCGAGGGCCGCGGCCCGGACGCCGGCGTCGCCGCGCACTACGGTCGCCCCCTGCCCGAGCAGCGCGCCCTCGCCCGGGGCCGCGCCCTGGTCGACCTCTCCCACCGGGCCGTGCTCTCCGTGTCCGGCCCGGACCGGCTGAGCTGGCTGCACACGCTCGGCACGCAGCACGTCGAGACGCTGCCCCCCGGCACGAGCACCGAGATCCTCTTCCTCGACGTGCAGGGGCGGATCGAGCACGCCGCCCACCTGCTCGAGGACGGTACCGCGGCCTGGCTCGTCACGGACCGCGAGGACGGCCCGGGCCTGGCCGCGTGGCTCACCTCGATGCGCTTCTCCCACGACGTCACGCTGCGGGACCACACCGGGGCGGTCGCCGTCGTGGGCGCCACCGCGCCCGTGCCCGGCTGGGAGGACCGCACCGTGTGGCTGGACCCGTGGCCGCGCGTCGGGGCGGGCGGCTGGGCCTACACGGCCGATCCGGATCCGGCGACCCACCCGGGCGCGGACTGGTCCTGGCGCGAGTACCTCGTCACCCGGGCCGACCTCGAGGCCACCGTCCGCGCGCTCGGCACGGGCGTGCTCGCGGGCTGGTCCCTGGCGGGCACGACGGCGGCCGAGGCGCTGCGCATCGAGGCCGGTCGCCCCCGCCGGGCCCTCGACGTGGACGACCGCGCGATCCCGCACGAGCTGGACCTGCTGCGCACCGCCGTGCACCTCGAGAAGGGCTGCTACCGCGGTCAGGAGACCGTGGCGCGCGTGCACAACCTGGGCCGCCCGCCCCGCCGCCTCACCCGCCTGCTCCTGGACGGCTCCGTCCACGCGCTCCCCGAGCACGGTGCCCCCGTGATCCTCCGGCCGGCCGAGGACACGCCCGAGGCCCGCGCCGCCGCCCGTCCGGTGGGGACGGTCACCGCCGCGGCCCAGCACCATGAGGCGGGCGCCGTCGCCCTGGCGCTGCTCAAGCGCACGGTGCCCGTGGACGCCGAGCTGCTGGTCCGCGAGGACGCTCCCGGCGAGGACGGTGCCGCCGAGGGCGGCTGGATCGCCGCGAGCCAGGAGCCGCTCGTGTCCCCGGACGCCGGGCAGGTCGTCGGCCGACCGCGCGGCGTGGGCCGCCTGCGCTGACCGACTCGCCGGCTCAGTCCAGCGCGAGGACGGTCCGCGTGCCCGCCGCCTCCAGCCCGACGGCGATCGCCACGTGGTGCGCGGCTGTGTGGCCCGCCGGCACCTCGGCGAACGGCAGCAGCCCCTCCAGCGCCGCCCGGTCCATCGCCACGGCCACCGCGTAGCGGCCGAGCCCACGACCGCGCAGCCGCGGTGGGGTGAGGGTGCCCAGCGAGGCCAGCACGCCGCCCGTCACGCGATGCCCCGCCGCCGCCACCGCGGCTTCGATCGCCCGTCCCGCGCCGTCGTCGGGAACGAGCGCGACCGAGGACTCCCAGGAGGGGACACCCGCCTCGGCCACGTCGTCTGCGGGGGCCTGCGCGACCACGGCGTGGACGTGGTCGGGGTCGTCGGACACGGCGACGGTGCGCGAGGGGTCGACCGGCGGCGGTTCCTCGGTCGCGTAGAGCGTGAACTCGCCACGCGAGCGCACCGCCTCCCCGGCGGCGGCCCGCACCGCCGTCCGCAGCAGGGCCGACTCCACGCCCAGCGCCTCGGCGGGCACGCCGCGGCAGGCACGCGTGAACCACGCCGGCCCCGCCACGACGGTGGCCCAGGGCAGGGCCAGCACCTCCGCCTCGGCCCCATCCGGCCGGACCACCTCGATGCGGCGCGGCTCGGCGCCCGCCGCCGGGGCGTCGCCGGGCAGCAGCGCGGGGTCGGGCAGGCCGAGCCGACGCGCCAGCCCGAGGGCCAGCACGCCGACGGCGGGGTGGTCGGGTCTCACCGGCCGAACAGGATCTTCGCCTCGTCGTAGCGCGAGACCGGCACCTTCTTGAGGCCCTTGAGGGCGGCGCTCATGGGGATGGAGATGATCTCCGTGCCGTTGGCCGCCACCATCTGTCCCCAGCGGCGCTGGGCGACGAGGTCGACGGCGCCCATGCCGAAGCGCGTGGAGAGCACGCGGTCCGTGGCGGTGGGGGCGCCGCCGCGCTGGATGTGGCCCAGGATGGTGCTGCGCGTCTCGATGCCCGTCATCTCCTCGATCTCGCGGGTCACCCACTCGCCGATGCCGCCCAGACGCGGCCGGCCGGACGCCTCGACGCCGGCCTCGGCCAGCGGGTCGTCGTGGCCCTCGGGGACGAAGCCCTCCGCCACCACGACCAGCGGGGAGCGACCGCGGTCGTGGACCTGCTGCACCCACTCGGCGACCTGGGACATCGGGGTGCGGACCTCGGGGATGAGGATCGCGTGGGCGCCGGCGGCCATGCCCGAGTGCAGGGCGATCCAGCCGACGTGGCGGCCCATGACCTCGGCGACCATGCAGCGGTGGTGGGACTCGCCCGTGGTGCGCAGCCGGTCCATGGCGTCCGTGGCGATCTGCACGGCCGTGTCGAAGCCGAACGTGTAGTCGGTGCCCTGCAGGTCGTTGTCGATCGTCTTGGGCACGCCCACGATCGGCAGCCCGTCCGCGGCCAGGCGGTTCGCGCCGGCCAGGGTGCCCTCGCCGCCGATCGCGATGACGGCGTCGATGTCCAGCTCGCGCAGGTTGCGGAGCATGTTCTCCGGGCCGCCGCCCTCCGCGTTGTAGGGGTGCGTGCGGGAGGTGCCGAGGATGGTGCCGCCGGTGCGGGCCAGGCCGCGCACGCGGGAGCGGGGCAGGTCCTCGACGTCCTTCTCGATCAGGCCGGACCACCCGTTGCGGATGCCCACCATCTCCATGTCGTACGACTTGATGCCGTGCAGGACGGCGGAGCGGATGACGGCGTTGAGGCCGGGGCAGTCGCCTCCGGAGGTGAGCATTCCGACGCGCATGGGGGTCCTCTCGGGCGTTCTCGTGGGGGTCGGCACCACCCTAGGCGTGCCCGCCGCGTCGCGTCAGGGGACGGGCGACGGGCGGCGGGTCAGCCGAGGGCCACGAGGACGGCGACCTGGAGGGCCGTCGCACCCACGAGGATGCCGCTCGCCGGGCCGAGGGTGCCGGGACGACGGCCGCTGAGCAGAGCGCCCAGCAGGACGGGGGCGATCACCGCGAGCGCGGCGACGAGCATGGGCACCGCCAGCAGCGTGGGGGTCGGACCGACGCCGAGCAGCAGGCTGATCCCGAGGGCGGCGAGCGCGGCGAGGACGGCCCCGGCGTAGGTGGCGGCCTGCGCGATCGGCCCGAGGCGCGGCTTCGCGGCCGTGGCTGCGGACCCCGAGCCGGTCGGGGCGGTGGCCGCCCGGGGGGCCTCCTCGGCCAGGCGCGTCGCGGCTCGCCGCTCGCGGGAGTGGACGTGGTCGCGCCAGGTGCCGGTCGCGGGGTCGATCCACTCGGGGCGGAAGCCGTGCGGGTCGGTGACCTCGGCCGCCCGCTCGCGCGGACCTCCGCCGACGTACCAGGCCGGGCGCGGCACGGCGTGGGCGGGCTGGTCGGCGTCGGGGACCCGGCCCGGGGCCACGCGGGCCTGCGCCCGGCCGTCCCAGCGGGTCACGAGCCACCAGACGAGCACGGCCAGCGCGCCCAGGCCCACGAGGGAGCCGGGGCCGCCCACGGCCGGGGCGATGAGGGTGAACCCGGCGCCGAGCAGCAGGTTGAGGGCGCCGATCGCCCCGATCACGCCGATGGCCACGGTGGCGTCCTGCCACTCCCCGCGGCGCAGGCGGCCGAACTGCACGCGTCCGTCGGCGTCGGGGAGCACGGCCCAGGCGGCCGCGTAGGCCAGCAGGCCCAGACCCGCGGAGATCATGCACACGGCGACGAACACGCCGCGGGCGAGCAGCGGGTCGATGCGGTAGCGCTCGGCCACCCCGCCGAGCACCCCGCCGACCCACGAGGCCGGCGAGCGGCGCACGCCCCAGCTCAGGACGGCGCGGCGCAGCCAGCCCGGCAGGGCGTTCAGTCCGTCGGGGCCGGTCTCGCCCGCGGCGGCTCCGTCGGGGGCGACGTGGGGGCCGGGGCCGGTGAACGGGTCGTGTGTGCTCGTCATGTCTCCATTCTCGTCCGCCTCCGGTCCCCGCCCATCCGGGAACTCCCGGAATCCTCCCCGGATGTGCCGTCCCGTCCGACGCGGCAGGATGGGGACATGTCCACCCCGTCCGCGCCCGCGCCGGCCCCGCGTCCGCCGTTGATGCGGCACGGGGCCGACCGTCCGGTGTCCGGCGTCGCCGCGGGGCTCGCCCGGCACCTCGGGATGCCCGCCGGCCGCGTCCGCGCGGCCCTGGCGCTGCTGAGCCTGCTGGGCGGCGCGGGCCTGGCCCTGTACGTGTGGCTCTGGCTGCTCATGCCGGAGGAGGGTCCGGACGGCGCCCCCGCCGCCGACGCCCCCACCCTGCGTGGTCGCGCCCCCGAGGTGCTCGAGCGGGTGCGCGAGGGCGGCTGGCCGGTGCTGCTGGCCGCCGTGGTGCTCGGCGTGGGCGTGCTGACCGTCGCGGACGGCCTCGGCCTCGCCGTCGACTGGGCGCTCGTGGGCCCGGTGGCCGTCCTCGTGATCGGCCTCGGCCTGGCCTGGATGCAGCTCGACCTGGCGGGCGGGTCCCGGGCCGGGCGGAGCGGACGACTGGTCCGCCTCGTGCTCGGCACGGCCCTCGTGCTGCTGGCGGTGCTGGCCATCGTCCTGGGCGCCGTGAGCTCGGGCGAGCTGTGGCGGGCTCTGCTGGCCGCCGTCGCGATGCTCGCCGGCGCGGCGCTGGTGGCCATGCCCTACGTCCTGGCCTGGCTGCGCCGACGGGACGCGGAGCGGACCGCGTTCGCGGTGCAGGCCCAGCGTGCCGAGATCGCGGCGCACCTGCACGACTCGGTGCTGCAGTCCCTCGCCCTCATCCAGCGGCGCGCCCAGGACGCGGACGCGGTGGCCCGGGTGGCCCGCGCCCAGGAGCGTGAGCTGCGTCAGTTCCTCGCCCTGGACTCCCGTGGCGGCCCGCACTCCCTGGCGGAGGCGCTCGAACAGCACGCCGCCGCCGTCGAGGACGCCCACGGGGCCCGGGTGGAGGTCGTGGCCGTGGGGCGGGCCGCGGGGGCGTGGCTCGAGCCGCTCGCGGCCGCGGCGCGCGAGGCCATGCAGAACGCGGCCCGGCACGCCGGCGACGCGCAGGTCTTCGCGGAGGCCGGTGAGGACGAGCGCGGCCGCACCGTCGCGGAGGTGTTCGTCCGGGACCGCGGCCCCGGCTTCGACCTGCACACGGTCCCGGCCGACCGGCTCGGCGTGCGGGAGTCGATCCTCGGCCGCATGGAGCGTGCCGGCGGGACCGCCCGCATCCGGTCCGGCCCGGGCGGCACCGAGGTCCACCTGACCCTGACCGAGCCCGAGGGTGCGCGAGCGCGCACCGGACAGGAGCACCCATGACCGACCCCGCCCCGCGCACGGCCGTCATCGTGGACGACCACGCGATCTTCCGCTCCGGCCTGCGCGCCGACCTGGACCCGGACCGACTGGCCATCGTCGGCGAGGCCGGGGACGTGGACGAGGCCGTCCGCACCGTGCTGGACGTGGCGCCGGATGTGGTGCTGCTGGACGTGCACCTGCCCGGCGGGGCCGGCGGCGGGGGAGCGGAGGTGGCCGAACGCGTCCTCGCGCGCCGACCCGCGCAGCGGTTCCTGGCCCTGTCCGTCTCGGACGCGGCCGAGGACGTCGTCGCCGTGATCCGTGCGGGGGCCCGCGGCTACATCACCAAGACGGCCTCCGGCGCGGAGGTGGCGGACGCGGCGGTCCGCGTGGCCGACGGCGACGCGGTGTTCTCGTCCCGGCTGGCCGGGTTCGTCCTCGACGCCTTCCGCGGCACGGCGCCCGCGCCCCCGCTCGTCCCCGCCGCGGCGACGAGCGGGGCTGCGGCCCCCGACGAGGACCTCGACCGGCTCTCGGCACGGGAGCGGGAGGTCATGCGGCTGATCGCCCGCGGCTACACCTACCGGGAGGCCGGGGCGGAGCTGTTCATCTCGGACCGCACGGTCGAGACCCACGTGTCCTCCGTGCTGCGCAAGCTCCAGCTCTCCAACCGCCACGAGCTGACCCGCTGGGCCGCGCGCCGCGGATACGCCTGAGCCCCGCGGCGCGCGGTGTCGCGGGGCTCAGGGGCGGGGTGGGCGGCTCAGGCGCTGAGCAGGGCGCGGATGCGCTCGACGCCCTCGGCGAGGTCCGCATCGCCCAGCGCATAGGACAGTCGCAGATAGCCGGACGGGCCGAACGCCTCGCCCGGGACCACGGCGACCTCCGCCTCGTCGAGGATGAAGGCGGCCAGCTCGGCCGACGTCGTGGGGGTGACGCCGCCGCGGTAGGTCTTCCCGAGCGCCTCCCGCACGTCCACATACGCGTAGAACGCGCCCTGCGGGGTGGGGCAGTGGAAGCCCGGCACGGCGTTCATGGCCTCGACCATGGCCCGGCGCCGACGGTCGAACGCCGTCTTCATCTCCGCCACGGCGTCCAACGGGCCGGCGACGGCGGCCAGCGCGGCCCGCTGCGACACGTTGGCCACGTTCGAGGTGGCGTGGGACTGCAGGTTCGTGGCGGCCTTGACCACGTCCAGCGGGCCGGCCATCCACCCGACGCGCCAGCCCGTCATGGCGTAGGTCTTGGCGACGCCGTTGAGGATCACGGACTGCTCCGCCAGCTCGGGCACGGCGCGGACGATCGAGGTGAACGGCATGCCGTCGTAGGTCAGGTGCTCGTAGATCTCGTCGGTGACCACCCACAGCCCCCGCTCCCGTGCCCACTGGCCGATCGCCGCCGTCTCCTCGGGGGAGTACACGGCGCCGGTGGGGTTGGAGGGGGAGACGAACAGGAGCACCTTGGTGCGGTCCGTGACGGACTCGTCGAGCTGGTCCACGGTGACCTTGTAGCCCTGCACGGGGCCGGCGAACACCTCCACCGGCACGCCGCCGGCCAGGCGGATCGCCTCGGGGTAGGTGGTCCAGTAGGGGGCGGGGACGAGCACCTCGTCCTGCGGGTCCAGCAGGGCGGCGAAGGCGTTGTACACGGCCTGCTTCCCGCCGTTGGTCACGAGCACCTGGGCGGCCTCGAGGGACACGCCGGAGTCGCGCAGCGTCTTGGCCGCGATCGCCTCGCGCAGCTCGGGCAGGCCGGAGGCGGGGGAGTAGCGGTGGTTCTTCGGGTCCCGGGCCGCGGCGACGGCGGCCTCCACGATGTAGTCCGGGGTGGGGAAGTCGGGCTCGCCGGCGCCGAAGCCGATCACCGGGCGCCCGGCGGCCTTGAGCTCCTTGGCGCGGGCGTCGACGGCGAGGGTGGCGGAGGGCGCGATGGCGGACAGACGGGCGGAGACGCGGCGGGCGGGCGCGGCCATGGGGACCTTCTTCGAGCTCGACGGGGAGGGCGGGGCGGAGCGGGGCTCCGTCCTGCCAGGGTACTGACTGCCCGGGGGCCCGTTCGACTCCCGCCGCCCGATGGCGTATCCTGGATCTCCGGTACCGCGTTCACGGTCGATCCCGCGAGGGTTCGGCCGGCTCCGTCGGTCCGAAGGGTAGTGGCGCAATTGGTAGCGCAGCGGTCTCCAAAACCGCAGGTTGCAGGTTCGAGTCCTGTCTGCCCTGCTCGATGCCGGGCCTCGTGCTCGGCATCGGACGTGTAGAAAGCGATTCGGCGATCCGACGAGTGAGGCCACGTGACTGAGATGGCGGCGAACGGCGGGGGATCCACCCCCACGCCGAGCAGGCAGCGTCGCGGGCTGTTCGCGCGGATCGCGCTGTTCCTGCGCCAGGTGGTGGACGAGCTCCGCAAGGTCGTCACCCCCACGAGCGAGGAGCTGCTGCGCACGACCGGAGTGGTGCTCGCCTTCGTGGCGTTCATGATCCTGCTGGTCATGGGGCTGGACTGGGTGTTCGGCACCGTGGCGGGTCTCCTGTTCGGCGCCGGCGGCCTCTGAGCCCGGCGCGGACGGTCCCGACGTCGCAGGACGCGTCCCCCGCACGCCCGTGAGGGCCCTCCCCGACGGCAGGGCCCGCCGTCCGTCAGCAGAAAGCAGGAACCGTGTCCGAGCAGGAACTGGATCGTCAGCCCGCCGAGGAGTCCGTCCCGATGTCGGAGGACGCCGTGGCCGAGGAGACCGCCGAGACCGCGCAGGACGCCGGGACGCCCGTCGAGGACGCCCTGGACGAGGCCGCCGGCAGCGGTGACGAGACCGCCGAGGCCACCGTGCAGGAGGCCGACCTGGCCGTCGCCGAGGGCGAGGACGCGCCGACACCCGTCGAGGGGCAGGCCGACGACGAGCCCGCCGTGGACCCCGCCGAGGAGCTGCGCACCCGCCTGCGCCGCCAGCCCGGCGACTGGTACGTCGTCCACACCTACGCCGGCTACGAGAAGCGCGTGAAGACGAACCTCGAGGCCCGCATCCTGACCCAGGACATGGAGGACTCGATCTACGAGATCGAGGTCCCCATGGAGGAGGTCGTGGAGATCAAGAACACCACGCGCAAGATCGTCTCGCGCGTGCGCATCCCGGGCTACGTGCTCGTCCGCATGGACCTCGACGACGCCTCGTGGGGCGTCGTGCGGCACACCCCGGGCGTCACGGGCTTCGTGGGCAACGACGCCCACCACCCGCAGCCGCTCAGCCTGGACGAGGTGTACGACATGCTCGCCCCGTCCGTGATCCAGGAGGCCGCCCGCGCCGCCGAGAAGGCCGGTCTGGCCGTCCCCGCCTCGGCCGAGTCCGGTGCGCCCGCCGCCCCCGCGATCCACGTGGACTTCGAGGTCGGCGAGTCGGTCACCGTCAACGACGGCCCGTTCGAGACCCTCCCGGCCACGATCTCCGAGATCAAGCCGGAAGCCCAGCAGCTCGTGGTGCTCGTCTCGATCTTCGAGCGTGAGACCCCCGTGACGCTGTCCTTCAACCAGGTGACCAAGGCCATCTGAGGACACCCGACGCTTCCGCACCGGGCCGGCCGCCTGCCGGCCCGGACGCGGCACCGGCCGCCGCGCCACGGCGGCCACCGCCCCCGGTGCGCTCCTGCGCCGAGGGTCCCCCAGTGAGAGAAGGATCCACTCATGGCTCCCAAGAAGAAGGTCACCGGTCTGATCAAGCTTCAGATCCAGGCCGGCGCCGCCAACCCGGCCCCGCCCATTGGCCCCGCCCTGGGCCAGCACGGCGTGAACATCATGGAGTTCTGCAAGGCGTACAACGCCGCCACCGAGTCGCAGCGCGGCAACGTGGTCCCGGTCGAGATCACCGTGTACGAGGACCGCTCGTTCACCTTCGTGACCAAGACTCCGCCGGCCGCCGAGCTCATCAAGAAGGCCGCCGGCGTCGCCAAGGGCTCCGCCACCCCGCACACGGCCAAGGTCGGCACGCTGACCCAGGCCCAGTGCGAGGAGATCGCCCAGACCAAGATGGAGGACCTGAACGCCAACGACGTGCAGGCCGCCGCCAAGATCATCGCGGGCACCGCCCGCTCGATGGGCATCGCCGTCGAGGGCTGACGCCCACCCCCACCCCCTTCCAGTGGCAGGGCCGAGCGCGGCCCGCAGACCACGACTGCACAAGGAGAAGAACGCAGATGGCACAGCGCAGCAAGGCATACAAGGCGGCCAAGGCCGCGATCGGCGATGATCTGTACTCGCCGGCGGAGGCGATCCGCCTCGCCAAGGAGACCAACCCCTCCAAGACCGACGCCACCGTGGAGGTGGCCCTCCGCCTCTCGGTCGACCCCCGCAAGGCCGACCAGATGGTCCGCGGCTCCGTGAGCCTGCCCCACGGCACCGGCAAGACCGCCCGCGTCGTCGTGTTCGCCACCGGTGACCGCGCCGAGGCCGCCCGCGCCGCCGGCGCGGACGTCGTGGGCGACGACGACCTGATCGCCCGGATCTCCGAGGGCTGGGTGGACTTCGACGCCGCCGTGGCCTCCCCGGAGCTCATGGGCAAGGTCGGCCGTCTGGGCAAGGTGCTCGGCCCCCGCAACCTGATGCCGAACCCCAAGACCGGCACCGTGACCCCGGACGTGGCCAAGGCCGTGGCCGACATCAAGGGCGGCAAGATCGACTTCCGCGTCGACAAGCACTCCAACCTGCACTTCATCATCGGCAAGACCTCCTTCGAGGCCAAGGCCCTGGTCGAGAACTACGCCGCAGCCCTCGAGGAGGTCCTGCGTCTGAAGCCGTCCTCCTCCAAGGGCCGCTACATCTCCAAGGCCACCGTGGCCACCACCTTCGGCCCGGGCGTGCCCATGGACCCGAACGTGACCTCGGTGGACTCCTCGGAGCTCTGAGCGGCGCGGCCCCGGTGACCGGGGCCCATGACGCCGGCCGGTCGTCCCCGCAGCGGGACGGCCGGCCGCCGTCGTCCCGGACCGATTTTGCGGGCCCGCCCCGGACGTGTACGCTGGTGCCTACCGAAGACCGCCGGTCGTGGTGTCCTGCCTCCGGGCAGAGCCCACCGAAGGATCTCCCTGACGGAGACGGCCCGCGCAGGTGAACGTGAGCCACGCTCGCATCCGCACGTCGACCCTCCGGGTCCGACCGCGTCGATGCTCCTGCTGCGCCCCGTGCATCTGCACGGGGCGTTTTCTCGTCTCGGGGTGGCGGTTCCCACGCATCATCGAGAGGAGTGCCATGGCGACGTCCGCGAAGGAGTCGGCGGTGGCTGAGCTCACGGACCTGTTCCGTGAGTCCAGCGCCGCTGTTCTGACGGAATACCGTGGCCTGACGGTGACGGAGCTCAAGCAGCTGCGTGACTCCATCCGTCAGGACGCGACCTACGCCGTGGCGAAGAACACGCTGGCCGAGATCGCGGCCAAGGACGCCGGTCTGGAGGGCCTCGAGGCTCACCTGTCCGGGCCCACCGCGATCGCGTTCGTGACCGGAGACCCGGTCAACGTCGCGAAGGCCCTGCGTGACTTTGCCAAGGATCACGAGGAGCTCGTGCTCAAGGGCGGCTACATGGATGGCCAGCCCCTGGACGAGGCCGGCATCAAGAAGCTCGCGGACCTCGAGTCCCGCGAGGTGCTGCTGGCCAAGTTCGCCGGCGCGATGAAGGGCAGCATGTCCAAGGCTGCCGCCCTGTTCCAGGCGCCGCTGTCCAAGACCGTCCGCACGGTCGAGGCGCTGCGCGCCGCGCAGGGCGAGGCTGCCTGAGCAGTCCGCCCCGGGCTGCACGGCCCACCACTTCACACGTAGTCAAGACGTACCCGTAAAGGAGCCATCATGGCCAAGCTGACCACCGAAGAGCTGCTCGCCGCGTTCGAGGAGCTGACCCTCATCGAGCTGTCCGAGTTCATCAAGGCGTTCGAGGAGAAGTTCGACGTCACCGCCGCCGCCCCCGTGGCCGTGGCCGCCGCCGGCGGTGCCGCCGGTGGTGCCGAGGCCGCCGCCGCCGAGGAGAAGGACGAGTTCGACGTCGTCCTCGAGGCCGCCGGCGACAAGAAGATCGGCGTCATCAAGGAGGTGCGCGCCCTCACCTCCCTCGGCCTGAAGGAGGCCAAGGACCTGGTGGACGGCGCTCCCAAGCCCATCCTCGAGGGCGTCAACAAGGAGACCGCCGAGAAGGCCAAGGAGCAGCTCGAGGGCGCCGGCGCCACCGTCACCCTCAAGTGATGATCGCGGCCTGAGCCGCATCACGCTTCCTCACGAGGCCCCCGGATCCGCACTGCGGACCGGGGGCCTCGTGGCGTCCCAGGTCACGCACCCGCGGCTGGACAGGGGAGACGGGCGGGGATAGGATGGATCTTTGCATCTCCCCTGTTCCGTGCCGCCCGCAGGACCCCGCGTCCCGCCGTGGCCCGCACGGTTCCGCACGGCCTTCATATAGCGGTGGGCCGGCGCCGCCGTCTCGCGGCAGGGGAGCGAACGGAACCCAGAAGGCCTGTGGAAGGATCCTACGTGGTCGCCTCGAGCACCTCCAACGAAACCGCTACCGTCTCCCCGCGATCCGGCGCCTCCGCCGGACGCGTCTCCTTCGCCAAGATCTCCGAGCCGCTGGACGTGCCGGACCTGCTGGCGCTGCAGACCGAGTCGTTCGACCGCCTGATCGGCAATGAGCGGTGGGCTGCGCGCGTGGACGCCGCCCTGGCCGCCGACGACCACTCCGTGCCCGTCACCTCGGGACTGACGGACATCTTCGAGGAGATCTCCCCGATCGAGGACTTCCAGGGCACCATGTCCCTGTCCTTCGCCGAGCCGGAGTTCGCCGACGCCAAGATGACGGAGGAGGAGTGCAAGGATCGCGACGCGACCTTCTCCGCCCCGCTGTACGTCAAGGCCGAGTTCATGAACAACACGACCGGCGAGATCAAGCAGCAGACCGTCTTCATGGGCGACTTCCCGCTGATGACCCGCAACGGCACGTTCATCATCAACGGCACCGAGCGCGTCGTCGTCTCCCAGCTGGTCCGCTCCCCGGGCGCCTACTTCGAGCGCACCCCGGACAAGACCTCGGACAAGGAGATCTTCTCCGCGAAGATCATCCCCTCGCGCGGCGCCTGGTTCGAGCTCGAGGTGGACAAGCGTGACCAGGTCGGCGTCCGCCTCGACCGCAAGCGCAAGCAGCCCGTGACGGTGCTGCTCAAGGCCATGGGCTGGACCGAGTCCCGCATCCTGGAGGAGTTCGGCCACTACGACTCCATCCGCGCCACCCTCGAGAAGGACGGCACCGCGGACCAGGACGAGGCCCTGCTCGACATCTACCGCAAGCTGCGCCCGGGCGAGCCGGCCGCCGTCGACGCCGCGCAGACGCTGCTGAACAACCTGTACTTCACCCCGAAGCGCTACGACCTCGCCAAGGTGGGCCGCTACAAGCTCAACCGCAAGCTCGGCGTGGACGTGCACCTCGGCGACCCCAACGCGTCTGTGCTCACCGAGGACGACATCGTCCAGATGGTGCACTTCATCGCCGCGCTGCACGCCGGCGAGACCGTCATCAAGGGCACGCGCGACGGCGAGCCGGTGGATGTGCGCGTGGAGATCGACGACATCGACCACTTCGGCAACCGTCGCATCCGTGCGGTGGGCGAGCTGATCGAGAACCAGATCCGCACCGGCCTGTCCCGCATGGAGCGCGTCGTGCGCGAGCGCATGACCACCCAGGACGTCGAGGCGATCACCCCGCAGACCCTGATCAACATCCGCCCCGTGGTGGCGGCGATCAAGGAGTTCTTCGGCACCTCGCAGCTGTCCCAGTTCATGGACCAGAACAACCCGCTGGCCGGCCTGACGCACAAGCGTCGCCTGTCCGCGCTCGGCCCGGGCGGCCTGTCCCGCGACCGTGCCGGCATGGAGGTCCGTGACGTCCACCCGTCGCACTACGGCCGCATGTGCCCCATCGAGACCCCGGAAGGCCCGAACATCGGCCTCATCGGCTCGCTGGCGACCTTCGGCCGGATCAACTCCTTCGGCTTCATCGAGACCCCGTACCGCCGCGTGGTCGACGGCCGGGTCACGGACACCGTGGACTACCTGACCGCCGACGACGAGCTGGCCTTCCAGATCGCCCAGGCGAACGCCCCGGTGGATGAGGACGGCCGGTTCGAGGAGGAGTTCGTGCTCTGCCGCCAGCGCGGCGGCGACGGCGAGCCCGTGCTCTCGACCGTGGACGAGATCGACTACATGGACGTGTCCCCGCGCCAGATGGTGTCGGCGGCCACCGCCCTGATCCCGTTCCTCGAGCACGACGACGCCAACCGCGCGCTCATGGGCGCGAACATGCAGCGTCAGGCCGTGCCGCTGCTCCGCTCCGAGGCCCCCTACGTGGGCACCGGCATGGAGAAGTACGTGGCCGTGGACGCGGGCGACTCCGTGACGGCCACCCAGGGCGGCGTCGTGACCGAGGTGGCCGCGGACCTGGTGACCGTCATGAACGACGACGGCACCACCACGCACTACCCGATCATGAAGTTCGCCCGCTCGAACCAGGGCAACGCCTACAACCAGCGCGTGCGCGTGTCCGAGGGCGAGCGGGTGGAGCCGCTGAGCATCATCGCCGACGGTCCCGCCACGGACAACGGCGAGCTCGCGCTCGGCAAGAACCTCCTCGTCGCGTTCATGCCCTGGGAGGGCCTGAACTACGAGGACGCGATCATCCTGTCCCAGCGCATGGTCTCGGAGGACGTCCTCACCTCGATCCACATCGAGGAGCACGAGGTCGACGCCCGCGACACCAAGCTGGGCGCCGAGGAGATCACGCGCGACATCCCCAACGTGTCCGAGGAGGTGCTGTCGCAGCTCGACGAGCGCGGCATCATCCACATCGGCGCCGAGGTGGAGGCCGGTGACATCCTGGTCGGCCGCGTGACCCCGAAGGGCGAGACCGAGCTGACCCCGGAGGAGCGCCTGCTGCGCGCGATCTTCGGCGAGAAGTCCCGCGAGGTCCGCGACACGTCCCTGAAGGTGCCGCACGGCGAGTCCGGCACCGTCATCGGCGTGCGCATCTTCGACCGCGACGAGGACGACGACCTGCCCCCGGGCGTGAACCAGCTGGTGCGCGTCTACGTGGCGCAGAAGCGCAAGATCACCGACGGCGACAAGATGGCCGGCCGCCACGGCAACAAGGGCGTCATCTCGAAGATCCTGCCGCTCGAGGACATGCCGTTCCTGGCGGACGGCACCCCGGTGGACATCGTGCTGAACCCGCTCGGCGTCCCCGGCCGCATGAACCTCGGCCAGGTCATGGAGCTGCACCTGGGCTGGGCCGCCTCGCGCGGCTGGGACATCCAGGGCGAGCCGGAGTGGATCAAGGACCTGCCGAACTTCCCGCGGCAGTCCGGTCCGGTCAACGTGGCCACCCCGGTGTTCGACGGCGCCGAGGCGTACGAGATCACGGGCCTGCTCGGCCACGTGAACGTGACCCGCGACGGCGACCGTCTCATGAGCGACAGCGGCAAGGCGCAGCTGTTCGACGGCCGCACCGGCGAGCCGTTCCCGGACCCGGTGTCCGTGGGCTACATGTACATGCTCAAGTTGCACCACCTGGTGGACGACAAGATCCACGCCCGTTCCACGGGCCCGTACTCGATGATCACGCAGCAGCCGCTGGGCGGTAAGGCCCAGTTCGGCGGCCAGCGCTTCGGCGAGATGGAGGTGTGGGCGCTCGAGGCGTACGGCGCGGCGTTCACCCTCCAGGAGCTGCTGACCATCAAGTCGGACGACATCCACGGCCGCGTGAAGGTCTACGAGGCCATCGTCAAGGGCGAGAACATCCCGGAGCCGGGTGTTCCCGAGTCCTTCAAGGTGCTCATCAAGGAGATGCAGTCCCTCTGCCTGAACGTGGAGGTCCTCTCCGCCGACGGCCAGGCCATCGAGATGCGCGACGCGGAGGACGAGGTCTACCGCGCCGCCGAGGAGCTGGGCATCGACCTCTCCCACGCCGAGCCCAGCTCGGTGGAGGAAGTCTGAGCCGGGCCCGATCCCGCATCCACAAGACGTCACCTGAGAACCACTGAACCAAGGGAGTTCACCGGAGCATGAGCGTGAACAGCATGTCCACTGACAACTCTTTCGGCCTGATGCGCATCGGCCTGGCCACGGCGGAGGACATCCGCCGCTGGTCCTACGGCGAGGTCAAGAAGCCGGAGACCATCAACTACCGCACCCTGAAGCCGGAGAAGGACGGACTCTTCTGCGAGAAGATCTTCGGCCCCACCCGTGACTGGGAGTGCGCGTGCGGCAAGTACAAGCGCGTGCGCTTCAAGGGCATCATCTGCGAGCGCTGCGGCGTCGAGGTGACCCGCTCGAAGGTGCGCCGCGACCGCATGGGCCACATCGAGCTGGCCGCGCCGGTCACCCACATCTGGTACTTCAAGGGCGTGCCCTCGCGCCTGGGCTACCTGCTGGACCTGGCGCCGAAGGACCTCGAGAAGGTCATCTACTTCGCGGCCTACATGATCACCTCGGTGGACGAGGAGGCCCGGCACCGTGACCTGGCCAACCTCCAGGCCGAGTACGACCAGGAGACCCGTGTCCTGGCCGACCAGCGCGACTCCGACATCGCCGCGGTGGCCGCCGACCTCGAGAAGGACCTGGCCAAGCTGGAGTCCGAGGGCGCCAAGGCCGCCGAGAAGAAGAAGGCCCGCGACGCCGCGGACAAGACCATGGCGCAGATCCGCAAGCGCGCGGACGCGGAGCTGGACCGCAAGGAGCAGGTCTGGGACCGCTTCAAGAACCTCAAGGTCGCCGACCTCGAGGGCGACGAGGGCCTGTACCGCGCCATGCGGGACAAGTACGGCCAGTACTTCGAGGGCTCGATGGGCGCGGAGGCGATCCAGCGTCGCCTGCAGACCTTCGACCTCGAGGCCGAGTCCGAGATGCTGCGCGAGACCATCAAGACGGGCAAGGGCCAGCGCAAGACCCGCGCCCTGAAGCGCCTGAAGGTCGTCAACGCGTTCCTGACCACGGACAACTCGCCCGAGGGCATGGTCCTGGACGCCGTCCCGGTGATCCCGCCGGAGCTGCGTCCGATGGTGCAGCTGGACGGCGGCCGCTTCGCGACCTCCGACCTCAACGACCTGTACCGTCGCGTGATCAACCGCAACAACCGCCTGAAGCGGCTGCTCGACCTCGGCGCGCCCGAGATCATCGTCAACAACGAGAAGCGCATGCTGCAGGAGGCCGTGGACTCGCTGTTCGACAACGGCCGCCGCGGCCGGCCGGTGACCGGCCCGGGCAACCGCCCGCTCAAGTCGCTCTCCGACATGCTCAAGGGCAAGCAGGGCCGGTTCCGTCAGAACCTGCTCGGCAAGCGCGTGGACTACTCGGGCCGCTCGGTCATCGTGGTGGGTCCCCAGCTCAAGCTGCACCAGTGCGGCCTGCCCAAGCAGATGGCGCTGGAGCTGTTCAAGCCGTTCGTGATGAAGCGTCTCGTGGACCTGAACCACGCGCAGAACATCAAGTCCGCCAAGCGCATGGTGGAGCGCTTCCGTCCGCAGGTCTGGGACGTGCTCGAGGAGGTCATCACCGAGCACCCGGTCCTGCTGAACCGCGCCCCCACCCTGCACCGTCTGGGCATCCAGGCCTTCGAGCCGCAGCTCGTGGAGGGCAAGGCCCTGCAGCTGCACCCGCTGGTCTGCTCCGCGTTCAACGCGGACTTCGACGGCGACCAGATGGCGGTCCACCTGCCCCTGTCGCCGGAGGCCCAGGCCGAGGCGCGCCTGCTCATGCTCTCGAGCCACAACATCCTGAAGCCCTCGGACGGCCGCGCGGTCGCCGTGCCGGCCCAGGACATGATCATCGGCCTGAACCACCTCACCACGGTGCGTCCGGACGAGGTCGGCGCGGGCAACCTGTACGCGACCGTCGGCGAGGCCATCATGGCGTTCGACGGCGGCGACCTGCACCTGAACGCGCCCGCGCGGATCGGCGTCGAGGGCTTCGTGCCGTCGGCGGCCGTGCCGGCACCCGAGGGCTGGTCCGAGGGCGAGATCGCCCTCATCGAGACCACCCTGGGCAAGGTGCTGTTCAACGAGCTGCTGCCGGACGACTACCCGTGGCTGGACAAGCAGGCGACCAAGGGCACCCTCGGCCAGCTGGTCAACGACCTGGCCGAGCGCTACCCGATGGTCGTCACCGCGCAGACGCTGGACAACCTCAAGGACGCCGGCTTCCACTGGGGCACCTGGTCGGGTGTGACCGTGGCGATCTCGGACATCACCTCCGACTTCGACAAGGCCGCCATCATGGAGGGCTACGAGGAGCAGGCCCAGCGCGTGCAGCAGCAGTACGACAAGGGCCTGATCGCGGACGACGAGCGTCGCTCCGAGCTGATCGACATCTGGAACAAGGCCACCGACGAGGTCGCCGCGGCCATGAAGGACGGCCTGCCGGAGCTCAACACCATCAACCGCATGGTGTCCTCCGGTGCGCGAGGCAACTGGCTCCAGGTGCGCCAGATCGCGGGCATCCGCGGCCTCGTGGCCAACCCGAAGGGTGAGATCATCCCGCGTCCGATCAAGTCCTCGTACCGCGAGGGCCTGTCCGTGCTCGAGTACTTCTCCGCCACCCACGGCGCCCGCAAGGGCCTCGCGGACACCGCGCTGAAGACCGCGAACTCGGGCTACCTGACCCGTCGTCTCGTCGATGTGTCCCAGGACGTCATCGTCCGCGAGGACGACTGCGGCACCGAGCGCGGCCTGTCCGTGACGATCGCCGCGCCGAACGCCGACGGCGAGCTGGTGGCCCACGAGCAGGTCGAGAACTCGGCCTTCGCCCGCACGCTGGCCCAGGACGTCACGGGCGAGGACGGCACGGTGCTGGCCTCGGCCGGTGCGGACGTGGGCGACGTGCTGATCGGCGAGCTGGTGGCCGCCGGCATCACGGAGATCAAGGTCCGCTCGGTCCTGACCTGTGAGTCCGCCGTGGGCACCTGCGCGAAGTGCTACGGCCGCTCCATGGCCACCGGCCAGCTGGTGGACATCGGCGAGGCCGTCGGCATCATCGCGGCCCAGTCGATCGGTGAGCCGGGCACCCAGCTCACCATGCGCACGTTCCACACCGGCGGTGTGGCCTCGGCCGACGACATCACGCAGGGTCTGCCCCGCATCCAGGAGCTCTTCGAGGCCCGCACCCCGAAGGGCGTGGCCCCGATCTCCGAGGTCGCCGGCCGCGTGACCATCGAGGACACCGAGGCGTCCGTGCGCCTGCTGCTCACCCCGGACGACGGCTCCGAGGAGATCGCCTACCCGGTGCTGCGCCGTGCGCGCATCCTCGTGGCCGACGGCGAGCACGTGCCGGTGGGCACGCAGCTCGTGGCCGGCGCCGTGGACCCGAAGCAGGTCCTGCGCGTGCTCGGCCCGCGGGCCGCGCAGCGGTTCCTCGTGGACGAGGTGCAGAACGTGTACCAGTCCCAGGGCGTGGGCATCCACGACAAGCACGTGGAGGTCATCGTCCGGCAGATGCTGCGTCGCATCACCGTCATCGAGTCCGGTGACACCGACCTGCTGCCGGGTGAGCTCACGGACCGGGCGCGCTTCGTGGCCGCCAACCGCGCCGCCGTCGCCGAGGGCCGCCAGCCGGCCTCCGGCCGCGACGAGCTGATGGGCATCACGAAGGCCTCGCTGGCCACGGACTCGTGGCTGTCGGCCGCATCCTTCCAGGAGACGACCCGCGTCCTGACGCAGGCGGCCATGGAGGGCAAGTCCGACCCGCTGCTGGGCCTGAAGGAGAACGTGATCATCGGCAAGCTGATCCCGGCCGGCACGGGCCTGGACCGCTACACGAAGACCGTCGTGGAGCCGACGGAGGAGGCGAAGGCCAACCTGTTCGCCTCGCCGGCCGGCTTCGCGGACTTCGACTACCCGGGCCTGGACCAGTCGCTCGGCGAGAACGACTTCCACGCCGTCTCGCTGGACGACTACGGCCGCGGGGGCGACTTCCGCGCCTGATCCGTGTCCCCCAGGGGCCCGCCGCTCCGCCGCTCACGCGGGGGAGGGGCGGGCCCCTTGGCCGTGCGGGGCCGGCTCGTCGAGGGCGCCGGGGCGTGCTATGCTGTCAAGGATTGTTTTTCGTGTGGCAAATTGGACGCTGTCCGGGTCGCGGGGTCATTGCGCGGCAGATGCCACACTTTTGCACGCCTGCGGACGTCTGCTCGTTGCGAGCCCCCACAGGGAGAGGCAGAGCAGAGGAACGAGCAGCCGGCGCCCCGGGCGCCGGTCGATCACGTCAGCGATCACCGAAACACAGGAAGGCTGAAGAGTGCCTACGATTCAGCAGCTGGTCCGCAAGGGCCGCTCACCCAAGGTCGTCAATACGAAGGCCCCTGCCCTGCAGGGGAACCCCATGCGTCGTGGCGTGTGCACCCGTGTGTACACCACCACGCCCAAGAAGCCGAACTCGGCGCTGCGCAAGGTCGCCCGTGTGCGCCTGAACGGCGGCATCGAGGTCACGGCCTACATCCCCGGCGAGGGCCACAACCTGCAGGAGCACTCGATCGTGCTCGTCCGCGGCGGTCGTGTGAAGGACCTGCCCGGCGTGCGCTACAAGATCGTGCGCGGCGCCCTCGACACCCAGGGCGTGAAGAACCGCGGCCAGGCCCGCTCCCGCTACGGCGCCAAGAAGGAGAAGAAGTAATGCCTCGTAAGGGTCCTGCGCCGAAGCGCCCCCTCGTCGTCGATCCCGTCTACGGCTCCCCGCTGGTCACGCAGCTGATCAACAAGGTGCTCGTCGACGGCAAGAAGTCCACCGCCGAGCGCATCGTGTACGGCGCGCTCGAGGGCGCCCGTGCCAAGAACGGCGCCGATCCCGTGGCCACCCTCAAGAAGGCCATGGACAACATCAAGCCGGCCCTCGAGGTGCGCTCCCGCCGCGTCGGCGGCGCCACCTACCAGGTGCCCGTCGAGGTCAAGCCGGGCCGCTCCACGGCCCTGGCCCTGCGCTGGCTGGTCGGCTTCTCCAAGGCCCGCCGTGAGAAGACCATGACCGAGCGTCTGATGAACGAGATCCTGGACGCCTCGAACGGCCTGGGCGGCGCCGTGAAGCGTCGCGAGGACACCCACAAGATGGCCGAGGCCAACAAGGCCTTCGCCCACTACCGCTGGTGATCCGTGTGGCCCGGGGCGCGCGATCCGCGCCTCGGGCCGCAGGTGCGTCCTCTCGGACGGGCCACCCACCGCATCCACCTCACGAGCCCCCCATTCCACCCGACCAAGGGAGACACCGTGGCACAGGACGTGCTGACCGACCTGCACAAGGTCCGCAACATCGGCATCATGGCCCACATCGATGCCGGCAAGACCACCACCACCGAGCGCATCCTGTTCTACACGGGTGTCAACCACAAGCTGGGCGAGACCCACGACGGCGGCGCGACGACGGACTGGATGGAGCAGGAGAAGGAGCGCGGCATCACCATCACCTCCGCCGCGGTGACCTGCTTCTGGAACGACCACCAGATCAACATCATCGACACCCCCGGCCACGTGGACTTCACGGTCGAGGTGGAGCGCTCGCTGCGCGTGCTCGACGGCGCCGTCGCCGTGTTCGACGGCAAGGAGGGCGTGGAGCCCCAGTCGGAGACCGTGTGGCGCCAGGCGGACAAGTACAACGTCCCGCGCATCTGCTTCGTCAACAAGATGGACAAGCTGGGCGCGGACTTCTACTTCACCGTCGACACCATCGTGAAGCGCCTCGGCGCGCGTCCGCTCGTGATGCAGCTGCCGATCGGCGCCGAGAACGACTTCGTGGGCGTCGTCGACCTGCTCTCCATGAAGGCCTTCGTGTGGCCGGGCGACGCCAAGGGCGACGTCACCATGGGCGCCTCCTATGAGACCCGCGAGATCCCCGCCGAGCTCCAGGAGAAGGCCGAGGAGTACCGCAACGAGCTCGTCGAGGCCGTCGCCGAGACCTCCGAGGAGCTCATGGAGAAGTACCTCGAGGGCGAGGAGCTCACCGTTGAGGAGATCCAGGCCGGCGTGCGCCAGCTGACCGTGAACGCCGAGGCCTACCCGGTGTTCTGCGGCTCCGCGTTCAAGAACCGTGGCGTGCAGCCGATGCTGGACGCCGTGGTCGCCTACCTGCCGAACCCGCTGGACGCCGGCTCCGTCAAGGGCCACGCCGTGAACGACGAGGAGGAGGTGCTGGAGCGCGAGGCGTCGAAGGAGGCCCCGTTCTCGGCCCTCGCCTTCAAGATCGCCACGCACCCCTTCTTCGGCACGCTGACCTTCATCCGCGTGTACTCCGGCCGCCTGGAGTCCGGTGCGCAGATCCTCAACGCCACCAAGGGCAAGAAGGAGCGCATCGGCAAGCTGTTCCAGATGCACGCCAACAAGGAGAACCCGGTGGACGAGGTGGTCGCCGGCCACATCTACGCCGTGATCGGCCTCAAGGACACCACCACGGGCGACACCCTGTGCGATCCCGCGAACCCGATCATCCTCGAGTCGATGACCTTCCCGGAGCCCGTGATCTCCGTGGCCATCGAGCCGAAGACCAAGGGTGACCAGGAGAAGCTCTCCACCGCCATCCAGAAGCTCGTCGCCGAGGACCCCACGTTCCGCGTGAACCTCAACGAGGAGACCGGCCAGACCGAGATCGGCGGCATGGGCGAGCTCCACCTGGACGTGTTCGTGGACCGCATGAAGCGCGAGTTCAAGGTCGAGGCCAACGTGGGCAAGCCCCAGGTCGCGTACCGCGAGACCATCAAGCGCAAGGTCGACAAGGTCGACTACACGCACAAGAAGCAGACCGGCGGCTCCGGCCAGTTCGCCAAGGTGCAGCTGTCCTTCGAGCCCCTGGACACCGCCGACGGCGAGGTCTACGAGTTCGAGAACGCCGTCACCGGCGGTCGCGTGCCCCGCGAGTACATCCCCTCGGTGGACGCGGGCATCCAGGACGCCATGCAGTTCGGCGTGCTGGCCGGCTACCCGATGGTCGGCGTGAAGGCCACCCTGCTCGACGGCGCGTACCACGACGTCGACTCCTCGGAGATGGCGTTCAAGATCGCCGGCTCCCAGGCCTTCAAGGAGGGTGTCCGCAAGGCCAACCCGATCATCCTCGAGCCGCTGATGGCCGTGGAGGTCCGCACCCCCGAGGAGTTCATGGGCGACGTCATCGGCGACCTGAACTCCCGCCGCGGCCAGATCCAGTCCATGGAGGACGCCACCGGCGTGAAGGTGGTCAACGCCCTCGTGCCGCTGTCGGAGATGTTCGGCTACATCGGCGACCTGCGCTCCAAGACGCAGGGCCGCGCGGTGTACTCGATGACCTTCCACTCCTACGCCGAGGTCCCCAAGGCCGTGGCGGACGAGATCATCCAGAAGTCCCAGGGCGAGTGACCGCAGGTCACCTGCTCTGAACGACCTGCCCCGGGCCGGCCGCCGCAGCCGCGGCCGGCCCGGGGCGACCGGACCGCCCTCCCCGGCGCGGCGGTCCGCGATCAGGACGGGTCAGGTCCGGTCCGCTTCCGGCGGTCCCGACGGCCTGGAACCGGACTGGCCCTCGTGAGGCCGGGATTTCCCCAACCCCGCACCATCCGAGTAGACTCAGTCAAGTTGTCAGCACGTCGCAGGCGGCTGAGCAGTCTTCTTGACGATGAACCAGTTCTTAGGAGGAACTAGTGGCAAAGGCAAAGTTCGAGCGGACGAAGCCGCACGTCAACATCGGCACCATCGGCCACGTTGACCACGGCAAGACCACGCTGACCGCCGCCATCTCGAAGGTCCTGTACGACAAGTACCCGGACCTGAACGAGGCCCGTGACTTCGCGACGATCGACTCCGCCCCCGAGGAGCGTCAGCGCGGCATCACCATCAACATCTCCCACGTGGAGTACCAGACCGACAAGCGTCACTACGCTCACGTGGATGCCCCCGGTCACGCCGACTACATCAAGAACATGATCACCGGCGCCGCTCAGATGGACGGTGCGATCCTCGTGGTCGCCGCCACCGACGGCCCGATGGCCCAGACCCGTGAGCACGTGCTCCTGGCCCGCCAGGTCGGCGTGCCGGCCCTGCTCGTGGCCCTGAACAAGTCGGACATGGTCGAGGACGAGGAGCTCCTCGAGCTCGTCGAGATGGAGGTCCGCGAGCTGCTGTCCTCCCAGGACTTCGACGGCGACGAGGCCCCGGTCATCCGCACCTCCGGTCTGAAGGCCCTCGAGGGCGACCCCCAGTGGGTCAAGTCCGTCGAGGACCTCATGGAGGCCGTGGACGAGTTCATCCCGGACCCGGTCCGCGACAAGGACAAGCCGTTCCTGATGCCGATCGAGGACGTCTTCACCATCACCGGTCGTGGCACCGTGGTGACCGGTCGCGCCGAGCGCGGCACCCTGAAGATCAACTCCGAGGTCGAGATCGTCGGCATCCGCGACGTGCAGAAGACCACCGTCACCGGCATCGAGATGTTCCACAAGCAGCTCGACGAGGCATGGGCCGGCGAGAACTGCGGTCTGCTGCTGCGCGGCCTGAAGCGCGACGACGTGGAGCGCGGCCAGGTCGTGGTGGAGCCGGGCTCCATCACCCCGCACACCAACTTCGAGGCGAACGTCTACATCCTGTCCAAGGACGAGGGTGGCCGTCACAACCCGTTCTACTCGAACTACCGCCCGCAGTTCTACTTCCGCACCACCGACGTCACCGGCGTCATCACGCTGCCCGAGGGCACCGAGATGGTCATGCCCGGCGACACCACCGAGATGTCGGTCGAGCTCATCCAGCCGATCGCCATGGAGGAGGGCCTCGGCTTCGCCATCCGCGAGGGTGGCCGCACCGTGGGCTCCGGCCGCGTCACCAAGATCACCAAGTGATCTGACGCATCCCGTCTCGTGGCTCCGTTGAGCCGCTGACGCGCGACGCCCCCGTCTCCGGGTCTCCCGGAGGCGGGGGCGTCGCCGTGTCCGACGACGGCGCGGCGGCGGCTAGGCTGGGGAGCATGCCTGAACTGCTCATCCTCATCGTGGTGCTCGCCGTGGCCGTCGTGGCCGCGCGCTGGGCGCTGCGGACCTTCCGTCCCGAGATCGACCGTGCCCGGCGCATCCGGCGCGCGAACCGCGGCGGGGAGCTGGAGCGATGAGCCTGCCCGGCCCGCGCCGCCTCTTCGCCGTCACGGCGATGGCCGAGATGTTCACCTGGGCCGGTCTGCTGATCGCCATGGGCCTCAAGTACGGCGGAGTCACGGAGCGGGTGGTGCCGATCGCCGGCGGCGTCCACGGCTTCGTGTTCCTCTGCTACCTCGTGGTGACGGTCGCCGTGTGGATCGACGGGCGGTGGCCCGTGGCCCGCGGACTCCTCGGCCTCGGTTCGACGATCGTCCCGTTCGTGACGGTCCCGTTCGAACGGGCCCAGCGGCGGCGCGGCGAGCCGGCGTCGCGGTGGCAGGTCGTGGACCGCGCGCCGGGGGAGCGGCGGCCCCTCGAACGGCTCCTCGTCGTGGTGCTGCGCCATCCGGTGGTCAGCGCGCTCCTGGCGGTCGCCGTGGTCGCCGTCGTCTTCACCCTGCTGCTCAACGCCGGCCCGCCCACCGAGTGGGGCCGCTGAGCCCGGGGGACCGCCGGGCCCGGCCCGCCGATTGGCGGACCGGGCCCGCTTCTGTCTATACTGATTCGGTTGCTCAAGCGCCATTGCGCTGTCGTCGTGTGTCTCGCGGCGGCAGCTCGGCCCAGATGTGACGTCACCACTCCGGCCCGCCACAAGCGTGTGCCCTCCCAGGAATGCGACACGCCCGACCGCGTGGACCGGAGTCCGGCGGCGGCGAGGAACCCGGTCCGACCGGATTCGCCCCGCGCGGGTGGAGGACAAGAAGGCGGGCACGATCCGCCGCACAGGGACAGGAACAGCACACCCGACGAGAGAGGCGTGACGCCATGGCGGGACAGAAGATCCGCATCCGGCTGAAGTCGTACGACCACGAGGTCATCGACGTCTCGGCCCGCAAGATCGTTGACACGGTCACGCGCGCAGGCGCGACGGTGGTCGGCCCCGTGCCGCTGCCGACGGAGAAGAACGTGTACTGCGTTATCCGTTCTCCCCACAAGTACAAGGACAGCCGCGAGCATTTCGAGATGCGCACCCACAAGCGGCTCATCGACATCATCGACCCGACCCCGAAGGCCGTCGACTCGCTCATGCGACTGGACCTGCCCGCGGACGTCAACATCGAGATCAAGCTCTGAGAGGGAGGTGCTGAGAGACTATGACCAACACCCAGAACATCAAGGGCCTGCTGGGCACGAAGCTCGGCATGACCCAGGTCTGGGATGAGGACAACAAGCTCATCCCCGTGACCGTGGTCAAGGCAGACCCGAACGTCGTCACCCAGCTGCGCTCCGAGGAGACCGACGGCTACACCGCCGTGCAGATCGCCTACGGCCAGATCGATCCCCGCCGCGTGACCAAGCCCCTGGCCGGTCACTTCGAGAAGGCCGGCGTGACCCCGCGTCGCCACCTCGTCGAGCTGCGCACCGCCGACGCCGCCGAGTACTCGCTCGGCCAGGACGTGACCGTGGAGGTCTTCGAGGCCGGCCAGAAGGTCGACGTCGTGGGCACCACCAAGGGCAAGGGCTTCGCCGGCGCCATGAAGCGCCACGGCTTCGCCGGAGTGGGCGCCTCGCACGGCCAGCACAAGAACCACCGCAAGCCCGGCTCCGTGGGCGGCGCGTCCACCCCCGGCCGCGTGTTCAAGGGCCAGCGCATGCCCGGTCGCATGGGCGCCGTGCGCCAGACCACCATGAACCTGACCCTCCACGGCATCGACGTGGAGAACAACCTCCTGCTGATCAAGGGCGCGGTGCCCGGCTCCAAGGGCCAGGTCGTGCTCGTCCGCAGCGCCGTGAAGGGAGCCTGAGACCATGGCTGAGAACTCCGTGAAGACCGTCCAGGTCGATCTGCCCGCCGAGCTCTTCGACGTGCAGTCCAACGTGCCGCTCATGCACCAGGTCGTCGTCGCCCAGCTCGCCGCCGCCCGTCAGGGCACGCACAAGACGAAGCGCCGCGGCGAGGTGTCCGGTGCCGGTCGCAAGCCGTTCAAGCAGAAGGGCACCGGCCGCGCCCGTCAGGGCTCCATCCGCGCCCCGCACATGACCGGTGGTGGCGTCGTCCACGGCCCGACCCCGCGTGACTACTCGCAGCGCACCCCCAAGAAGATGAAGGCCGCCGCCCTGCGCGGTGCCCTGTCGGACCGCGCCCGCAACGGCCGCGTCCACGTCATCGAGGCCCTCGTGTCCGGGACCACCCCGTCCACCAAGGCCGCCAAGGCGGGCCTCGCGTCCCTGAACACCGGCCGCAAGAACGTGCTGCTGGTGATCGACCGGGCCGACGACGTCGCCGCCCTGTCCGCCCGCAACCTGCCCGCGGTCCACACCCTGTACGCCGACCAGCTGAACACCTACGACGTGCTCGTCTCCGACGACGTCGTGTTCACCCAGGCGGCCTACGAGGCGTACGTGGCCCAGGCTTCCGGCGCCAAGAAGGAGGATGCCCAGTGAGCGGCTCCATCAACAAGGATCCCCGCGACGTGATCATCGCTCCCGTCGTGTCGGAGAAGAGCTACGGTCTGATCGACGAGGGCAAGTACACCTTCCTGGTCGACCCGCGCTCCAACAAGTCCGAGATCAAGCAGGCGGTGGAGCGCATCTTCAACGTCGACGTGGCCTCGGTCAACACCCTGAACCGTTCCGGCAAGCGCCGTCGCACCCGCTTCGGGTGGGGCCAGCGCAAGTCCACCAAGCGTGCCATCGTCACGCTCAAGGACGGGACCATCGACATCTTCGGAGGTCCGCTCGCCTGATCGGCGTGCGGAGACCACTTAATCGAGGAACTGACACATGGCTATCCGTAAGTACAAGCCGACCACCCCGGGCCTGCGCGGCTCGTCCGTGGCCGACTTCGCAGAGATCACCCGGTCCACGCCGGAGAAGTCCCTTCTCCGTCCGTTGCACAAGACCGGCGGCCGCAACAACACCGGCCGCATCACCACTCGTCACAAGGGCGGCGGCCACAAGCGCCAGTACCGCCTGGTCGACTTCCGTCGCCACGACAAGGACGGCGTGCCCGCCACCGTCGCGCACATCGAGTACGACCCGAACCGCACCGCCCGCATCGCGCTGCTGCACTACGCGGACGGCGCCAAGCGCTACATCCTGGCCCCGGCCAAGCTGAAGCAGGGCGACGTGGTGGAGGCCGGCCCGAACGCCGACATCAAGCCCGGCAACAACCTGCCGATGCGCAACATCCCCGTGGGCACCACCATCCACGCGGTGGAGCTGCGCCCCGGCGGCGGCGCCAAGATGGCCCGCTCCGCCGGCGCCTCCGTGCAGCTGGTCGCCCGCGAGGGCAAGTACGCCCAGCTGCGCCTGCCCTCCGGGGAGATCCGCAACGTCGACGTGCGCTGCCGCGCCACGATCGGCGAGGTCGGCAACGCCGAGCAGTCGAACATCAACTGGGGCAAGGCCGGCCGCATGCGCTGGAAGGGCGTGCGCCCGACCGTCCGCGGTGTCGTCATGAACCCGGTCGACCACCCGCACGGCGGTGGCGAGGGCAAGACGTCCGGCGGTCGTCACCCCGTCAACCGGAACGGCAAGCCCGAGGGCCGCACGCGTCGTCCGAACAAGGAAAGCGACAAGCTCATCGTGCGTCGCCGTCGTACCGGCAAGAACAAGCGATAAGGGAGCAGGGAAGACATGCCTCGCAGCCTGAAGAAGGGCCCCTTCGTCGATCAGCACCTCTACCTGAAGGTTCTGGCCGAGAACGAGAAGGGCAGCAAGAACGTCATCAAGACCTGGTCCCGCCGGTCGATGATCATCCCGGACATGCTGGGTCACACCATCGCGGTCCACGACGGACGCAAGCACGTCCCGGTGTTCGTCACCGAGTCCATGGTGGGTCACAAGCTGGGCGAGTTCGCCCCGACCCGGACCTACCGCGGCCACGTGAAGGACGACAAGAAGGGCAAGCGCCGCTGAGCCTGAGGGCACAGCACGCTTGACCTTCTCGAGAATCGAAAGAGAGAAGCAATGGAAGCCAAGGCAATTGCGCGCCACCTGCGCGTGACGCCGATGAAGGCCCGGCGCGTCGTCGACCTGGTCCGTGGCAAGCAGGCCACCGAGGCACTGGCCATCCTGAAGTTCGCCCAGCAGGGCGCTTCGGAGCCGGTGTACAAGCTGGTGGCCTCCGCGGTGGCGAACGCCCGCGTCAAGGCGGACCGCGAGGGCCAGGCCTTCGACGAGGACGCCCTCTACATCACCGAGGCCTTCGTGGACGAGGGCCCGACCATGAAGCGGTTCCAGCCCCGTGCTCAGGGCCGCGCGTACCGCATCAACAAGCGCACGAGCCACGTGACCGTGGTCGTCGCGTCCAAGGACGAGAAGGGTGGGAACTGACAATGGGCCAGAAGATCAACCCCAACGGGTTCCGCCTCGGCATCACCACCGACCACGTCTCGCACTGGTTCGCGGACTCCCACAAGGAGGGCCAGCGCTACGCTGACTTCCTCAAGGAGGACGTCAAGATCCGCGAGCTGATGACCACCGGCATGGAGCGCGCCGGCATCTCCAAGGTGGAGATCGAGCGCACCCGTGACCGCGTGCGCGTGGACATCCACACCGCGCGTCCGGGCATCGTGATCGGCCGCCGCGGCGCCGAGGCCGACCGCATCCGCGGTGAGCTCGAGAAGCTCACCGGCAAGCAGATCCAGCTGAACATCCTCGAGGTCAAGAACCCCGAGACCGATGCCCAGCTGGTGGCGCAGGGTGTGGCCGAGCAGCTCGCCTCGCGCGTGGCGTTCCGCCGCGCGATGAAGAAGGCGATCCAGTCCGCCATGCGCGCCGGCGCGCAGGGCATCCGCATCCAGTGCTCCGGCCGCCTCGGCGGCGCCGAGATGAGCCGCTCGGAGTTCTACCGCGAGGGTCGCGTGCCGCTGCACACCCTCCGCGCGAACATCGACTTCGGCAAGTTCGAGGCCAAGACCACCTTCGGCCGCATCGGCGTGAAGGTCTGGATCTACAAGGGCGACCTGACCGCCAAGGAGCTCGCGGCCAAGGAGGCCGCGCAGCCCTCCGGCCGTGGCCGTGGCGGCGAGCGCCGTGGCGGCGGCGAGCGTCGTCGTCGCAACGATCGCGCCGAGCGTGCTCCCCGCCAGGAGAACGCCGGCGCCGGCGCCGAGACCCCGGCCGCCGCTCCCGCTGAAGGAGGCAACGCCTGATGCTGATCCCCCGTCGCGTCAAGCACCGCAAGCAGCACCACCCCAAGCGTTCCGGCGCCGCCAAGGGCGGCACCACCGTGACGTTCGGCGAGTGGGGCATCCAGGCGCTCACGCCGGCCTATGTGACCAACCGTCAGATCGAGGCCGCCCGTATCGCCATGACCCGCTACATCAAGCGTGGCGGCAAGGTCTGGATCAACATCTACCCGGACCGCCCGCTCACCAAGAAGCCCGCCGAGACCCGCATGGGCTCCGGCAAGGGCTCGCCGGAGTGGTGGGTCGCCAACGTCAAGCCCGGACGCGTGCTCTTCGAGCTGTCGGGTGTCACGGAGGACGTCGCCCGCGAGGCGCTCCGCCTGGCCATCCACAAGCTGCCGCTGAAGGCCCGTATCATCCGTCGAGAGGGTGGTGAGTGATCCCATGGCGATCGGCACCAAGGATCTGAACGTCGAGTCCCTGGACGGGATGGACAACGCCCGCCTGCTGGAGGCCCTGAAGTCCTCCAAGGAGGAGCTGTTCAACCTGCGCTTCCAGGCCGCCACCGGTCAGCTGGACAACGCCAGCCGGCTGAAGGCCGTCAAGCGTGACATCGCGCGCATCTACACGATCCTGCGCGAGCGCGAGCTGGGCATCCGCGGCGATGTCGCCGCCGAGGCGCAGGCCGAGAAGAACGAGGAGGCTGCCAAGTGACCGAGCAGACCCCGGCCGTCTCCGAGGAGCGCGGCTACCGCAAGGCCCTCCGTGGCATCGTCGTCTCCGACAAGATGGACAAGACCATCGTCGTCGAGGTCGAGGACCGCAAGAAGCACTCGCTCTACGGCAAGGTGCTGAAGACCTCGAAGCGCGTGAAGGCGCACGACGAGGACAACACCGCCGGCGTGGGCGACCGCGTCCGCCTCGCCGAGACCCGCCCGCTGTCCGCCTCCAAGCGGTGGCGCCTGGTGGAGATCGTCGAGCGCGCCAAGTGATCGACCCGGCCCCCTGAGGGCCGGCGACGCAGAGGGCCGCCCCGTGCACTGGCACGGGGCGGCCTTGTGCGTTAGACTCTGATATTCGTGCGCCCTCTCGTTGGCAGGACCATCCATCCTGTGTGCCGAGGGCCGCGCACGCCGATCCCGGATCCGCCTCGGCCCTGCCCTGCGCGCCCCTCCGCTCTCGACCTCCCCGACGCTGTCTGAACACGCGTCGCCGGGGGACGACGGCGGGCGGCCCGCCTCGGGGGAGGGGTAAGCGTCCCGGGATGCCCGTTCAACCGTTCCGCAAGGCTCGCCCATCGTGGGGGAGAACCGGCGCGACGCTAGGAGAGACAAGTGATCCAGCAGGAGTCGCGGCTCAAGGTCGCCGACAACACCGGTGCGAAGGAAATCCTGACCATCCGTGTTCTCGGCGGTTCCGGACGCCGCTACGCAGGCATCGGCGACACCATCGTCGCCACCGTGAAGGACGCCATCCCCGGCGGCAACGTCAAGAAGGGCGACGTCGTCAAGGCCGTGGTGGTCCGCACCCGCAAGCAGTCCCGCCGTCCCGACGGCTCGTACATCAAGTTCGACGAGAACGCGGCGGTCATCCTGAAGACCGACGGCGAGCCCCGTGGCACGCGCATCTTCGGCCCCGTGGGTCGCGAGCTGCGTGACAAGAAGTTCATGAAGATCGTGTCGCTCGCCCCGGAGGTGATCTGACCTCATGGCCAAGATTAAGAAGGACGACCTCGTCCAGGTCATCAGTGGCAAGGACAAGGGCAAGCAGGGCAAGGTCCTGCGCGTGTTCCCGGCGGATGAGCGCGTGCTCGTCGAGGGTGTGAACCGCGTGACCAAGCACCTGCGCGCCGGCCAGGACAACAACGGTTCCACCGAGGGCGGCCTGCAGGTCGTCGAGGCCCCGATCCACATCTCGAACGTGGCCGTGGTGGACCCGGAGACCAAGAAGCCGACCCGTGTGGGCTACCGCTTCGAGACCGTCGAGAAGGACGGCGTGAGCAAGACCGTGAAGGTCCGCTTCGCCAAGGCCTCGGGGAAGGAGCTGTGATGACCGAGGTGCAGCAGACCGAGAAGGTCACCCCGCGTCTGAAGACCAAGTACCGCGACGAGATCCGCGGCGCCCTGCAGGAGCAGTTCCAGTACGGGAACGTCATGCAGGTGCCGGGTCTCGTGAAGGTCGTCGTCAACATGGGCGTCGGCGAGGCCGCCAAGGACTCCAAGATCATCGACGGCGCGGTCGCCGACCTCACCGCCATCACCGGCCAGAAGCCGATGATCACCAAGGCCCGCAAGTCCATCGCGCAGTTCAAGCTGCGTGAGGGCATGCCCATCGGCACGCACGCCACGCTCCGTGGCGACCGCATGTGGGAGTTCCTGGACCGCCTGGTCACGCTCGCGCTGCCGCGCATCCGTGACTTCCGCGGCCTGTCCGACCGCCAGTTCGACGGCAACGGCAACTACACCTTCGGCCTGTCCGAGCAGACCGTGTTCCACGAGATCGATCAGGACAAGATCGACCGCGTGCGCGGCATGGACATCACCGTGGTGACGACCGCCAAGAACGACGACGAGGGCCGCGCGCTGCTCAAGGCGCTGGGCTTCCCGTTCAAGACCGACCAGTAAGACCTCCACGCCACAGGTCCTCCACCGGTGAACCGGTGGCGGAAACCACGGCGAGAAAGGGCGTGAAGCCCACATGACCATGACCGATCCCGTCGCAGACATGCTGACCCGTCTGCGCAACGCAAACTCGGCCTACCACGACACCGTGTCCATGCCGTCCTCGAAGCTGAAGACTCGCGTCGCCGAGATCCTCAAGGCCGAGGGCTACATCCAGGACTGGCGCGAGGAGGAGGCCGAGGTCGGCAAGAAGCTGACCATCGACCTGAAGTTCGGCCCGCAGCGTGAGCGTGCGATCGCCGGCCTGCGCCGCATCTCCAAGCCGGGCCTGCGCGTGTACGCGAAGTCCACGAACCTGCCCCACGTGCTGGGCGGCCTCGGCATCGCCATCCTGTCCACCTCCTCTGGTCTCCTCACGAACCAGCAGGCCGCCAAGAAGGGCGTGGGCGGAGAAGTCCTCGCCTACGTCTGGTGACGGGCAAGACGGAAGAAAGGCTGAACTGACATGTCTCGAATCGGACGTCTCCCGATCACCATCCCCGCCGGCGTCGATGTGACCATCGACGGCGACCGCGTCTCCGTGAAGGGCCCCAAGGGCCAGCTCGAGCACTCGCTGCCCACGCCCATCACGGCCACCCTCGAGGAGGGGCAGGTCACCGTGGCCCGCCCCGACGACGAGCGTGAGTCCCGCTCCCTGCACGGTCTGACCCGCACCCTCATCAGCAACATGGTCGAGGGCGTGACCAACGGCTTCTCCAAGCAGCTCGAGGTCGTCGGCACCGGCTACCGCGTGCAGGCCAAGGGCCAGGACCTCGAGTTCGCCCTGGGCTACTCCCACCCCGTCCCGGTGAAGGCGCCCCAGGGCATCACCTTCACGGTGGAGGGCAACAAGGTCACCGTCGCCGGTATCGACAAGCAGCAGGTCGGCGAGACCGCCGCCAACATCCGCAAGCTGCGCCGCCCCGACCCGTACAAGGGCAAGGGCGTGCGCTACGCGGGCGAGCAGATCCGCCGCAAGGCCGGAAAGGCAGGTAAGTGATGTCTACTCTGAAGGTGAAGGGCAAGGGCAAGTTCAACGCCCGCACCCGCCGCCACCTCCGGGTGCGCAAGCGGATCTCCGGCACCACCGTCCGTCCCCGCCTCGTCGTCAACCGCTCTGCACGGCACATGTTCGTGCAGGTCGTGGACGACACGCAGAGCCGCACGCTCGCGTACGCCTCCACCATGGAGGCCGACGTGCGTGCGCTCGAGGGCGACAAGACGGCCAAGGCCAAGCGCGTGGGCGAGCTCGTCGCCGAGCGTGCCAAGGCGGCCGGCATCGATGCCGTGGTCTTCGACCGCGGCGGCAACAAGTACCACGGGCGCGTCGCGGCCGTGGCCGACGGTGCGCGAGAGGGTGGGCTGCAGCTGTGACCGAGAACATCAACCAGAAGGACACTCAGGTGACCGAGAGCACCGAGACCACCGTCTCCGAGACCGGGTCGGGCTCGGCGAGCCAGACCACCGAGCGCGCCACCGGTGGCCGCGGCGGTCGCGACGGCGGCCGCGGTGGCCGTGACGGCGATCGTCGTGGCGGCCGTCGCGACGACCGCAACCGTCGTGGCGCCCAGGACGACGAGAAGGACCAGTTCCTCGAGCGCGTCGTGGGCATCAACCGCGTCTCCAAGGTCGTCAAGGGCGGCCGCCGCTTCTCCTTCACCGCCCTCGTGGTGGTGGGTGACGGCGACGGCACCGTCGGCGTCGGCTACGGCAAGGCGAAGGAGGTCCCCGCCGCGATCCAGAAGGCCGTGGAGGAGGCCAAGAAGTCCTTCTTCCGTGTCCCCCGCGTCGGCTCCACCATCCCGCACCTGGTGCAGGGTGAGGACGCCGCCGGCGTCGTGCTGCTCCGCCCGGCCTCCCCGGGTACCGGCGTGATCGCCGGCGGTCCGGTGCGCGCCGTGCTCGAGTGCGCCGGCATCCACGACGTGCTGTCCAAGTCCATGGGCTCCGTGAACGCGATCAACATCGTGCGCGGCACCGTGGACGCCCTCAAGAAGCTGGAAGAGCCCCAGGCCGTCGCCGCCCGCCGCGGCAAGGCCCTGGACGAGATCGCCCCCCATGCGATGCTGCGCACCATGGAGAACGATCGCGCCCAGAAGAGCGCGAAGGCAGGTGCGTGAGCCGTGTTTGAGCCCACCCGCAAGAACATCCAGCCCTCGGACGCCACCCTGGTCATCACCCAGACCCGCGGCGTCACGGGCTCCAAGCAGAACCATCGGGACACCCTGCGCTCGCTGGGCCTGAAGCGGATCGGCCACCAGGTCACCCGCAAGGCCGACGCGGTGACGGTCGGCATGGTCAACACCGTGCCGCACCTGGTGTCCGTGGAGGAGGTCAACAATGGCTGACAACGACGCCATCAAGGTCCACGACCTGCGTCCGGCCCCCGGTGCCAAGACCGCCAAGACCCGTGTGGGTCGCGGTGAGGCGTCGAAGGGCAAGACCGCCGGTCGCGGCACCAAGGGCACCAAGGCCCGTTACCAGGTCCGTGCGGGCTTCGAGGGCGGCCAGCTGCCCCTGCAGATGCGTCTGCCGAAGCTCCGCGGCTTCAAGAACCCGTTCCGCACGGAGTACCAGGTCGTGAACCTGGACAAGCTCTCCGCGCACTTCCCCGAGGGCGGTGAGGTCACCGTGGACGCGCTCGTGTCCAAGGGCCTCGTCCGTCGCGGTCAGCCCGTGAAGGTGCTGGGCACGGGGGAGATCACCTCGGCCGTGCAGGTGAAGGCGAACGCCTTCTCCTCGTCCGCCGTGGAGAAGATCCAGGCCGCCGGCGGGTCCACCGAGACCCTCTGACACGCCGACCCATCCACCGAGGGCCCTGGCCCGGAGCAGCCGCTCCGGACCAGGGCCCTCGGTCCGTCCGTGTAGACTCGCACAGCGGCCGCCCCGGTGTGGCCGCCGTCTCGTGCCCCGCCCCGCGGCCGGCGCGCCCCACAGGACCACCGCAGGAGGACTCGTGCTCAAGGCCATCGCCCGGATCGTCCGGACGCCTGACCTGTTGCGGAAGATCGCCTTCACGCTCGGGCTCATCGCCGTCTACCGGATGGGCGCCTTCGTGCCGGCCCCCGGGGTGGACTACCCGGCGGTGCAGCAGTGCCTCGCGGCGGGCAACGCCCAGGGCGGCCTGTACTCCTTCGTGAACATGTTCTCGGGCGGGGCGCTCCTGCAGGTGTCCGTCTTCGCGCTCGGCATCATGCCCTACATCACGGCGTCGATCATCGTGCAGCTGCTGCGCGTGGTGATCCCGCGCTTCGAGCAGCTCCACCAGGAGGGCCCGCAGGGCCAGGCGACGCTGACGCAGTACACCCGTTACCTGACCCTCGCCCTCGCCCTGCTGCAGGCGACCACGATGGCCTCGCTGGCCCGCACCGGGGCGCTGCTCGGATGCAGCCTGCCGCTGCTGCGCGACGGCTCCATCCTCACGGTGCTGCTCGTGGTCATCGCCCTGACCACCGGCTGTCTCATCGTCATGTGGTTCGGCGAGCGGATCACCGAGAACGGCGTGGGCAACGGCATGTCCCTGCTGATCTTCACCTCCATCGCGGCGGGCTTCCCGGCCGGCCTCGGCCAGGTGGTCCAGACGCAGGGCTGGCGCGTGTTCGCGATCGTCATGGGGATCGGCCTGCTCACCATGCTGGCCATCGTCTTCGTGGAGGAGTCGCAGCGCCGGATCCCGGTCCAGTACGCCAAGCGGCAGATCGGCTCGCGGACCGTGGGCGGGTCGAGCACCTACATCCCGGTCAAGGTGAACATGGCCAACGTCATCCCGGTCATCTTCGCCTCCTCCGTGCTGATGCTCCCGGGCATCCTCATCCAGTTCAACACGCCGCAGGACGGCAGTGCGCCGGCCCCGTGGATCACGTGGCTGAGCCGGTACTTCGGCCCCGGCGACCACCCGGTGTACATGGCCCTGTACTTCCTGCTCATCATCGGCTTCACGTACTTCTACGTGTCCATCACGTTCAACCCGGTGGAGATCTCGGACAACATGAAGCGCTACGGCGGCTTCATCCCCGGCGTCCGCGCCGGCCGGCCCACCGAGCGTTACCTGCAGTACGTCATCAGCCGCATCACGCTCGTGGGCGCCCTCTACCTGGGTATCGTGGCCATGATCCCGCTGATCGCCTTCGCGGTGATCGGCACCAGCCAGAACTTCCCGCTCGGCGGCACGTCCATCCTCATCATGGTGGGCGTCGGCCTCCAGACCGTGAAGCAGGTCAGCGCACAGATGGAGCAGCGCCACTACGAGGGCCTGCTGCGCTGAGCCCCGACCCGATCCCGCAACGCCGTCCGTATCGACAGTGAGGAACACACGATGACCCGCATGCTGCTCATGGGCCCTCCCGGTTCCGGCAAGGGCACCCAGGCCGCCCGGATCGCCGACAAGCTGGGGATCGTCCCGATCTCCACCGGTGACATCTTCCGCCACAACGTGAAGTCGATGACGCCGCTCGGCGTCGAGGCCAAGAAGTACATCGACAACGGCGACTTCGTCCCCGATGAGGTCACGAACCGCATGGTCGCGGACCGCATCGCCCAGGCCGACGCGGAGCACGGCTTCCTGCTGGACGGCTACCCGCGCACGAAGGGCCAGGTCGAGGCGCTGGACGCCATGCTCGCCGAGTCCGGCCAGTCGCTGTCCGCCGTCGTCGAGCTGGAGGTGCCCGACGAGGAGCTCGTGGAGCGTCTGCTCAAGCGTGCCGAGATCGAGGGCCGCGCGGACGACACCCAGGAGGTCATCGAGCACCGCCTGGACCTGTACCACCGCGAGACCGAGTCCGTCATCCAGGAGTACGTGGAGCGCGGCATCGTCGCCCGCGTGGACGGCACCGGCCAGATCGACGACGTCACCGAGCGCCTGCTGCAGGCCGTGTACTCCGTGCGCGCCGCCACGGGCTCCCTGCCCGTGATCCAGCCGGGCGCGGAGTCCTGACCCCGTGATCGGCCGCCGCTCGCTCGAGCTCAAGACCGCCCCCCAGCTGCAGGCCATGCAGCGCGCGGGGGTGGTCCTGTCCGAGGCCCTGGACGCCACGCTGGCGGCGGCCGCGCCGGGCGTCACCACCGCGGAGCTGGACGCCGTGTTCGCGGGCGTGCTGGCCGAGCGCGGTGCGACCTCCAACTTCCTGGGCTACTACGACTTCCCGGCCTCGATCTGCACCTCGGTCAACGACGAGGTCGTGCACGGCATCCCCGGGGACCGGGTCCTGCAGACCGGCGACGTGCTGAAGGTCGACGGGGGCGCGATCGTGGACGGCTGGCACGCCGACTCGGCCCGCACGGTGATCCTGGGCTCCTCCGCGGCCGGCACCGCGGACCCGGCCGACGAGCGCCTCTCGGCGATCACGCGGGAGGCGCTCTGGGTCGGCATCGCGGCCTTCGCCTCCGCCACCCACGTCGGGGACATCGGGGACGCCATCGACGACTTCGTCTCCGCGCAGCCGGGCGAGGAGCTCGGCATCCTCGAGGAGTACGTGGGGCACGGCATCGGCTCGGCCATGCACCTGCCGCCGGACGTGTTCAACTACCGCACCGGCCACCGGGGGCCCAAGATCCGCTCCGGTCTGGCGCTCGCCATCGAGCCGATGCTGGTGCGCGGCTCCATCGACACGAAGGTGCTCGCGGACGACTGGACCGTGGTGACCCTCGACGGCGCCCGCGCGAGCCAGTGGGAGCACTCGGTCTGCCGGCACGACGGCGGTGTGTGGGTGCTCACCGCGCCCGACGGCGGCGCCTCCGAGCTCGCCCGGTTCGGCGTGGTCCCGGTCCCGCCGGGGGAGTGAGGGGCCCGAGCTGTCGGCCGTCCGTCCCGCCCGTCCGGCGGACCGGGCGGCCGTCCTCGTCTGTGCTGGTTCTCAGACCGAGAATGCGGTATCATCGAACGTTGTTCGTGTGCGCGCACTCGTGTGCGCCGGCGAGCAGACCCGTTCCCGCCCCGTCATCCGGCCCTCCGCGGCCGTGCCCGGGGCATGACGATTGTGGAGGACATGGCTAAGAAGGAAGGTGTCATCGAGGTCGAGGGCACGGTGTCGGAGGCATTGCCGAACGCGATGTTCCGGGTCCGTCTGCAGAACGAGCACGTCGTGCTCGCCACGATCTCCGGAAAGATGCGTCAGCACTACATCCGCATCCTCCCCGAGGATCGCGTCGTGGTGGAGCTTAGCCCGTACGACCTCAACCGGGGTCGGATCGTGTACCGATACAAGTAAGAACCCCCGTCCAAGCGAGCGCAGGAGGAAGAGCCGTGAAGGTTCAGCCGAGCGTGAAGCGGATTTGTGACAAGTGCCAGGTCGTGCGCCGTAAGGGCCGCGTGCTGGTGATCTGCTCGAACCCGCGCCACAAGCAGCGCCAGGGCTGATCGCCTCCCCGGGAGCCCGGGGAGCGACGCCGTCGCGTTGACCACACCACCCACCGGCCATCGGGCCGAACAGCAGGGACAGCGGTCCACCCCGTGAGGGGAGGGCCCCCACCTCCGGCCGCAGGGGCCGGAGACCGACGACGGCGGACGCCCGCCGCGGAGCACGCCGGATCTTCCCCGGCGCCGCGACGACGGGTCCGCGAGGCCCAGTGCCGCGTCGTACGGGACGTCCCTGGTGCAGACCCCTGCTGCAGAAGAACAGGAGGACGGCCACATGGCTCGTCTTGCAGGCGTTGACATTCCGCGCGAGAAGCGCGTGATCATCGCACTCACGTACATCTACGGTGTGGGCAAGACCCGCGCTGAGGAGACCCTCGCCGCCACGGGCATCGACCCGAACATCCGCGTGAAGGACCTCTCCGACGAGCAGCTGGTGCAGCTGCGCGACCACATCGAGGGCAGCTACAAGGTGGAGGGCGACCTCCGCCGCGAGGTGGCCGCCGACATCCGTCGCAAGGTGGAGATCGGCTCCTACGAGGGCCTGCGCCACCGCCGCGGCCTGCCGGTGCGCGGCCAGCGCACGAAGACCAACGCCCGTACCCGCAAGGGCCCCAAGAAGACGGTCGCCGGCAAGAAGAAGTGATCCTGCACCGGCGGTGACCGCGTCCACGTCCGGACGCCCCGCCCGCAGCATCAGCACCAGCAGCTTTCCCGGAGGAGAATCACATGCCCCCCAAGACTCGCGCATCGGCTGCCCGCAAGCCGCGTCGCAAGGCCAACAAGAACATCACCGTGGGCCAGGCCCACATCAAGAGCACGTTCAACAACACCATCGTGTCCATCACGGACACCACGGGTGCCGTCATCTCCTGGGCCTCGTCCGGCGAGGTCGGCTTCAAGGGGTCGCGCAAGTCGACCCCGTACGCCGCGCAGATGGCCGCCGAGCAGGCCGCCAAGCGTGCGCAGGAGCACGGCATGAAGAAGGTGGACGTCTTCGTGAAGGGTCCGGGCTCGGGCCGCGAGACCGCCATCCGCTCCCTGCAGGCCGCCGGCCTCGAGGTGGGGTCCATCCAGGACGTCACCCCCATGGCCCACAACGGCGCTCGCCCGGCGAAGCGCCGCCGCGTCTGACCTGAGCGCTGTGTCCGCGTCCGCCCCCGCCCGGGGCGGACGCGGACAGGTCTGCGGACCTGCCCCCACCCCGTCCTCGTTTCCACCCACCGCGTGCGTCATATGGCGGACGCTCGCCGAAAGGAAATGTCCGTGCTCATTGCACAGCGCCCCACGCTGACCGAAGAGGTCGTCTCCGACCGTCGTTCCCGGTTCGTCATCGAGCCCCTGGAGCCCGGCTTCGGCTACACCCTCGGCAACTCCCTGCGCCGCACTCTGCTCTCGTCGATCCCCGGTGCTGCCGTGACCAGCATCCGCGTGGACGGCGTGCTGCACGAGTTCAGCACCGTCAACGGAGTCAAGGAGGATGTCACCGAGATCATCCTCAACATCAAGAAGCTCTCCGTCTCCTCGGAGAACGACGAGCCCGTGGTGGCCTACCTGCGCAAGCAGGGGGCCGGCGTCGTCACCGCCGCGGACATCACCGCGCCGGCCGGCGTCGAGATCCACAACCCGGACCTGCACATCGCGACCCTGAACGCGAAGGGCAAGTTCGACATGGAGCTGACCATCGAGCGCGGTCGCGGCTACGTGACCGCCGCCCAGAACAAGTCCGCGGACGCGGAGATCGGCCGCATCCCGGTCGACTCCATCTACTCCCCGGTCCTCAAGGTGACCTTCAAGGTCGAGGCCACCCGTGTGGAGCAGCGCACCGACTTCGACCGTCTGATCCTGGACGTGGAGACCAAGGAGAACATGCTGCCGCGTGACGCGGTGGCCTCTGCCGGCTCCACCCTGGTCGAGCTGTTCGGCCTGGCCCGCTCGCTCAACGTCGAGGCCGAGGGCATCGACCTGGGCGACGAGCCCGAGGTCGTCGAGGGCTCCGCCGACCTGGCCCAGCCGATCGAGGAGCTCGAGCTCACCGTGCGCTCGTACAACTGCCTCAAGCGCGAGGGCATCCACACCGTGGGTGAGCTCGTGGGCCGTTCCGAGGCCGACCTGATGGACATCCGCAACTTCGGCGCGAAGTCCATCGACGAGGTCAAGGAGAAGCTCCAGGAGCTGGGCCTGTCCCTCAAGGACTCGCCGGCCGGCTACGACCCGCAGGCGCACGCGCGCCAGATGGACGACGACCCGTTCTCGGACTTCTGAGCCGATTCCGCACCACCTGACATCTTCGACCCAACGCCGCAGCCGGCTGCAGGGTCCCACCCGAGGAGAAACACCATGCCTACCCCCACCAAGGGTCCGCGTCTGGGCGGCAGCCCGGCCCACGAGCGCATCATGCTGGCGAACATGTCCGCCCAGCTGTTCGAGCACAAGTCGATCACCACGACGCTCACCCGCGCCAAGCGCCTGCGCCCGTACGCCGAGCGCCTGATCACCTTCGCCAAGAAGGGCGATCTGCCGGCCCGCCGCAAGGTGCAGGGTCTCATCGCCGCCAAGAACCGCACCAACAAGGCGGTCGTGCACGAGCTGTTCACCGTGATCGGCCCGGCGATGGCCGAGCGCAACGGCGGCTACACCCGCATCACCAAGATCGGCAACCGCCAGGGCGACAACGCGCCCATGGCCGTGATCGAGCTGATCATGGAGCCGATCTCCGGCAAGCAGGCCGTCGTGCGTGAGGCCGAGCAGGCCGCCGCGTCCGCGCCGGCCGCCCCGGCCGAGTCCACCCCGGTGGAGGCCGTCGACCCGGCCGCCACCGAGGAGGTCACCGTGGCCGAGTCGCAGGAGGCCGCCGCCGAGATCGACGGCGCCGTGCCCACCAACGAGGACGGCTCGGCTCCGGCCGAGGCCACCATCAAGGGCAACGCCAGCTCGAAGAAGTACCACGTCCCCGGCTCGCGCTGGTACGACCAGACCACCGCCGAGGTCTGGTTCTCCACCGTCGAGGAGGCCAAGGCCGCGGGCTTCGAGCCTGCCGGTGGCGAGGCCGCCCAGAAGATGGCCTGACGCCAGCGCGTGAGTCCGCGTCCGTCCCCGTGACGACGCATCGGCGAGGGCCGTCCACCACCCGGTGGGCGGCCCTTCGCCGTCCCCGGTCCCGCCCCGACCCGCTTGAGGAGCAGCATGAGCGAGCAGCACCGCCCGGACGCCCCGCCGGCGCCCGGGGAACCCGCGTCCGTGCGCGTCCGCCTGGACCTGGCCTACGACGGCGGCGCCTTCCACGGCTGGGCCCGCCAGCCCGGTCTCGACTCGGTCCAGGGTGCGCTGGAGGACGGGCTCGAGCGGATCCTGCGCCGGCCCGTGCGCACGGTGGTCGCCGGTCGCACCGACGCGGGGGTGCACGCGCGCGGTCAGGTCGTCCACCTCGACCTGACCGAGGCGGAGTGGGTGGGCCTGACCCGTGGCCGCCCCGGCCTGGAACCGGCCACCTCCCTGACCCGCCGCCTCGGCGGGGTGCTCTCCGGGTGGGGCGGGGCCGTCGTCGTGCACGGGGCGCGGCGGGCCCCTGCGGGCTTCGACGCGCGGTTCAGCGCGCTGTGGCGCGAGTACGAGTACCGGATCGACGACGCGCCCGCCGCGCGTGACCCGCGCACGCGGGGCTTCACCCACTGGCACGCCGCCGCCCTGGACGATCGCCTCATGGCGCTGGAGGCCGACGCCGTCCTCGGACTGCACGACTTCCTGTCCTTCTGCCGGCCCCGCGAGGGCGCCACGACCATCCGCGAGGTCCAGCGCCTGGAGGTGCGACGCGATGTGGACGGCGTCGTGCGCGTCCGGATCCGGGCCGACGCGTTCTGCCACAACATGGTCCGGGCGATCGTCGGGGCGCTACTGCAGGTGGGGGAGGGGGCCCGCGAGCCCGGCTGGCTCGCGCACCGGGTGGCGAGGCCGGCCCGCGACTCCGAGGTGCGCCTCGCCCCGCCCGGGGGGCTGACGCTGCTCGCCGTCGGCTATCCCGACGAGGCGGCGGAGCTGCGCCGGCGCGCCGAGGGCACCCGGGCGAAGCGGACCCTGTGAGCCGGGGTCGCCCGCGGCGACGGCTTTTGGCTCCGAGGCCCGCGTTCGGTAGGATGGGTGGACGTTGCGCATGCCCGCACCCGGATGCGTCGTGCCGCGAGTGGCTCAGTTGCATGGCCTTCAGCTCGCGCCGCACCCCCGGGGCATCGGGCCCGGACGCCTTCCAGCCCTCACCTGGGGGACCGGCGCGCACGGAGAACTGACAGCGCGAGCGCGCCGGAATCACGACCCGGCGGGCAGGTGCTGTGGACCACCACCGACCCTGAAGGCAGACAACGTGCGTACGTACTCTCCCAAGCCTGGTGACGCCGACCGTCAGTGGCACATCATCGATGCCACCGACGTCGTCCTCGGCCGCCTGGCCTCCCACACCGCCACCCTCCTGCGCGGCAAGCACAAGCCGACGTTCGCCCCCCACATGGACATGGGCGACTACGTCATCATCGTGAACGCCGAGAAGGTCGCCCTCACCGGCGCCAAGCTCGAGAAGAAGCGCGCCTACCGCCACTCGGGCTACCCGGGCGGCCTGAAGTCGCAGTCCTACGCCGAGCTGCTCGAGACCAACCCGGTCCGCGCCGTGGAGAAGGCCGTCAAGGGCATGCTCCCGAAGAACTCGCTGGCCGCCCAGCAGCTCTCCAAGCTGAAGGTGTACAAGGGCGCCGAGCACCCGCACACCGCCCAGCAGCCCCAGACCTTCGAGATCGGCCAGGTCGCCCAGTGACCCCGGCGGGCCACTGACGCAGACCTTCCCTGAGGAGAACCATGAGCATCAACGAGAACGACGACGTGGAGCTGACGAGCTACACCTCTGAGTCCACCGCCGCCGCCGAGGCCCCCGTCGCCTCCGAGCGCCCGGCCCTGACCGTGCCCGGCTCCGCCGTCGGCCGCCGCAAGGAGGCCGTGGCCCGCGTGCGCCTCGTCCCCGGCTCCGGCCAGTGGACCATCAACGGCCGCGCCCTGGAGAACTACTTCCCGAACAAGCTGCACCAGCAGGAGGTCTCCGACCCCTTCACGCTGCTGGAGCTGACCGGCGCCTACGACGTGATCGCCCGCATCCACGGCGGCGGCCCCTCCGGCCAGGCCGGTGCGCTGCGCCTGGGCATCTCCCGCGCCCTCAACGAGATCGACCGCGAGCACAACCGCCCGGCGCTCAAGAAGGCCGGCTTCCTGACCCGCGACGCCCGCGTCATCGAGCGCAAGAAGGCCGGCCTCAAGAAGGCCCGCAAGGCCTCGCAGTTCTCGAAGCGCTGATCCTGCGCCGCACGGTGTCCCCACCGTGCCCCCGCCGACGCCCCGTCCCGCTCCTCACGAGCGGGGCGGGGCGTCCGCCGTCTCCGTGGGCCGGCGGCACCTGACCCAGGGGTAATATGAAGGCGCATGGCGACGACGCCATGACGGGCCGCTCGCCCGTCCGGTGCGCGGTCCGATCGAAGACACCCTCAGGAGCCGCCGTGGCCGAGAACACGAGTCCCACGCCCGACCCCCGCACCCGTGGCGAGCACGGCACGGAGCACGCCGCGCAGGCCCCCTTCGCCGTGACCCGTGACTACGCCGCCGAGGTGGACGAGATCCGAGAGCTGGGCCGCAAGCTCGGCGGGGAGAAGAAGACCCCCACCCCGGACCCGCAGGCCTGGCGTGAGGGCTACCCGTACAAGACCAAGCTCAGCCGCAAGAGCTACGAACGACGCAAGCGCGAGCTGCAGATCGAGCTGCTGAAGATGCAGCTCTGGGTCAAGGAGACCGGCCAGAAGGTCCTGATCATCTTCGAGGGCCGCGACGCCGCCGGCAAGGGCGGCGCCATCAAGCGCTTCAACGAGCACCTCAACCCCCGCGGCGCCCGGACCGTGGCCCTGGAGAAGCCCACGGAGGAGGAGGCCTCGCAGTGGTACTTCCAGCGCTACATCCAGCACCTCGAGTTCATGCGCGAGACCCCTGAGCTGGAGCGCATGCTCGTCAACTCCGGCGTGCACATCATCAAGTTCTGGTTCTCCGTGTCCCAGCGCGAGCAGCTCAACCGCTTCGCCGCGCGGGAGACCGACCCCGTGCGTCGCTGGAAGCTCTCGCCCACCGACCTGGCCTCCCTGGACAAGTGGGACGACTACACGAACGCGAAGGAGGCCATGTTCTTCTACACGCACACGGCCGACGCCCCGTGGACCGTCGTGAAGTCGAACGACAAGAAGCGCGCCCGCCTCGAGGCCATCCGCCACGTGCTGCACACGCTGCCCTACCCGGACAAGGACGAGCGCATCGTCCACCGCCCCGACCCGCAGATCTGCGGCCCGGCCAACGAGCTGGCCGAGTACGGCGAGGTCTCCCGCGGCTCGTTCCCGCGCGTGCGCTGACCGGGCCGCGCACGACGGCGCCCCTCACCGTCCGGTGAGGGGCGCCGTCGTGGGGAGCGGGGGCGGGTTCAGCCGCGCTCCTCCTCCACGTACTCCGGGGTGACGTGTGCGTCGTCGAAGAGGTTGTCCGCCCCGAAGCCCTCCGAGACGTGGTACTCGCCCGAGGCCAGGGAGAGGCGGACGTCCTCGCGCAGGATCGGCAGCTTGGCGTAGAACGCGTCGCCGCAGCAGCTGGTGGCGGTGACGTCGCGGTGGCCGATGATGCGGGACGGCGGCAGCTCGTACTGCTGGCAGATGTAGGCGACGAGCGGCACCAGGCCGGCGTAGAGGCTCTGCGGCGGCGGGTTCAGCATGTACAGCCCCTCGCACTCGATGCCGAGCGCATACGCGTTGAACCCGAGCGCGTGGACGCCGAGCATGAACGTCTGTCCGCCCTCGAGCGCGTGCCGGGAGCCGTGGCGGCCCTCCATCGCGAAGCCGCCGCGGGAGACGGTGAAGTGCTGCCCGGTGTCGCCCCAGTCGTTCGCGGGGCTCATGTGCGCGTTCTGGACCACCTGCGCGATGCTCTCCGCCGCCTCCCGGGAGCCGTCCGTGACGTTCGGCGTGGTGGTGTGGTGGATCACCAGGTAGGAGGGGCGCTCGTTCAGGGTCTGCAGGTAGTAGTTGGGCTGCATGGCGCCCCACTGCGCGGTGGTGATGATGTCCGGGGCGGGCAGGCGGGTGGCCTGCTCGTCGCCCTCCGAGCTCTGCTCGGCCTGCTCATCACGCCCGCAGCCGGCCACGCCGGCAGCGATCGCCAGGCCCGTGCCGCCCAGCACGCTGCGGCGCGTCCAGGAATGGGGGAGCGGGGGCGGGGTCACGTCGGGCATGGATCGAGGTCCTTCGGGTTCGGGGCGGGGCCTCCCGGGCGGATGTGAGCGGACGGGCGCGGCCGCGGGGGCTCGACCGGTCCGATGCTACCGCCCCCCGGCCCGTTTCGTGACCCTCCCGTGATGCAGGCCGCAGGGGCGGCCCCTACACTGACTGATCATGTCGAGATTGTTCGGAACCGATGGCGTCCGTGGCCTGGCCAACGAGACCCTCACCGTGGAGTTGTCCGTCCAGCTGGCCCAGGCCGCCTCGCCCGTCCTCGGCGCGGAGGCCTTCGACGCCGGCCGACGCCCGGTCGCCGTCGTGGCCCGGGACCCGCGCATCAGCGGTGAGTTCATCGCGGCCGCCGTGCAGGCGGGCCTGGCGTCCTCCGGCGTGGACGTGTGGGATGCGGGTGTGCTGCCGACCCCCGCCGCCGCCTATCTCGTGGGGGACCTGGACGCCGACTTCGGTGTGATGATCTCCGCCTCCCACAACCCGGCCCCGGACAACGGCATCAAGTTCCTCGCGCGCGGCGGCGAGAAGCTGACCGACGCGCAGGAGGACGAGATCATCCGTCACCTCGAGGGCGTGGCGCCGCGGCGGCCCCAGGGCGCGGACGTGGGCCGCGTGCGCGTCTTCGCGGACGCCGAGGACCGCTACGTCCTCCACCTCCTGCAGACCCTCCCGCACCGGCTGGACGGGCTCAAGGTCGTCCTGGACTGCGCACACGGCGCGGCCGCCGGCTGCTCGCCCGAGGCGTTCCGCGCCGCCGGCGCGGAGGTCGTGGTGATCGGCGCGTCCCCGGACGGGCTCAACATCAACGACGGCTACGGCTCCACCCACCTCGAGAAGCTCCAGGCGGCCGTGCGCGAGCACGGCGCGGACCTGGGCATCGCGCACGACGGCGACGCCGACCGGTGCCTCGCCGTGGACGAGCGCGGCGAGGTCGTCGACGGCGACCAGATCATGGGCGTCATGGCCGTGGCCCTCAAGGACCGCGGCGTCCTGCGGGACGACACCCTGGTCGTGACCGTCATGTCCAACCTGGGCCTGAAGCTGGCCATGGGCCGGGAGGGCGTCCAGCTCGTCGAGACCCAGGTGGGCGACCGCTACGTCCTGGCCGGCATGAAGCTCGGCGACTACTCGCTCGGCGGCGAGCAGTCCGGCCACGTGATCTTCTCGGACCACGCCACCACCGGCGACGGGGTCCTCACCGGCCTGCAGCTCGCCTCGCGCGTCGCCGAGACCGGCACCCCGCTCTCCGAGCTGGCCGCGGTGATGGACCGGCTGCCCCAGGTCCTCGTGAACGTGCGCGGCGTGGACAAGTCCCGCGCCGCCGAGGACGAGGCCGTCCAGGCGGCGGTCGCCGAGGCGGAGGCCCGCCTCGGCGAGACCGGCCGCGTGCTGCTGCGCCCGTCGGGCACGGAACCGGTCGTGCGCGTCATGGTCGAGGCCCCGGACGAGGAGACCGCCGGCCGGGAGGCCCAGGTGCTGGCCGACGTCGTGCAGCGCGAGCTGCGCCTGCACGACTGACCGGACCGATGACGTCGGACGCGGCCCCCCGGCCCCGCCGCTGGACCCTGTTCGCGGGGCTGCTCGCGGGGCTGGCGGTCCTGTGGTCGGCCGCGTTCCTCGCCGTGGACGCGCCCGTGTGCGCGCGGCAGAGCGCCCCCGTGGAGTGGTTGCCGTGCCTGGATCCGGACCGGCAGGACTCGGAGGTCGCCCCGGACGCCGGGTCCAGCGCAGACCGGACGACGTCGCGGCCCTGAGGGCACGGCCCCGGTGCCGCCGAGGGCATGAAGGAAGGGCCCGGGGCGACTCGTGTGAGTCGTCCCGGGCCCTTCGGCGTCGGACAGGGGGAGATCAGAGGGTGGTGGTCCCGGAGGTGGGGCCGCCGCGGCGCTCGGCGAGCAGGTCGCGGATCTCGGTGAGCACGGCGACGTCGGCGGCCACCTCCTCCTCGGCGGGGTCGATGCCGAGGCGGCGGTTGCGGGCCTCGATCATCTTGTTCATCGGCATCACGATGGCGAAGTACACGGCCGCGGCGATGAGCAGGAAGTTGACGATCGCGGTGAGCAGCACGCCGAACTTCACGTCGTTGCCGTTGACCGTCAGCACGGCGAACGAGTCGAAGTTCGGCGAGCCCACGGCGGCGGCGATGAGCGGCATGAGGACCGCCTCGACGAGCGCGTTCACGATCTTGCCGAAGGCGGCGCCGATGATGACGGCGACGGCAAGGTCGAGGACGTTGCCCTTCATGATGAAGTCTTTGAATCCCTGGAGCATGGGGAGAATCCTACGTGTCACGAAGGCGGCGCGGTACAGGGTCGAGCGAGTCGTGCGTCTCAGTCCGTGTAGTCCGGCGCCGGCGGCAGACCCCACGCGGTCTCGAGGACGCCGCCGGCCGCCTCGACCCGGGCCGCCTCCGCGGACCCGACGTAGCGCAGATGCCAGGGCTCGTGGGCGAAGCCCGTCACGTCCTCGGCCCCGGCGGGATAGCGGATGACGAACCCGTACTCGGCGGCGTGCGCGGCCACCCAACGGCCCGCGGCGGTGTCGCCGAAGCACGCTTCCAGGTCACACGCGGGGGTCGCGGCGTCGCCCACGTCCCAGGCCAGGCCGGTCTGATGCTCGGAGTACCCCGGACGCGCCGAGACGCGGTCGGCCTCGGCGCGGCCCAGCTCGTCGACCCAGTGGCCGTACGTCCGGACCTGGTAGTCGTACGAGCGGTAGGCGCTCAGGGTGGTGAGGCGGTGGCCCGCCGCCGCGGCGGCATCCAGCAGGTCACCGGCCGCCGTCGCGGCCGCCGCCCGCAGGGACAGCTCGCTGCCGGGCACGGCCACCAGATCCGAGGGCGCCCAGTCGGGCGGGGCCACGGGGCGGGTCTTGTTCACGACGACGTCGAGGGTGGCCGGGTCGGCGTGCGTGCCCGACGACGGCGCCGTGCTCGAGGCGGCGCCGGACGACGCGGCCGCGCTCGCGGAGCCGGACGTCGGCGTCGTCGGCGTCGAGGACGGGCCCGCGGCGGGCGTGCCGCAACCGGCCACGAGCAGCGCGAGCGCGGCCAGCGCGGCGAGAGGGAGGGTGCGACGCATGGATCAGACCTTCCTCAGCAGCACGCGGGTCACCTCGTGTTGCGCGTTCTTCGTGAGCACCAGCCGGGCGCGCCCGCGGGTCGGGCGCACGTTCTGCTCGAGGTTCGGGCCGTTGATGGAGTCCCAGATGGACTCGGCCGTCGCCTGAGCCTCGGCGTCCGACAGGGAGGAGTACCGGTGGAAGTAGCTGCGCGGGTCGGCGAAGGCCCCCGAGCGCAGACCCATGAACCGGTCGATGTACCAGGACCGGATCCAGGACGCGCGCGCGTCCACGTACACCGAGAAGTCGAAGAAGTCGGAGACGGAGAGCCCGGCGGTGCCGTCGGCCCGGGTGCGCGGCGGGGCCAGCACGTTGAGTCCCTCCACGATCAGCACGTCGGGACGGTGCACCACCTGTTCCTCGCCCGGCACGATGTCGTAGGTGATGTGCGAGTACACGGGCGCGCGCACCTCCTGCGCCCCGGACTTGACGTCCGCCATGAAGCGCAGCAGCGCGCGGCGGTCGTAGGACTCGGGGAAGCCCTTGCGGGACATGATGCCGCGCTCGTGCAGCACCGCGTTGGGGTGCAGGAAGCCGTCCGTGGTGACCAGCTCGACGCGCGGCGTCGTCGGCCAGCGGCGCAGCATCTCCTGGAGCACACGCGCCGTCGTCGACTTGCCGACGGCGACCGACCCGGCCACCCCGATCACGTACGGGGTGCGCCCCGTCCGCTCGCCGAGGAACGCGTTGGTCGCGCTGCGCAGGGCCGCGGAGGCCTCCACGTTGATGCTCAGCAGGCGCGAGAGCGGAAGGTAGACCTCGGCAACCTCGCGCAGGGACAGATGCTCGCCGAGGCCGCGCAGACGCTCCACGTCCGCCTGGTCGAAGGGCTGCGCCATCTCCGAGGCGAGACGGGCCCAGGTCTGGCGGTCCAGCTCCACGAAGGGGGAGCGCTGGTGGCCGTCGGGCACGGCGTCCGCGGGCTCCTCGGGGCCCACGAGGGGCAGCTCGGAGGTCGGGGGGGTGTAGGTCACCCGATCCATTATGGCCGCGGCCCGCCCGGAGCGGGCCCCCGCGTGACGTCACAGGGCCCGGATAGGATCGGCCCATGCGCGTTCTCGTGACCGGCGGTGCCGGATACCTCGGATCCCACACCGTGCTCACGCTGCTCGAGGCGGGCCACGACGTCCTCGTCCTGGACAGCCTGGTCACGGCGACGACGACGTCGCTCGAGCGCGTCGCCGAGCTCGCCGGAACGCGTCTGGGCGGGTCGCGGCTGCGCCTGCACGTGGCCGACATCCGCCGCCCCGAGGACTATCGCGGGGCGCTCGCGGACTTCGGCCCGGCCGCACTCGTGCACTTCGCCGGGCTGAAGTCGCCCACCGAGTCGATGACCCGCCCCGCCGCCTACTACGACGTGAACGTGGGCGGCACGGCCGCCGTCGCCGAGGCCGCGCTCGCGGCCGGCGCCCGCACGGTCCTGTTCTCCTCCTCTGCGACCGTGTACGGCGACCGCGCGCCGGTGCCGGTCGCCGAGGACGCCGCCACAGACCCGGTCTCGCCCTACGGGCACTCCAAGCTCATGGCGGAGCAGGTGCTGCGCGACGTCTGCGCCACGGTCGACGGCGGCGGGCTGGCGATGCTGCGCTACTTCAACCCGGTCGGCGCGCATCCCTCCGGGCGGCTGGGCGAGGACCCGAGCGGGGTGCCGGCGAACCTCATGCCCTTCGTGGCGCGGGTGGCCTCCGGCGCGTACCCCGAGCTGCGGGTGTTCGGCGCGGACTTCGACACGCGCGACGGCAGCGCCGTGCGCGACTTCATCCACGTGATGGACCTCGCAGAGGCGCACGTGGCCGGGCTCGAATGGCTCGCGGCCCGGGTGGCGACCGGGGGCGGTACGACGACCCGGGTCTGGAACATCGGCCGGGGCGAGGGCGTCACCGTGTTCGAGATGGTGCGCGCCTTCGAGGCGGTCACGGGCGGCCGCATCCCCTACCGCGTGGTCGAGCGCCGGCCCGGGGACATCGCCGAGTCGTGCGCCGCCGTGGACGCGATCGGCGCCGAAGTGGGCTGGCATGCCCGGCGCGATGTGACCGCGATGGTGCGGGACCTCTGGGCCTGGCAGGAGGCCAACCCCGCGGGGTTCTCGTCCCGGACGGAGTGAGCCGGCCCGCCGTGCGCCGAAGTCGGGCCCGGCCCGGTATTCTCGTGCGCATGTGCGGAATCGTCGGATACATCGGCCAGCCCCAGTCGGATCGTGAGCACGGCGCTCTCGACGTCCTGATGGAGGGCCTGCGTCGTCTCGAATACCGCGGATACGACTCCGCCGGTGTGGCCGTGGTGGACGGCGGTCAGCTGTACCACCGGAAGAAGGCGGGCAAGCTCGCGAACCTCGCCGAGGAGCTCGCCGAGCGCCCCATCCCCACCGGCCGCGTCGGCATCGGCCACACCCGGTGGGCCACCCACGGCGGCCCCACCGACCGCAACGCCCACCCGCATGTGGCGGACGAGGGCCGTCTGGCGCTCATCCACAACGGCATCATCGAGAACTATGCCGAGCTGCGCGAGGAGCTGCTCGCCAAGGGCGTCGAGTTCCTCTCCGAGACGGACACCGAGGTGGCCGCCCACCTCCTCGTCGACGTCTACCGGCACGAGGCCGGCCAGGACCTGACCCGCGCCATGCAGCTGGCCTCCCAGCGCCTCGAGGGCGCCTTCACCCTGCTGGCCGTGCACGTGGACCACCCGGACCGCGTGGTGGCCTCGCGCCGCAACTCGCCGCTCGTCGTCGGCCTGGGCGAGGGGGAGAACTTCCTCGGCTCGGACGTCTCCGGCTTCATCGACTTCACCCGCGAGGCCATCGAGCTCGAGCAGGACCAGGTCGTGACGATCACGGCCGACGCCGTCGAGATCTCGGACTTCCGGGGCGGCCCCGCCGAGGGCAAGCGCTTCACCGTGGACTGGGACGCCTCGGCCGCGGAGAAGGGCGGCTTCGAGACCTTCATGGAGAAGGAGATCCACGACCAGCCCCAGGCCGTGCAGGACACCCTGCTGGGCCGCACGGACGCCGCCGGCGCCCTGATGCTGGACGAGCTGCGGATCGACCCCGAGGAGCTCAAGGCCGTCGACAAGATCATCGTCCTGGCGTGCGGCACGTCCGCCTACGCGGGCACGGTGGCCAAGTACGCCATCGAGCACTGGTGCCGGATCCCCGTGGAGGTGGAGCTCTCCCACGAGTTCCGCTACCGCGACCCGATCATCGACCCGCACACCCTCGTGGTGTCCATCTCCCAGTCCGGCGAGACCATGGACACCCTCATGGCGGTCCGCTACGCCAAGGAGCAGGGCGCCCGCACCGTGTCCATCTGCAACACCAACGGCTCCACGATCCCGCGCGAGTCGGACGCCGTGCTCTACACGCACGCCGGCCCCGAGATCGCCGTCGCCTCCACCAAGGCGTTCCTGGCGCAGATCACCGCCGCCTACCTGCTGGGCCTGTACCTGGCCCAGCTGAACAAGAAGCTGTTCAGCGGCCAGATCAAGGACATCCTGGCGGACCTCGGGGCGATCCCCGGCAAGATCGAGGAGATCCTCGCCGGCAAGGACCAGGTCAAGGAGCTCGCCCGCTCGATGGCCGACGCCACCTCCGTCCTGTTCCTCGGCCGCAACGTCGGCTACCCGGTGGCCATGGAGGGTGCGCTCAAGCTCAAGGAGCTCGCGTACATCCACGCCGAGGGCTTCGCCGCGGGCGAGCTCAAGCACGGCCCGATCGCCCTGATCGACGAGGGCCAGCCGGTCTTCGTGGTCATGCCCTCGCCCCTGGACCGTCACTCGCTGCACGCCAAGGTGGTCTCGAACATCCAGGAGGTCCGCGCCCGCGGCGCCCGCACCTTCGCCGTCGCCGAGCGCGGCGACGCGGCCGTGCGCGGCCAGGCCGAGGTCGTCTTCGAGGTCCCCGAGACCCAGCCGATGCTCATGCCGCTGCTGACCACGGTCCCGCTGCAGATCTTCGCCCTCGAGCTCGCCACGGCGAAGGGCTACGACGTGGACCAGCCGCGCAACCTCGCCAAGTCCGTCACGGTGGAGTGATCCGCCGCTGAGGCCACCGAGACCTCTCCTGCCGGGCCCGGCCGCCACACAGCGGCCGGGCCCGCGACGCGTCCGGGACGGTGTCCTCCCGCCCCAGTAGACTCCCCGAGGAGGCCCGCCGCACCCGGCGGGCCGCACGACGAGACCCCGGAGAGTCATGCACACAGTGGAGATCGGCCAGCCGTACCCCCTCGGGGCCACCGTGGACGAGACCGGCACCAACTTCGCCCTCGCGGTCTCCCGCGAGGTGGAGGCGGTCGAGCTGTGCCTCGTCGCCGACGACGGCACGGAGACGCGCATCCCTCTCGAGGAGCGGCACGGCACCACATGGCACGCCCACGTGGCGGGCATCGGCCACGGGCAGCGCTACGGCTACCGCGTGCACGGCCCCTGGGACCCCGCCCGCGGCCTGTGGCACAACCCGGCCAAGATCCTCGTGGACCCGTACGCGCGGGCGTTCACCGGCGACTACGAGTGGGGCCAGCAGCACCACTCGTACGACTTCGACGAGCCGGACCGCATCGACACCTCGGACAACCTGGGCACGAGCATGCTCGGCGTCGTCGTCGCCGAGGACTTCGACTGGGGCGATGACGCCCCACCCGCCGTCGAGCTCACGGACACGGTGATCTACGAGACCCACGTCAAGGGCATGACCAAGCTGCACCCCGCCGTCCCCGAGGAGCTGCGCGGCACCTACGCGGGCATGGCCCACCCGGAGGTGGTCCGCCACCTGACCGAGCTCGGGGTGACCGCCGTCGAGCTGATGCCCGTGCACCAGTTCGTCAACGACGCCACCCTGCAGGAGAAGGGGCTGAGCAACTACTGGGGCTACAACACGCTCGGCTTCTTCGCCCCGCACGCCGCCTACGCCTCCTCCTCGGAGGTGGGCGGCCAGGTCCGCGAGTTCAAGCAGATGGTGAAGGACCTGCACGCCGCTGGTCTCGAGGTGATCCTCGACGTGGTCTACAACCACACGGCCGAGGGCAACGACAAGGGCCCCATGCTCAGCCTGCGCGGGCTGGACAACGCCGGCTACTACCACCTCGTCGAGGGCGACGAGCGGCACTACATGGACTACACGGGCACCGGGAACTCGGTGGACCTCTCCAGCCCCAAGGCCCTCCAGCTGGTCATGGACTCCCTGCGCTACTGGGTCACCGAGATGCACGTGGACGGCTTCCGGTTCGACCTGGCCACCACCCTCACCCGGGTGGAGGGGGAGCAGGGCCCGGACATGTTCTCCGGGTTCTTCGACGTGGTCCGCCAGGACCCGGTGCTGCGCACCGTCAAGCTCATCGCCGAGCCGTGGGACGTGGGCTGGGGCGGCTACCAGGTGGGCAACTTCCCCGGCCTCTGGTCCGAGTGGAACGGCATGTACCGGGACGCGGTACGCGACTTCTGGCGCGGCGAGCCCGGCACCCTCGGCGAGTTCGCCACCCGCCTGACCGGCTCGGCCGACCTCTATGAGGGGGACGGGCGCGGCCCCGGTGCGTCCGTGAACTTCGTCACGGCCCACGACGGCTTCACGCTGCGCGACCTCGTCTCCTACAACGAGAAGCACAACGAGGCCAACGGCGAGGACAACAACGACGGCGAGGCGCACAACCGCTCGTGGAACTGCGGCGTGGAGGGGGAGACCGACGACCCCGAGGTCGTGACGCTCCGCGCCCGCCAGCGCCGCAACTTCCTGGCCACCCTGCTGATCAGCCAGGGCGTGCCCATGATCAGCCACGGCGACGAGCTGGGCCGCACCCAGGGCGGCAACAACAACGTCTACTGCCAGGACAACGAGATCTCGTGGATCGACTGGTCCGCCATGGACGACTCGCTCGTGGCGTTCACCCGCGACCTGATCGCGCTGCGCCGTGACCACGCGGTGTTCCGCCGTCGCCACCACTTCGACGGTCGCCCCGCGGCCCGCGACGTCGAGGCGCCCCTGCCGGACATCGTGTGGCTCGAGCCGGACGCGACCGCCAAGACGGAGGACGACTGGGGCGCCGAGGCCCGGTCGATCGGCTTCTACCTCAACGGGCACATGCTCACCCGCGGGGACGAGGAAGGGGAGGAGCCCTACCGGGACTTCTACGTCCTCATGAACGCGTGGTGGGAGCCCGTGCCGTACACCCTGCCCGGGCCCACGTTCCCGGCGGAGTGGGAGGTCGTCGTGGACACCTCGTCCCACGTCGCCCCGGACGGCACCCGCCCCCGCGTGCGTGCCGGGGACGTGCTTGAGCTCCCGGCCCGCTCCACCGTCGTGCTGCGGCAGGTGCCCGAGGGCGCATGAACGAGCGGGTCGACCGGGGGCGCGTCCGCCGTGGCCTGCCGCGGTGGGCGCGGGCCCTCTGCGCCACCGTGGCCACCCTGGCGGCGCTGGCACTGGCCTTCGGCGCGGGGTGGGCCACGCACGCCGTGACGGATCCGCACCCGGACGACGCACCGCGCGTGGACGCCCTCCTCGTCCTCTACAGCCAGCCCCGCGTCTACGACGCCGCGATCGAGCTCGCCGCGTCCGGCGTCGCCGACCGGCTCTTCGTCTCCGCGTACCTGGGGCCGGACGGGCACGAGAAGCTGTGCGGCGGCCCGGGGGAACGCGACCCGCGGCTGGCCGGCGTCAGCGTCGAGTGCTTCGCGCCCGATCCGGTGACCACCCAGGGCGAGGTCATCCACGCGGCCGACCGCATGCGCGAACTCGGCCTGCACCACCTGGGCGTGCTCACCTTCCACCAGCACGTGGAGCGTGCGCGGCTGCTGGCGGAGCGGTGCTTCACCCCCGAGGCGGGCCGTGTGTCCCTGTACGCGTTCGATGCCGGTTTTGACCGGCTCGGCCGCCTGCAGCACGGCGTCTACGGCGTGCTGGCCTACGGGAAGGCGATGCTCACGCCGGGCTGCGACCAGCAGCTGCCCGGCGTGCTGCAGTGGCCGCTCGACCTGGCCAAGCGACTGCGCGGGCAGCCCGTCGGGGACGAGGCCGGCGCCGTCGTCGTGGGCGCCCGGCGGGCGGGGGCGGTGTGATCGTCGGCGTGGGGGTGGACGTGGTGGACGTCCCGCGGTTCCGGGCGCAGCTCGAGCGCACGCCGGCGCTGCGCGCACGCCTGTTCACCGAGGACGAGCGGGACCTGCCGCTGCGCTCGCTGGCCGCGCGCTTCGCCGCCAAGGAGGCGGTCGCCAAGGCCATGGGCGCCCCGCCCGGGATGATGTGGCACCACTGCTGGATCCCGCGCCCGGACCACGGCGACGGCCGCCCCACCGTGCACCTGACCGGCACCGTCCAGGCCCAGGCCGAGGCCCTGGGCATCACCCACTGGCACCTCTCCCTCAGTCATGACGGGGACGTCGCCACCGCCTACGTGGTCGCCGAACGCCGCGCGGCCGAGGAGGAGTCCGCATGACCGCCGATGACCTGACCCGCATCGCCGTGACCGGCTCGGCCGTGCGCACGGCCGAGGAGCCCCTGCTCGCGGCCGGCCGGGGCCCGGAGCTGATGCGCGCCGCCGCCTGGGCCCTGGCCGAGCACGCCGCCGCCCTGCTGCGTGAGCGCGGCCCCGTGGCCGGGGCGACCGTGGCCGCCCTCGTCGGCCCCGGCAACAACGGCGGGGACGCGCTGTTCGCCCTCGCCTTCCTGCGCCGCCGGGGCGTGGCCGCGGTCGCCGTGCCCGTCCGCCGGGACGACGACGGCGCCCCGCGCTGGCACGCCGAGGGCTGGGCTGCGCTGCAGGCGGCCGGGGGACGCCGCGCGGACGCGGTGCCGCCCGAGGCCGCGCTCGTGGTGGACGGCGTGCTCGGCACGGGCTTCACCGGCGAGTATGAGCTGCCCGCCGCGGCGCGCGCGCTGCCGGCGGAGGCGCTCGTGCTGGCGTGCGACGTGCCCTCCGGCGTGGACGCGGACACCGGCGAGGTGCGGGGGGAGGCCCTCCGCGCGGACGCGACCGTGACGTTCGGCGCCCTCAAGTCCGGTCTCGTCCTCGGGGAGGGGGCGGCGCGCGCGGGCACCGTGCACGTGGTGGACATCGGGCTGGGACCGCACCTGCCGACGTCGCCGGCCGCGCGGCTGGGCGTGATGGACGAGGCCGCCGCACGGACCGCCCACCCGGCCCCCGCGGCCGAGGCCCACAAGTACACGCGCGGCGTGGTGGCCGTCGTCGCCGGATCGGAGCGCTACCCGGGGGCCGCCGTGCTCGCGAGCGCGGGTGCGCTGCACACGGGCGCGGGCATGGTGCACCATTCCGGCCCGCAGACCACCCGGGACCTGGTGCTCGCCGCCCACCCCGAGGCGCTGGTCTCGGCGGAGGGGCCCGAGCCGTCGCGCGCGGACGCCTGGGTGGCCGGCCCCGGCTTGGACACCGAGCACGACGCGCGGCGGCGCTGGGCCGGCGTCCTCGCCGCGCTTGAGGACCGGCCGGAGGCGGCCCTGCTCGCCGACGCCTCGGCCCTGGACCTGGTCACCGCCGCCGAGCTGCGGTCGCTGCGCGCGGCCGGCACGCCCGTGGTCCTGACGCCGCACGCCGGGGAGTGGTCCCGCCTGCGCGAGCGCGTCCCCGCGGACGGCGCCGACGCCGCCGACCCGCTCGCCGCCCTCCGCGCGTGGACGGCCGAACACGGCGCCACGGTCCTGCTCAAGGGCCCGCGCACCCTCGTGGTCGCCCCGGACGGCGAGGCATGGGCCGTGACCGGCGGCGGCCCCGAGCTCGCGATGGGCGGGACCGGCGACGTGCTCTCCGGGGCGATCGGCGCCGTCCTGGCCGCGGACGTGGCGCGGCGCTCGCGGGCGCGCCGGGCCGGGGAGGACCCCGGCCCGGCGCCCACGGCCCGGCTCGCGGCCGCCGCCGCCTGGCTGCACGCCCAGGCCGGGGCCGACCAGGCCCGCGCCGGGCGGATCACCACGGCCACGCTGCCGGCCGCGCTGGGCGCGCGCGTCGCGCGCCTGTGGTGGCCGGACGACGCCGAGCCGGAGGCCGTCCGATGAGCCGCGCCGACGTCAGCCCGGCGGACACCGAGCGCGCCGTACGCATCGACCTGGCGGCCGTCCGGCACAACGTGGGCGTGCTGCAGGAGCGGATCCGCCGCCCCGACGGCAGCCGGCCGCTGCTGACCGCCGTCGTCAAGGCCGACGCCTACGGCCACGGCGCGGTGGCCGTCGCGCGCGCCGCCGCGGCCGCCGGCGCGGACCGGCTCGGGGTGGCCCACGTGCGCGAGGCCCTGGCCCTGCGCGCGGCGGGGGTGCGCCTGCCCGTGCTCGCGTGGCTGCACACCGGGGCCACGGACTTCGCCGCCGCGGTGGAGGCGGAGGTGACCCTCGGTGTCTCGGGCTGGGACCTCGACGCCGTCGCCGACGCCGTCCGCGGGCTGCGGTCCCGCGGCGGGGCCGGACCCGAGGCCCGCGCCGTCCTGCACCTGAAGGCGGACACCGGCCTGGGCCGCCACGGCTGCACGCCCGAGCGGTGGCCCGCGTTCGTCGCGCGTGCCGCCGAGCTCGAGGCCGCGGGCCTCGTGCGGGTGGAGGGCGTGTTCTCCCACCTCGGCGTGGCGGACGAGCCGGACCGGGCCGCCGAGACCACGGCGCAGCTGCTGCGGTTCGAGCGGATGGCCGCCGAGGCCGCCGAGACGCTCGGCCACCCACTGCTGCGGCACCTGGCCAACACGCCCGCCACCCTCGCCCGGCCGGACACGCACCTGGACATGGTGCGCGTCGGCCTGGGCCTGTACGGGCTCTCCCCGTTCGCGGACGTCACCGCCGCCGAGCTCGGGCTGCGCCCGGCCATGTCCCTCGTCACCGTCCTGGCCAACGTCAAGGCCGTCCCCGCCGGGCAGGGCGTGTCCTACGGGTTCCGCCACGTCACGGCGGAGCCCACCACCCTCGGGCTCGTGCCCGTCGGCTACGCCGACGGCGTCCCGCGCGTCGTCGAGGGCACGCGCGTCCACGTCGGCGGCCGGAACGTCCCCGTGGTGGGCCGCGTCGCGATGGACCAGTTCGTGGTGGACCTCGGCCCGGACGCCGCGGACGCGCCCGGCGACGCCGTCGAGCTGTTCGGACCGGCCTCTGGCATTCCGGTGGAGGAGTGGGCCGCGGCCGCCGGGACGATCAACTACGAGCTGGTGACCCGCATCGGAGGCCGCGTGGACCGGCAGCACGTGGACCCCACGCCGACCCAGGAGGCCCGCCCATGAGCGACCACGAGATCCCCGCCCCCGGCCCGACCCTGCCGGAGCCCGTGCTGACGGCGACGGTCCCGCTCGAGGGCGCCGACGGCACCCGGGCGTTCGGCCGCGCCCTCGCCGGGGTGCTCCGCACCGGCGACGTGCTGATCCTCACGGGCGACCTCGGCGCGGGCAAGACGACCTTCACCCAGGGGCTGGCCAGCGGATTCGGCGTGGCCTCCGGTGTGGTCTCGCCGACGTTCGTCCTCTCCCGCGTCCACCCCGCCCCGGCCGACGCCCCGGCGGGCACCCCGGACCTCGTGCACGTGGACGCGTACCGGCTGCGCTCGGCGGGGGAGCTCACGGACCTCGACCTGGACGCGAGCGTGGACCGCTCCGTGACCGTCGTCGAGTGGGGCCGGGGCATGGCCGAGTCCCTCGCCGGGTTCCCCGAGGACCCGGACGCCTCGTGGCTGGACATCGAGATCGTCCGGGCCCGCGGGGGTGAGGACGCCCCCGCGGCCTCGGCGGGGGAGGGCGAGGACGGCATCGTCACCGACTTCTCCGACGAGGACGGGGGCCAGGCCGAGGAGCTGCGTACTGCCGTCGTGACCGGCCGCGGCCCGCGCTGGGCCGGCGTCGTGCTTCCGTAGACTGGCGGCCATGGCCCTGCTCCTCGCGATCGACTCCTCCGCCGCCGCCTCCGTCGCCGTCCTGCGGGACGGTGAGGAGCTCGCGCGCTGGGCCACGGACGACACCCACGCCCACGCCGAGGTGCTCGCCCCCGCGGTGCAGACCGTGCTCGGCGAGGCCGGCGTCACCGGCACCGCGCTGGATGCGCTCGCGGTCGGCGTCGGCCCCGGACCCTTCACGGGACTGCGCGCGGGCCTGGCGACGGCGGCCGCCCTCGGCCTGGCCTGGGACGTGCCCGTGCACGGGGTCCGCAGCCTCGACGCGCTCGCCCACGCGGCCGGCGTCGACGCCTTCCGCCACGGGATCGAGGAGTTCGTGGTCGCCACGGACGCCCGCCGGCGCGAGGTCTACTGGGCCCACTACGCGCAGGTCGGCGGGCAGCCGACCCTGTTGCACGGTCCCTTCGTCTCGCCCGCGGACGAGGTCACCCCGCTGCCCGTCTACGGCGCGGGGGCCGGGCTCTACCCCGAGGCGCTGCACGCGGTGCCGGACTGGGAGACGGCCACGCCGTCCGCCGTCGGGGTGGGGCAGGTGGCCGAGCTCGCCCTGCGGCGCGGCCGCGGTCTCGTGCCGGCCGAGCCGCTCTACCTGCGCGAGTCCGACGCCAAGGTCCCAGGCCCCCGCAAGCGGGCGGGCGCGTGAGCCCGGCCGAGCCGGCCCCGACCAGTGACGGGCGCCCCGTCGAGGATGAGCACGGGCTGCCGCCCGGGTACCTTCTGCGTCCCATGACCGTGTGGGACGTCCCCGAGGTGCTCGCCCACGAGGCCACGCTCTTCCCGCTCGACGCCTGGCCCGCGCACTTCTACGAGGAGGAGCTCGCCCAGACCGGCCCCGCCGGCGGACGGGACGCGCACGGCCGCCCGCCCACCCGGGACTACCGCGTGGTCGTCCGCGACGTGGCCGCGCCCGGTTCCGCGGACGACGACGGCCCCGCCCCCGGCGAGATCGTCGGCTACGGCGGGATCATGGTGGTCGGCGACGTCGCCGACGTGCAGACCGTGGGCACCGTCGCCGCGGCGCAGGGAAGGGGGATCGGCGCGGCCCAGCTGCGCTGGATGGCCGCGGAGGCCACGGTGCGCGGCGCGAGCGCCCTCATGCTCGAGGTCCGGGCCTCCAACGCCGCCGCCCGGCGCCTCTACGTGCGCCACGGATTCGAGGAGCTGCACGTGCGCCGCCGCTACTACCCGGGCGGCGAGGACGCCGTGATCATGCGCAAGGCCCTGTGACCGGGCCGCTCACTAGACTGGAGCCCATGCCCACCGCCACCGCAGCCCCCCTCGTGCTCGGCATCGAGTCCTCCTGCGACGAGACCGGCGTCGGCGTCGTCCGCGGCACCGCCCTGCTGGCCCACGAGGTCGCCTCCTCCGTGGAGGAGCACGTGCGCTTCGGCGGCGTGATCCCGGAGATCGCCGCCCGCGCGCACCTCGAGGCCCTCGTGCCCACGATCCGCCGCGCCCTGGACGCCGCCGACGTCACCCTCGAGGACCTCGACGCGATCGCCGTCACCTCCGGTCCGGGTCTGGCGGGCGCGCTCATGGTGGGGGTCGCGGGGGCGAAGGCGCTCGCCACGGCCCTCGGCACGCCCCTCTACGGCATCAACCACCTCGTGGCGCACGTGGGCGTCGGCATGCTGGACGGCGTGCGGCCCGCGCAGTGGGACGACCTGCCCGCGGACCTGGGTGCGCTGCTCGTCTCCGGCGGGCACACCGAGATCCTGCGCGTGGGCCGGATCAGCTCCGAGGTGGAGCTGCTGGGCTCGACCATCGACGACGCGGCCGGCGAGGCGTACGACAAGGTCGCCCGGCTCATCGGGGCGGGCTACCCCGGGGGCCCCGTGATCGACCGGCTCGCCGCCCAGGGCGATCCGAGGGCCTTCCGCTTCCCGCGCGGGCTCACCGCGGGCAAGTTCGTCGGCAGCGCCGAGGAGCCCGGCCCGCACCGGCACGACTGGTCCTTCTCCGGGCTGAAGACCGCCGTCTCCCGCGCCGTGGAGCAGTTCGAGGCCCGCGGCCTCGAGGTGCCGCGCGCGGACATCGCCGCCTCCTTCCAGGAGGCCGTCGCGGACGTGATCACCGCCAAGGCCGTCCGCGCCTGCCGCGAGCACGGGCTCACCCACCTGATGCTCGGCGGCGGCGTCGCGGCGAACTCGCGCCTGCGCGCCCTGCTCGCCGACCGGTGCCGCTCCGCGGGCATCGAGCTGACCGTCCCGCCCGTGAACCTGTGCACCGACAACGGGGCGATGGTCGCCGCGCTCGGCGCACGCCTGGTGCGCGACGGCGTCGCCCCCTCCGACGCGTGGTTCGGCGCGGACCCGGGACAGCCGGTCGAGGTCGTCAGCGTCTGAGCGCGCCCGGCCCCTTGCCGCCACGCCCACACGTTCCGTAGACAGGGCCCATGACCGGCCATGAGCACCCCCGCCCCGAGTCCACCTCCGCCGCCGTGGACGAGCAGATGCTGGAGGACTTCCTCAATCAGCACCTGCTCGGCTCCCGCTCGGGCGTGAAGGCGTTCCGCGCCGCCGAGCAGACCTGGGCCGGCACCCCGCAGGAGGCCGCGCTGCGCCGCCTCGGCGACGCCGTCCAGGACGACCAGGACCGCCTCGAGGCGCTCATCGGCGAGCTGGGTCTCCGCACCCCCCTCGTGGACCGGGCCGCCGGCGCGGCGGCCGAGGTCGGCGGACGCCTCAACCCCGTGAACGCGCTGCGCACGCGCGGCTCCGGCTGGACGCAGATCGAACTGGACCTGCTGCAGGGCATGCTCCAGGCCAAGTCCGCGATGTGGCACGTCCTCGAACAGCTCGCGCCGCACCTGCCGGCGGTCGACGCCGCCGAGATGCAGGCACTGCGTCAGAGGGCCGCCGACCAGCAGCGCGAGGTCCAGCGCATCACCTCCGCCACCCTCGAGGGCCGGTTCCTGGCCGGCTGAGGCCCGGGCTACTCCTCGCCCGTCTGATGCTCCCCGGACCGACCGCCGTGCACCTCGGCGGGCAGCTCGTCCACCGGGGCGACGACGACGTCCTGCAGCTTCCAGTCCAGGGCGGCGATCGCGTCCCGCAGCGCGCAGCAGCGGGCCACCGTCACGTCCGCCCCCTCGTGCGGCACCACGAACATCTCGACGTGGAACACGTGGCCCTCGTCTCGGACGCGGGCGCCCGCATGGCGCACCCACGGCTCCGCCCAGGCGACCCGCTCGGCACGGTCGATGAGCGGGTGCGGCCGGGCGCCGTCGATCGTGGCGGCGCGGCGGTCCGCCAGGTTCGTGACGGCCTCCTTGAGGTTCTTCCAGCCGTCCAGCACGATGCTCACTCCCACGAAGATCGCCGCAGCGGAGTCCGCCCACCACCAGCCCAGGCCGATGCCGGCCACGCCGACGATGGTGGCCACGCCCGTCTGCCAGTCCGCCTTGTTCATGTCCGCGTCCGCGTACAGCACGCGGTCGTGGAGCTGCTCGGCCAGCGTGAGCTTCTTGTGGCCGAGGATCATGGGCCCGGGCACGGACAGGGCCATCACGGCCATCATGAACCAGCCCTGCCACACGGTGTGCCCGAACAGGTCGAACGTGCCGATGGGTGGGTGCTCCGCCGTCACCAGGCCCAGGATGGAGTCGCCGACGAGGACCACGCCCATCACGGACAGGGCGACGGCGGCCACGAGGTGCCCCACCCCGACGGACCGGTGAGAGCCGTAGGGCCGGGCCCGCGTCGGGGCCATGCGGGCCACGCGCAGGGCGACGAGGAACGCGATCGGCGGGATCAGGGACAGCAGGTCCTCGATCCACGCGGCACGCATGGCCTGCGAGGAGCCCATCACGACCGCTACGAGGACGATCGTGACCACCACCACCCCCAGCGTCGCCCATTCGAGCCGCTTGGCCTGCTGGACCACGCGCTCGATCTCCGGGGGCAGCTCCGTGGCACCGAAGCGGCGCCCGCTCGGCCCCGTCTCCCGGGTGTTCCGCCGCGTCATCGGGCCTCCTCCGCTGCGCGCTGGTCGAAGTACGCCTCGAGGGCCGTGAGCATCTGATTCTCACCCAGGGGCACGGCCATCACGAGCTTCACCGGCTCGCCGTCCGGACCCTGCGCCTCGGCGTAGTCGCGGGTGATGCTCGCGTGCGACGTCCACGGGGACGCCGACGTCAGGCCGCCGGCCACCAGGTCCACGTCGCCCTTCTCCAGCGCGGTCATGAGCGCCTCCTCCCCGGCCACGGTCCACTCGACGCGTGCGTCGTGCGCCGCCGCGAACCCGCGGATCAGGTCGGGCTCGGGGCCGACGGGCTCGGCGCCCGAGGCGTCCACGTGGGGCGGGTGGTGCACGACGCCGGCGCGCAGCACCCCGCCCGTGACGCGGTCCAGGGTGCCGTCCGGGTCGGCGGGGTAGCCGGAGGAGGTGCAGGCGGTGAACCCGAGGGCGGCGCCCCCGAGCAGGCCCGTCAGGGCGGCCCGGCGGGTGAAGGTCATCGCCCTCATTCCGTGGGCGAGTGCGAGCGGTGCCCGGCGTTGCCCAGACCTTCGGCACCGTCGAGATGGTCGAGCACGAGGCGGACCGCCTCCCGGGCGTCGGTGGTCTCGGACCAACCGGTCGCGGCGCGCAGGGCCGTGGTGTCCATGATGGGCACCGCTGCGGCCATGTCCACCCACCCCGGGTCGGTGGGCTGCAGCCGTGCCCGGTAGCTCAGCGCCGCGGCCGCGCGGATCAGGCCCACGGGCAGCTCCAGGATGCGGCGCGCCCCGAGGACGGTGCCCATGGTGTGCGCGTCCAGCACGGGGTCGGCGGCCACATTGAAGGCGCCGCCTGCCCGGTGGACGATCACGCGCCAGTACGCGTCCGCCACGTCCTGGGCCGTGAGCGCCTGGAATCGCAGGCCCCGCGGGAACGGGAGCACCGGAGTGCGCAGGCGGGCGACCAGACGGGCGGGGACGAGGTCTCCCAGGAAGTAGTCCTTGATCTCGGGCCCGGCGGCGGACTGGAAGATCAGCCCGGGGCGCAGCCGGGTCACGAGCAGCTCGGGGTGCTCGGCCTGCACGCGGTCGAGGATCGACTCGACCTCGGCCTTCTGTTCGGCGTAGTGCGAGGTGGGGACCCCGGTGGTGGGGTGGGACTCGGCCACGGCGCGGCCCTTCGGCCCGGGCCCGTACGCGCCCACCGAGGACGCGTAGACCAGGTGGGGCACGCCCGCCTCGGCCACGGCCCGGAACACCCGCTCGTTGCCGGCCACGTTGACGGCGCGCAGGTGGTCGCGGTCGCGGTTGGGGCGGATCACCCACACCAGGTCGACGACGGCGTCGGCGCCGGCCACGATCTCGCGCAGCCGCCCCGCCGCCGTGGGCTCCGCCACGTCCAGGCGGTGCCACTCGACGCCGTCGTAGGGCGCTCCGGCCCGGTCCGGGCCGCGCCGGCTCACGCCCACGATCGAGCTCACCTCGTCTGCGGCCTGGAGGCGGTGCAGGACAGCGGTGCCGACGTTGCCCGTCGCGCCCAGGACGACGATCCTCACGGCTTCAGGACCACCTTGATGCAGCCGTCCTCCTTCTTCTGGAACGTCTCATAGAGGGCGGGCGCGTCCTCGAGCGGGGCGGTGTGTGTGGCCAGGTCGAGCACGCCGAGGGGGTCGGACGGGTCGTCGAGCAGGGGCAGCAGGTCGTCCACCCAGCGACGGACGTTGCACTGGCCCATCGTCAGGGTGACCTGCTTGTCGAACAGGGTGAGCATCGGCATCGGGTCCTTCATGCCGCCGTAGACCCCGGAGAGCGACACCGTGCCGCCGCGCCGGACCGCGTCGATCGCGGTGTAGAGGGCGCTCAGGCGGTCGACGCTGGCGGTCTTCATGGCCGCCCGGCCGAGCGCGTCGGGCAGCAGGCCCACGGCGGTGTGGGCCGCATGCCCCGCCGGGGAGGCGTGCGCCTCCATGCCGACCGCGTCCACGACCCCGTCGGGACCGCGGCCGCCGGTGCGCTCGCGGAGCACCTCGGCCTCGCCGCCGTCGGCGTCCAGGACCTCGATGCAGTGCCGGGCCGCCATCGCGCGGCGCTCGGGGACCGGGTCGACACCGATCACCCGGTACCCCAGGTGCACGCCGATGCGCGCCGCCAGCTGGCCGATGGGGCCGAGGCCGAGCACCGCGAGCGTGCCGCCGTCGGGGACGTTCGCGTACTGGACCCCCTGCCAGGCGGTGGGGACGACGTCCGAGAGGAACAGCCACTGCTCATCCGGACCGGTGTGCGGCACCTTCACGGGGCCGTAGTTCGCGTGGGGCACGCGTAGCAGCTCGGCCTGTCCGCCGGGGACGGAGCCGTAGAGCCGGGAGTAGCCGAAGAGTGCGGCGCCGGAGCCCTGCTCCCGCACCTGGGTGGTCTCGCACTGGGACTGCAGCCCGCGCTGACACATCCAGCACCGGCCGCAGGAGATGGTGAAGGGCACGACCACCCGGTCACCGGGCCGGATGTGGGTGACCTCGGACCCGACTTCGCGGACGATGCCCATTGGCTCGTGACCGATCACGTCCCCCGCGTCCATGAACGGCCCCAGGACCTCGTACAGATGCAGGTCCGACCCGCAGATGCCGGTCGAGGTGACCTCGATGATCGCGTCCGTCGGCTCCTGGATCCGAGGATCCGGGACGTCCTCGACGGCGACGTTGCGCTTTCCCTGCCATGTGAGTGCTCGCATGGTGGGACCGTAGCCGCGCCGGGCGGGCCGGCGGAAGCGTGCAGGCGCGGCGGGGCCGCAGCCTCGCCGGGGGAGCGGCCGCTCAGCCGGTGCGGCCGTCCAGCGACGCGCGGGTGCGGGCGGCGGCGTCCAGCACGACCGCGCGCAGCGGGGCCACCGCGTCATCCGTGTCCTCACCCGCGGCCGGCGGGCCGGCCAGGGCCTGCGCCTCCACGCGGCGCTGCCGGGCCGCGGCGCCGCCGTCGTCGATCATCGCCTGGACGCCGGCGAGCTCCGCCGCGCAGCCCAGCCGCTCGGCGACCGGGGTCAGTCGCTCGATCTCCGCCGGCAGGTGCTCCGCCAGCGGGACCTGGGTGCCCCGGGCGTCCACGATCACGGTGGCGTCCATGCCGTACCGGGCGGCGCGCCACTTGTTCTCCTGCACGTGCCACGGCGGCAGGACCTCGACCGTCTCACCGCGCTCCAGGCTCGCGGACAGGTCGTCCACGAGGCACTGCGTGTAGGCGGTCACGGCGGCGATCTCCTCGAGCGTGGCCAGGCCGTCGCACGCGCGCATCTCCACCGTGCCCAGGCGGGGCACGGCCCGCACGTCCCAGCGGCACTCGGTGACGTCCGCGATCATGCCCACCTGCTCCATCTGGGCCACGCAGCGCTCGAAGCCCTCCCACTCCTGGAACTGGAACGGCAGGCCGGCCGTGGGCAGCTGCTGGAACAGGAGGGTGCGCTGGGACTGGTAGCCCGTGTCCGTGCCCGCCCAGAAGGGGGAGGAGGCCGAGAGTGCGAGCAGGTGCGGCACGCGGTTGACCAGGCCGTTCACCACCGGCATGGCCTTGGAGACGTCGTCCAGGCCCACGTGCACGTGCACGCCGAAGATCAGCAGCTGCCGACCCCAGTACTGGGTGAGATCCAGCATGCGGTCGTAGCGCTCGCTGGGCGTCGAGGGCTGCGCGATCGCGTCCGCGAACGGGTGCGTGCCCTGACAGAACAGGGAGATGCCCCGCGCCGCCGCGGCGTCGGCCACGCGCGCGGCGATCCGGCCGAGGTCCGCCGTCGCGGCGTCCACGCGCTCGTGCACGCCCGTGACGAGCTCCACCGTGTTCTGCAGGAGCTCGCTGGTCATGTGCGGGTTCACGTCGTCCTCGGCGAGGCCCTCGGTCACATGCAGGGCGCGCAGCAGGTCCGGGGCCTCGGAACGCAGCTCACCGGACACGGCGTCCACGAGCGCGAGCTCCCACTCGATTCCGAGAGTGGACTGCGCGGAGTCGGCGAAGGGCAGAGTCATGTCGCCCATCCTAGAAGCCCCGGCCCGGTCTGTGCCCGGTGTCCACGCTCCGGATCTAGGGTGGGGCGCATGGCCCGTCCCCGCCCCGCCTCCCGCCCGCCGCGCCCCACGGCCGCCGCCTCGGAGGCGGACGCCACCGCCCTGGCCCCCGTCCTCGAGGCGGAGGGCCGCGCGCTCCTCGACTCCCTCGCCGGGTACCGCGAGGCCGACGCGCTCCAGGTCTCCTCCCGCCTGCGTGCGGCCGGGCATCCTCCGGAGCGCGTGGCCGCCGCGCTGACCCAGGCCGCGCTGCGGTCCCGGGCGGAGGCCCGCCTCGGGCCGGAGGCGCGCCGGATGCTGTTCACCCGCGACGGCCTGGAGCAGGCCACCCGCCCGCTGGTCGCGGGCCTGCACGCGGACCGGCTGGCGGCCGCGGGGGCCCGGTGCGTCGCCGACCTCGGCTGCGGTCTCGGCCTGGACGCGCGCGCCTTCGCCGACCGGGGCCTGGACGTCGTGGCGGTGGAGCGGGACGCCGTCGTCGCCGCGGCCGCCGAGGTGAACCTCGCCGGCCACCGCGGTGCGCGTGTGGTGCACGGCGACGCCGTGGCCTGGGCCCGCGCCCACGTGCCCGCCGAGGCGGACGCGGTGTGGCTGGACCCCGCCCGCCGTCAGGTCGGCGGGGGCGGGTCCGCGCGCGTGTTCGACCCCGAGGCGTTCTCCCCGCCCCTGAGCGTCGTGACGGACATCGCCGCGACGGGCGTCCCGGTCGGTGTCAAGCTCGGCCCGGGGCTTCCGCACGAGGCCGTGCCGGAGGGCGCCGAGGCCGAGTGGGTGAGCATCGACGGCGACGTCGTGGAGGCCGCCCTGTGGTTCAACGCGGCGGCCCGTCCCGGGGTGCGGCGGGCGGCGCGCGTCATGACCGTCCGGGGCGGGGAGACGACGACGGCGCAGCTCGTCTCCGGCGCGGACTTCGGCGACTCGCCCGAGGTCGAGGCCGTGGGGGAGGAGGGCATGGCGGGGCTCGTCGGCGCGGTCCTGCACGAGCCGGACGGCGCCGTCATCCGGGCCGGACTCGTGACGGACCTGGCCGCGTCCTGGCCCGTGCCGACGCGGCAGCTGGACCCCCACCTGGCCTACCTCGTCGCGCCCGAGCCCGTGCGGGACGGCCTGGCCCGCGCCCATCGGATCGAGGCGGTGCACGGCTTCCACCTGGCCTCCCTGCGGCGCTGGGCGAAGGAGACCGGGGTGGGCCGGCTGGACGTGAAGAAGCGGGGCATCCGCGAGACGCCCGAGGAGGTGCGTCGCGCCGTCCTCGGCGGGGCGAAGCCGGGCCGGCGTGGCGGGGCCGGACGGCACGCCACCCTCGTGCTGGCGCGCGTGGGTCGGTCGCGGTTCGCCCTCGAGGTGACGCCGTTGGACTGACGGGGCTCGAGGCCGCGGGCCCCGGGCGGCGGGAGCCGTCGAACCCCCGTTGGGGGATTACGGCACCCTCGTGTACGGTATTCGACTGAGGCAAGGCTCACCTCCACGGGAGCGCGCCCACCACCCCGACTGCTCATCCCGGGGCAGCCCCGCCGCCCAGAAGGAGAACCATGCCGCGTTCCGTCAGCGCCCCCCGCCTCGCCCGTCTCGCCCTGACCTCGGTGGCGGCCCTCGCCCTCGTCGGCTGCTCCGCCGGCGGCGCGGCCACGGGCTCGTCCTCCGCGAGCGCCTCCGGCGAGTCCTCGGCCTCCGCGAGCGCCGCCGGCGGCTCCTCGGCCGCCTCGGGCGGCATCGCGGCCGGGGTCACCGTCACCGACATGTCCGGCGCCGAGGTCACCCTGCCGGAGGAGGTCGACTCCGTCATCGCCACGGACAACCGCACCTTCCGCACCCTGGACGACTGGGGCGTCGAGCTGTCGGCCGCGCCGAAGCAGATCATGTACAAGGGCGAGGGCGGGCCCTCCTACCTCCAGGACGACTCGGTCGCCGACATCGGCAACCACCGGGAGCCGGACATGGAGCTGTTCGTCACGGCTGAGCCGGACGTCGTGTTCAACGGCCAGCGGTTCAACGAGCGCAAGGCGGAGATCGACGAGCTGACCGGCGACGCCGCCGTCGTGGACACGAACTTCGACGCCACGCAGACCCCCATGGACGAAGGCCTGAAGAAGCTGACCACCCTGCTGGGCGAGGCCACCGGCCACGAGGCCGATGCCGAGAAGCTCATCGCCGACTTCGACGCCGCCACCCAGCGCGCCAAGGACGCCTACGACCCCGAGCAGACCGTCATGGGCCTCATCGCCTCGGGCGGAGAGCTCTCGTACGTCGCGCCCAGCACCGGCCGCGCCATCGGCCCGTTCTTCGACATGCTGGACCTGACCCCGGCCCTCGAGCAGTCGGGCACCGACAACCACCAGGGCGACGACATCTCCGTCGAGGCCATCGCGAAGTCGAACCCGGACTGGCTGATCGTCATGGACCGCGACGCCGCCATCGGCGAGGAGAACGCCACCGCCGCCGAGCTGATCGAGCGCTCCGAGGCCCTCCAGGACGTGACCGCGGTCAAGGAGGGCAACATCGTGTACCTGCCCACCGACTTCTACGTCGCCGAGGACATCCAGAACCACACCACCGTCATGGAGGACCTCGCGAAGGCCTTCGAAGGCGCGCAGTGACTCTCGACGTGCGTCACCACGTCGCCGACGCCCCGCCCCGGCTCCAGGAGCCGGGGCGGGGCGACCGCGTGTGCTGGGTCCCGCCCGCCGTCCTGCGGCCCGAGCGCACCCGCTGGCAGCGCACCTGGCCGCTGCTGGTCGGCGTCCTGGTGACCGCGGCCCTCATCGTGGTCTCGCTGTTCGTGGGCGTGTACGACGTCGGCGCGGAGGGCGGACGCGAGATGTTCGCCATCACGCGCGTGCCGCGCACGGTCGCCCTCGTGCTGGCCGGCGCCTCGATGGCGATGTGCGGGCTGATCATGCAGCTCATGACGCAGAACCGCTTCGTGGAGCCCAGCACCACGGGCACCACCGAGTGGGCCGGCCTCGGCCTGCTGGTGACCATGGTGCTCGTGCCGGGGGCGGGCCTGGTGACCCGGATGGTCGGGGCCATCCTCTTCGCCTTCATCGGCACCCTCGTGTTCTTCCTCTTCCTGCGGCGCGTGCGCCTGCAGTCCTCCCTCATCGTGCCGATCGTGGGCATCATGCTCGGCGCCGTCGTGGGCGCCGCCTCGACGTTCCTCGCCCTCCAGACGGACATGCTGCAGCAGGTGGGCGCGTGGTTCGCCGGCTCGTTCACCTCCGTGGTCCGCGGCCGGTACGAGCTGCTCTTCCTCGTGCTGATCGTGTGCGTGGCGGTCTTCGTCATCGCCGACCGCTTCACCGTGGCCGGCCTCGGCAAGGACGTCGCGACGAACGTCGGCCTCAACTACGACGCCGTGATCCTCACCGGCGTGGCCATGGTGGCCGTGGCCACCGGCGTGGCCACCGTGGTGATCGGGGCCCTCCCGTTCCTGGGGCTCGTGGTCCCCAACCTCGTGTCCATGGTCCGCGGCGACAACCTGCGGACGAACCTGCCCTGGGTGGTCATGGTCGGCGTGTGGATCGTGATCGTCTGCGACCTGATCGGGCGCACCGTGATCGCCCCGTTCGAGGTGCCCATCTCGCTGATCCTGGGCCTCGTGGGCGCGAGCGTGTTCCTCGCCCTGCTGCTGAGGCAGGCCAAGCATGGCTGAGCCGCTCGCGACCGCCCCGGGTCGCATCCCCGCCCCGCCCGGCGGCGCCACCGCGGCCGGGCCCGTCGAGGCCGACGCACCGCGCCGGTCCGGCGCGTTCGTCACCGCCGCCGACCGCCGGAGGTATGCGGTCGTCGTCGCCGTGCTGGCCGCCGTCGCCGTGCTCTCCACCGCCGGGATCCTGCTGTGGGGCAACGAGGCCGAACCCGGTTCGCGCGCGTTCTGGATGATCGCGCGGATGCGCGTGGAGTCCCTGGGCGTGATCGGGATCGTGGCGCTGTGCCACTCCTTCGCGACCGTCACCTTCCACACGGTGACGGGCAACCGCATCATCACGCCCTCGATCATGGGGTTCGAGGCGCTCTACACCGCCGTGTCGACCGCCGCCGTGTACGTGCTCGGAGCCGCCGGCGTCGCGGTGCTGACCGGGGTGGGGCCGTTCCTCGCCCAGGCCGCGCTCATGGTGGCGCTCGCGACGGCCCTGTACTCGTGGCTGCTCTCCCGGCCCTACGGCAGCGTCCATCTGATGCTGCTCGTGGGCGTGGTGCTGGGCGGCGGGCTGGCCGCGCTGAGCACGTTCATGCAGCGACTGCTGGACCCGAACTCGTTCGACCTGCTGAGCGCGCGGCTCTTCGGCAACATCTCCAACGCCCGGACCGAGTACGTGGCGATCGCCGCGCCCATCGCCGTCGTCGTGTGCGCGCTGCTGTGGCTGCGCTCCCGCCGCCTGAACACGGTGGCGCTCGGCGCCGACGCCGCGACCAACCTGGGCCTGCACCACCGGCGCGAGCTCATGGTGACGCTGCTGCTGGTCTCCGTGCTGATGGCCATGACCACCGCGCTCGTGGGCCCGATGACGTTCCTCGGCTTCCTCGTGGCGACGCTGGCGTACAGCCTCGTCGACACCCACGACCACCGGTTCATCCTCCCGGTGGCCGCGCTGGCCGGGTACGCGGTGCTCACGAGCGCCTACTTCGTGCTGCGGCACGTGTTCTACGCGGGGGGTGCGGTCACGGTGGTCATCGAGCTGATCGGCGGCATCACCTTCCTGGTCGTCGTGATGAGAAAGGGACGTCTGTGATCGAGCTGCGCGGCGTGGTGAAGCGCCACAGCGACGAGGTGTGCATCGGACCCGTGGACCTGGACATCCAGGCCGGGGGAGTGACCGCGCTCGTGGGGCCCAACGGGGCGGGCAAGTCCACGCTGCTGACGATGATCGGCCGGCTGCAGGACGCCGACGCCGGGACGATCGCCGTGGGCGGGCACGACATCACCACGACGCCGTCCCGGAAGATCGCGCAGACCCTGTCCATCCTGCGGCAGGAGAACCACTTCGTGACGCGGCTGACCGTGCGGCAGCTCGTGGGGTTCGGGCGCTACCCGTACACGCGCGGCCGGCTGACCCTGGAGGACGAGCGGCACGTGTCCGACGCGATCGACTTCCTCAACCTCGGCCCGTTCGAGAACCGGTACCTCGACCAGCTCTCGGGCGGCCAGCGGCAGCGGGCGTACGTGGCGATGGTGCTGGCGCAGAACACCGAGTACGTGCTGCTGGACGAGCCGCTGAACAACCTGGACATGCAGCACTCGGTGCAGATGATGCAGCAGCTGCGCCGGGCCGCCGACGAGCTGGGCCGGACCGTGGTGATCGTGCTGCACGACATCAACTTCGCCGCCCACTACGCCGACCGGATCGTGGCGATGGGCGACGGCCAGGTGGTGGAGACCGGCACCCCGGCCGAGATCCTGCGCCCTGAGGTGCTGGAGCGGATCTTCAAGACCCCCTGCAGCGTGGTGGACGGACCGCACGGGCCGCTGGCCGTGTACTACTGAGCGGGGCGACGGTGAGGCCGGCCCGGGTCGGTCCGGGCGGGGGTCGGGTGCCCGGCCGACGCGAGCGTTCCGTGGGCAGAACCCGCCGGGTCTCGCCTTCCGGGGGCAGAACCCGCGTGTTTCCAGGTTCCGTGGGCAGAACCCGCGTGTTTCCAGGTTCCGTGGGCAGAAGCACCCGCGCTTCTGCCCACGGAACCCCTGCGCATGGACGGCAGGGCCATACGCGACGACGACGTCAGGCATCCCAGCCGTTCGAGACCTGTGCCCGTCGTCTGAGGACGGCCTCGATCACCCGCGCGTATCCCTCGCCGACGTCCCGGCCCGTGACGTGCAGGGTCATCTGCCCACGCTCCGCGTAGTACTGGTCTCGTCGGGCGTCCCGGGCGTGTTGCTCGGCACTCCGGTGCACCTCGCCGTCGTACTGGAGGACGAGCCGGCAGTCCTCGAACCACAGATCGGCCTCGGGGGCGTTCCGCCGCCCGGGGTCGAACACGTGCTGCAGCGTCGGCTCGCCCAGCCCTGCCTCGACGAGCGCCAGCCTCAGCCGGGTCTCCTGCGGCGAGTCGGCACCCACCCGTACGCGCTCGAGCGCCGCCGTCGCCCGCGGTCTTCCGACGAACCGCCCGAGCGGCCGCATCGCCTCGTGCAGCGCGGTGACCGTGGTGATGGGAGGCCGCCGGCCGCGCGGGGACCAGGGGTGACGGACCAGGTGGTCACCCGCCGACACGAGGGATGCCTCGTCCCAGGGGTGGCCGATCGAGCACAGATCGAGCCAGGTCCGTTCCGGCGTCGTCACCCGTAGCTCGAGCACGGAGGTGACGTGGCCGGCGGGCAGGGGTCTGCGGTGCTCCTTGACGCCGGGGATCCGCGCCCGTGCGGTGCCGCGGTGCAACGTGATCTCGACGGCGGCGCGTCGCGTGGCCCCGCCCGGGGGAAGCGGGAGGCCGTGGAGGTGCGCCGCCGTCTCGTGGGAGAGGACGGCGTCGGGACGGGACCGCAGGAGGGCGGTCAGCAGGTCGAGGCCGACCCCGTGGTGCGGCGGCGGGAGCCCAGCCGACTCCCAGGTGCGCAGCGGCATGTCACGGCGACGGTGGATGCCGCGGGCGAGGCGGAGGACGTCGGACCGCCGCACCCGGCTGGGCGGTAGACCGCGTTCGAGCACGTCGCGGGTGGTGAAGACGGGGACGAGGGGGAGGTCGGGAGCGAAGGGCATGGGTCGACCCTGACGCGGTCGGTCCGACGGCGGCCGGGCGGGCCGCGTGTCTGTGCACAACGGCGCGGGGTGGGCCGGCTGTGCAGGACTCGGCGACGGCCGGTTGTCCCGTCGGGACGACGTCGTCATGGCTCGGTGGGCAGAACTGCGAGGAGTTCCGCCCACGCAACATCCGTGGGCAGAAGAGAGGGCGCTTCTGCCCACGGAGATCGAAAACCTGCGGATGCTGCCCACGCGGTGGCGGGGGTGCGGTTTCTGCCCACGGAGGGTGGCGGGGGGCAGGGTGGGGAGTGGGGGAGGGACAGGATCCCGGCCGCAGTCGTGACCACTCCGTGTGCTCCTGGGCCCGGAACCCGCCCCGCCCGCCGCCGCCCCACGCCGCCCCACGGTGCCCCGCCGCCCCACCGCATCGTGCCACCGACCTCCGCCCTCGGCGGACGGCGGGGACACGGCTGGCACTCATGTTGAAGGAGTGCCAAAACCCGGAGTAGAATCGGGGCTGGCACCCGGGGGTACCAGGTGCCAATGCCCGAGGTGGACCGTCCGGCACCGCGACGACGGAGGGTCTGACGCCCGTGGCGCACCCGCAGACCACAGCATCAGCGGACCGGCGAGCCCGCCGGAGCCGCACGTCGACGAAGAAGGAGTGTGCAGCATGTCTGTCTCCATCAAGCCCCTCGAGGATCGCATCGTTGTCCGCCCCCTGGAGGCCGAGCAGACCACCGCGTCGGGCCTCGTGATCCCGGACACCGCCAAGGAGAAGCCGCAGGAGGGCCAGGTCGTGGCCGTGGGCCCGGGCCGGGTCGCCGAGAACGGCAACCGCGTGCCGGTCGACGTCGCCGAGGGTGACGTGGTGCTGTACTCCAAGTACGGCGGCACCGAGGTCAAGGTCGGCGGCGAGGAGTACCTGGTGCTCTCCGCCCGCGACGTGCTGGCCGTCGTCACCAAGTGACCCCGCCGCGATGGGCCCGGTGAGCGGCGCGCACCGCACCGGTGCGCGCGCCCCGGGCCCCTCGCGTCCCCGCACCCCCTGACTCCCTGAACGAAAGGAGCGTCCGTCATGGCCAAGCAGCTGGCTTTCAACGACGACGCACGCCGCGCCCTCCAGGCCGGCATCGACAAGCTCGCCGACACCGTCAAGGTCACCCTCGGCCCCAAGGGCCGCAACGTGGTGCTCGACAAGGCGTGGGGCGCCCCCACCATCACCAACGACGGCGTCACGATCGCCCGTGAGGTGGAGCTGGAGGACCCGTACGAGAACATGGGCGCCCAGCTCGCCAAGGAGGTCGCCACCAAGACCAACGACATCGCGGGCGACGGCACCACCACCGCCACCGTGCTGGCCCAGGCGCTCGTGAACGAGGGCATGCGCCAGGTCGCCGCCGGCGCCGCGCCGGGCGAGGTCAAGAAGGGCATCGAGGTGGCCGTGGCCGCCGTCGAGCGGCGCCTGCAGGAGAACGCCCGCCCGGTCGAGGGCCAGGAGGTGGCCCACGTGGCCGCCATCTCGGCCCAGAACGACGAGGTCGGCGAGCTGCTGGCCCGCGCGTTCGACACGGTCGGCACCGACGGCGTCATCACCATCGAGGAGTCCTCCACGACCTCCACCGAGCTGGACGTCACCGAGGGCATGCAGTTCGACAAGGGCTTCCTGTCCCCGTACATGGTCACCGACGCCGAGCGTCAGGAGGCCGTGCTCGAGGACGCCTACGTCCTGATCAACTCGGGCAAGATCTCCAACGTACAGGAGCTGCTGCCCCTGCTGGAGAAGGTCCTGCAGGCCAACAAGCCGCTGTTCGTGATCGCCGAGGACATCGAGGGCGAGGCCCTGTCCACCCTCGTGGTGAACAAGATCCGCGGCACCCTGAACGTCGTGGCCGTCAAGGCCCCGGGCTTCGGCGACCGCCGCAAGGCCATGATGCAGGACATCGCGATCCTCACCGGCGCCCAGGTCGTCTCCCCGGACCTCGGCATGAAGCTCGAGCAGGCCGACCTGGACGTGCTCGGCTCCGCCCGCCGCATCACCGTCACCAAGGACGAGACCACCATCGTCGACGGCGGCGGTGCGGCCGAGGACGTCGAGGCCCGGGTCGCCCAGATCAAGGCCGAGTCCGCCGCGACCGACTCCGACTGGGACCGCGAGAAGCTCCAGGAGCGCCTCGCCAAGCTCTCCGGCGGCATCGGCGTGATCCGCGTGGGCGCCGCCACCGAGGTGGAGCTCAAGGAGCGCAAGCACCGCATCGAGGACGCCGTGTCCTCGACCCGCGCCGCCCTCGAGGAGGGCATCGTGGCCGGCGGGGGCACCGCGCTCATCAACGCGCTGAGCGTGCTCGACACCGACGCCAACGTCCAGGCCCTGACCGGCGACGCCGCCGTGGGCGTGGACATCGTCCGCAAGGCCCTGAAGCAGCCGCTGCGCTGGATCGCCCAGAACGCGGGCGAGGACGGCTACGTGGTGGTCTCCAAGGTCGCCGAGCTGGAGCCGAACCACGGCTTCAACGCGAAGACCGGCGTCTACGGCGACCTGATCGCCGACGGCGTGATCGACCCGGTCAAGGTGACCCGCTCCGCGCTGGCCAACGCCGCCTCCATCGCGGCCCTCGTGCTGACCACCGAGACCCTCGTGGCGGACAAGCCCGCCGAGGAGGACGAGGCCGGCCACCAGCACTGACCCCTCCGTCGGCCCTGACGCGGCCGGCCGACGACGACGGCCCCTCGCCCGCCCGGGTGAGGGGCCGTCGTCGTGCGGGCGGGAGACGACCGCCGTCCGGCGCGCCCCCTATGGTGTCCCCATGGACACACCCACGCCGCCCCGTCCCACCGGGTCCCACACGACCCGGACCCCGGCCCGGCCACGGCTGCGCCGCTTCGTCCGCGAGTTCTCCTATCCGCACGGCATCCACCCGGCCCTCGTGCCGGGCGTGTCCGTGGAGGACCGCCGGGTGCGCTACGGCGTGGACCGGGTGATCCTCGCCGTCGTCGGCCTGCTGGTGGTCGGCTTCGTGGTGTGGGGCGTGCTGCAGCCGGACGCCGTGCTGGCCGTCTCGAGCGCGGCCCTCGACTGGGTGATGGTCCACGCCGGCTGGCTGTTCGCCCTGCTGGCCATCGGGATGGTGGTGTTCCTGCTGGCCCTGGCGTTCTCCCGGTACGGCGAGATCCCGCTGGGACTGGACGGGGAGAAGCCGGAGTACTCCACGGCGAGCTGGTCGGCCATGCTCTTCGCGGCCGGCATCGGCATCGGCATCATCTTCTTCGGCCCGTACGAGCCGCTGACCTACTACCTGGCCCCGCGCCCGGGGGCGTACGAGGCGGGGAGCGAGGAGGCGGTGACGGGCGCGCTGGCCCAGGCCGCGCTGCACTGGGGCGTGAACGCGTGGGCGATCTACGCGATCGTCGGTCTGTCGGTCGGCTACGTGTCCTACCGCCGGGGCCGGGTGCCGCTGATGAGCTCGATCATCGCGCCGCTGTTCGGCGACTCCCAGCGCAGCGACTCGGTCGGCGCGCGCCTGATCGACGGGCTCGCGATCATCGCCACACTGTTCGGCACGGCGGCCTCGCTGGGCATCGGCGCCCTGCAGATCGGCCGCGGCGTGGAGATCGTCTCGGGCTGGTCGGCGCCGGGGAACACGGTGGCGCTGGGGATCATCGTGGTGCTCACGATCGGCACCATCTTCTCGGCGGTGTCCGGTGTGGCCCGCGGCATCCGGTGGCTGTCCAACATCAACATGCTGCTCGCCCTCGGCCTGGCGCTGTTCTTCTTCGTCGTCGGCCCGACGGCGTTCCTGCTGAACATCGTGCCCGGCGTCCTGATGGACTACGTCTCCTCCGCCCCGGACGCCCTCGGCGCCTCGATGGCCCAGGGGGAGGACATGCAGGAGTTCCTCTCCAGCTGGACGATCTTCTACTGGGCGTGGTGGGTCAGCTGGGCCCCGTTCGTGGGCGTGTTCATGGCGAAGATCTCGAAGGGTCGGACCATCCGCCAGTACGTCCTCGGGGCCCTGTTCATCCCGGCCGCGGTGATCGTCGGCGCGTTCACGATCATCGGCGGCACCACCATCTGGCTGCAGCGGACCCAGGGCTCCGTGGCGCCGGACGGCACAGCCGCGTCGCTGCCCGCGCCGGCGGAGATCTTCTGGGTGGTCCTGGACCAGCTGCCCGGCGGCGGGCTGGTGGCCCCGGTCGTGATCGTCATGCTGGCGGTCTTCTTCATCACGACGGCGGACTCCGCCTCGATCGTGAATTCGCAGCTCTCGCAGCGCGGCGCCCCGGCCCCGCGCCGCACGATCACGGTGTTCTGGGCACTGTGCATGGCGGGCATCGCGGTCGTGATGCTGCTGACCGGCGGCGACACCGCGCTCACCGGCCTGCAGAACCTCATCACCATCACGGCGCTGCCGTTCACCGTGGTGCTCGTCCTCATGGCGGTCGCGCTCCAGCGCGAACTGGCCAACGACCCCTTCGCGATCCGTGACCGGTACCAGCGGGCCGCCGTCGAGAAGGCGACGGTGCGGGGCCTGGTGGAGTACGGGGACGACTTCGCGTTCACGGTGGAGCGCACCCCGCCGGGCAGCTGGTACGCGGCCGGCGAGGGGTTCGACTCCACCGCCGCGGAGATCACCGACTGGTACCGCCGCACGGACGAGGACGGGAACCCCGTGGACTACGACTACGTGCTGGGCGAGTATCTGGACGAGGGGGACGGGGACGGCGCGGACGGACCCGCCGGAGCGGGCCCGTCCGGCCGCTGACTCAGGCGCGCGGCTCCGGGGTGCCGACGAGCTGGGCGCGGGAGTCGGCGGTCGCGTGGGCGCGGGCCTCGACGATCTCCTCCTCGTCCTCGCCGAAGATGTCGCCGCGCGGGGCGTCGTAGCGGTCCCGGTCGAGGATGCCCTCCTGGGAGGCCACGAGCGCGGGGATGAGGGCCTGGCCGGACACGTTGAGGGCGGTGCGGCCCATGTCCACGATCGGGTCGACGGCCAGGAGCAGGGCCATGCCCTCGAGGGGCAGCCCGGCGGTGGACAGCGTGAGCGTGAGCATCACGGTGGCGCCGGTGGTGCCGGCGGTCGCGGCGGAGCCCAGCACGGACACGAGTGCCACGAGGGCGTACTGGCTCAGGCTCATGTCGATCCCGTAGAACTGGGCGATGAACACCGCGGCCACGGCCGGGTAGATCGCGGCGCAGCCGTCCATCTTGGTGGTGGCGCCCAGCGGGACGGCGAAGGAGGCGTAGCCGGTGGGCACGCCGAAGTTGCGCTCGGCCACCCGCTGGGTGACGGGCAGCGTGCCGAGGGAGGAGCGGGAGACGAAGCCGAGCTGGAACGCCGGCCACACGCCGGTGAAGAACTGCTTGACGGAGAGTCCGTGCAGGCGCGCCAGCAGCGGGTACACCACGAGCATCACGAGGGCCAGGCCCACGTAGATCGCCACCACGAACTTGGCCAGCGTGCCCATCGTGGACCAGCCGTAGGAGGCCACGGCGTTGCCCAGCAGGCCGATGGTGCCGATCGGGGCCAGGCGGATGATCCACCACAGCAGCTTCTGGATGATCGCGAGCACCGAGCGGGAGAACGTGAGGAACGGGGCGGCCTTCTCGCCGACCTTGAGCGCGGCCACGCCCACGACGATCGCGATCACGAGGATCTGCAGCACGTTGAACGTGGGGGAGGAGGCGAGCGCGCCGTCCTCGCCCGCCGTCGTCTTGACGGTCAGGCCGAGGAAGTTCGCCGGCACCAGGGAGGTCAGGAAGTCGAGCCAGCCGACGTCCTTGGCCTGGTAGGACGCCGGCGCGGTCTGGCCGGTGCCCACGCCCGGCTGCAGCGCGACGCCGACGGCGAGGCCGATGAGCACCGCGATCAGGCTCGTGATGGCGAACCACAGCAGGGTCTTGGCGGCCAGGCGGGCCGCGTTGGTCACCTGGGCCAGGTTGGCGATGGAGGCGACGACGGCGAAGAAGACCAGCGGGACGACCGTGGCCTTCAGCAGGCTGATGTAGATGCTGCCGACGGTGGCCAGCGTCTCGCCGAGCCAGGTCGGGTGCTCGGAGGTGTGCCCCGTGGCGCGGGCGATCAGGCCCAGGACGAGGCCGAGGACGAGGGCGGCGGCGATCTGCCAGCCGAAGTTCGACGTCCAGGCGGGGAGCCGGCGTCGGGGCGCCGGTGCGGGGGAGGACTGTGCGGTGCTCATCCGGGGAGGTTAGGCGGTCCAATACCATGACGCCGAAACGGATTGCTCCATGTGACGTCGTGGTGACGTCCGTCTCGCCCCCGCGTGGCCCAGCGCGGGGGTCCTGTGATGTGGCCCGCACCCGGGTCGCCGGTTTGACCCCCGGGCATAGAATCGCGGAAACACCCGTCCCGAAAGGCGCCTTCGTGACCAACACCAGCACCGGTCCCAGCCCCGAGCCCGTCCACTCCTCCTCGGATCCCTTCGGCTTCTTCGGCCTCACCTATGACGACGTCCTGCTGCTGCCCAACGCCACGGACGTGATCCCCGCGGACGCGGACCCGGGCACCCGGCTGACCCGCAACATCCGCTTGAACATCCCCATCGTCTCCGCGGCGATGGACACCGTGACCGAGGCCCCGTTGGCCATCGCCATGGCCCGCCAGGGCGGCATGGGCATCATCCACCGCAATCTGTCCATCGAGGACCAGGTCCGCCACGTGGACACCGTGAAGCGCTCTGAGTCGGGGATGATCAAGGACCCCGTGACCATCGGCCCCGACGCCACGCTCGCCGACCTGGACGAGCTGTGCGCCCAGTACCGCGTCTCGGGCCTGCCGGTGGTGGCCGAGGACATGACGCTGCTGGGCATCATCACCAACCGCGACACCCGCTTCATCCCGCGTGAGGAGTGGGCCACCCGCACGGTGGACACCGCCATGACCCGCATGCCGCTGGTCACCGCGCAGGAGGGTGTCTCGCGCGCCGAGACCATCCGCCTGTTCTCCCAGAACCGCGTGGAGAAGCTGCCGCTCGTGGACGATGCGGGCCGCCTGACCGGCCTGATCACCATCAAGGACTTCGACAAGGCGGAGCAGTACCCGGACGCCGCGAAGGACGACGAGGGCCGCCTGCGCGTCGGCGGCGCCGTCGGCTTCTTCGGCGACGGCTGGGAGCGCGCCATGGCGCTCGTCGAGGCGGGCGTGGACGCCCTCGTGGTGGACACCGCGAACGGTCACACGCACGGCGTGCTGGACATGATCGCGCGCCTGAAGAAGGAGAAGGCGGCCGCGCACGTCGACGTCATCGGCGGTCAGGCCGCGACCTACGCGGGCGCCAAGGCGATCGTCGACGCCGGCGCGGACGCCGTGAAGGTGGGCGTGGGCCCGGGCTCGATCTGCACGACCCGTGTGGTGGCCGGCGTCGGCGTCCCGCAGATCACCGCCATCTACGAGGCGGCCAAGGCCACGCGCCCCGCGGGCGTCCCGCTGATCGCCGACGGCGGTCTGCAGCACTCCGGTGACATCGGCAAGGCCCTCGTGGCCGGCGCCGACTCGGTGATGCTCGGCTCCCTGCTGGCCGGCACGGCCGAGTCCCCGGGCGACCTCGTGTTCTACCAGGGCAAGCAGTTCAAGACCTACCGCGGCATGGGCTCCCTGGGCGCCATGCAGACCCGCAACGGCACGCGCTCCTTCTCCAAGGACCGCTACTTCCAGGCGGACGTGCCGGACGAGGACAAGCTGATCCCCGAGGGCATCGAGGGCCAGGTGCCCTTCCGCGGCCCGGTCGCCTCGGTGGTCCACCAGCTCGTGGGCGGCCTGCGCCAGACGATGTTCTACACGGGCGCGTCCACGGTGGCCGATCTCAAGGAGAACGGCCGCTTCGTGCGCATCACCGCGGCGGGCCTGAAGGAGTCCCACCCGCACGACATCATGATGACCGTCGAGGCCCCGAACTACCGTTCGCGCTGACCCGCACGTCGGGTCCGGGGGGAGCCCCCGGACGGGGCGGCGCCGACGACACGGTCGGCGCCGCCCCGTGGCGCCTGGGCTAGGCTGGCCCGGTGACGAACCAGATTGAGATCGGCCGCGGCAAGCGCGGCCGCCGGGCCTTCTCCCTCGACGACGTGTCCGTGGTGCCCGCGCGGCGCACCCGGGATCCCCAGGACGTCAGCCTCACGTGGCGCATCGACGCCTACACGTTCGACATGCCCGTGATCGGTGCGCCCATGGACTCCGTGATGAGTCCGGAGACCGCCATCGCGATGGGGCGGCTGGGCGGTCTCGGCGTCCTCAACCTCGAGGGCCTGTGGACCCGCCACGAGGATCCGCGCCCGCTGCTCGAGGAGATCGCCGCCCTGGAGGCCGGCCCGGCCGGGACCGAGGCCACCCGCAAGCTGCAGGAGGCCTACGCGGCCCCCATCCGCCCCGATCTGATCACCGAGCGCCTCGCACAGATCCGCGAGGCCGGCGTCGTCGTCGCGGGCTCGCTGACCCCGCAGAACACGCAGGAGTTCTACCGCACCGTCGTGGCGGCGGGCGTGGACCTGTTCGTCATCCGCGGCACCACCGTCTCGGCCGAGCACGTCTCCTCCACCCAGGAGCCGCTGGACCTCAAGCAGTTCATCTACGAGCTGGACGTGCCCGTGATCGTGGGCGGGGCGGCCGGCTACACGCCGGCCCTGCACCTGATGCGCACCGGCGCGGCCGGTGTGCTCGTCGGCTTCGGCGGCGGCGCGTCCACCACCACGCGCCGCGCCATGGGCATCCGCGTGCCGATGGCCACGGCCATCTCGGACATCGCCGAGGCGCGCCGCGACTACATGGACGAGTCCGGCGGCCGCTACGTGCACGTGATCGCCGACGGCGGCGTCTCCACCTCGGGGGAGATCGTCAAGGCGATCGCCATGGGTGCGGACGCCGTCGTCCTGGGCGCCGCCCTGGCCCGCGCCACCGACGCCCCCGGCGGCGGCTGGCACTGGGGCCTCGAGGCCGCCCACCCGGAGCTGCCGCGCGGGCACCGCACCCACGTGGGCCAGGTGGCTCCGCTCGAGGAGGTCCTGTGGGGGCCCGGCCGCCACGCGGACGGCACGTCCAACCTGATGGGCGGCCTGAAGCGCGCCATGGCCACCTGCGGCTACACCGAGCTCAAGGACTTCCAGAAGGTGGAGGTCCTCGTGACCCCCACCCAGACCGTCTGATCCCCGCCGCCCCGAGGCGGCACCCCGACCGGAAGAGTTGATACGGCGTGCTGCGCACCGCCCTCAAGCCCGTCTGGCTGGCCACCCTGGTGCTGGCCCTCGTGGCGGCCGCGGTCTTCGTGGCGCTGTCCAAGTGGCAGTTCGAGTCCGCGGAGACGAACGCGCCGCCGCCGCGCACCCAGACCGAGAACGCCGTGCCGTTCCTGGAGCACGTGCGCCCCTACGAGGCCCTGCTGGGCTCGCAGGCCGACCAGGTGGTCACGGTCGAGGGGGAGTTCGTGCCCGGCACGGACGTCCTGGTCGGCCCGCGCCTGCTGAACGGCCGCGACGGCTACTGGACGGTCACGGCCCTGCGGGTGGCCGGCGCCCCGGACGGCGAGGTCGTCCCGGTGGTCCGCGGCTGGTCGGCCGACGCCGACGTCGTGGACCCCGCGCCCGCCGGGCAGGTCACCGTCACCGGGCGCCTGCTGCCCCCGGACGGGCCGCTGCCGCGTGAGGCCGCGGCCGAGGACACCGCCGACCGGCTCCTGTACCGCAGCCTGGCCCCGGCCCAGCTGGTGAACGTGTGGGACGAGCCGTCCTACGCGGCGTTCGTGGCGGCGTTCGAGATGGTCGACGCCGCGGGCGCCGAGACGGGCGCGGCCGGCCCCGGCGGGCTCGAGCCGGTGTGGGTGGCCCCGCAGCCGGAGGAGACCCAGATCATCTGGCTCAACGTCTTCTACGCCGTGGAGTGGATGCTCTTCGCCGGCTTCGCCCTGTTCCTGTGGTGGCGGTTCGTCCGCGACGACCACGTCCGGGACGAGCACGAGCGCCGGCTCGACGAGGAGTGGGCCGCACAGTGGCGCGCCGAGGAGCTCGAGCGGCGTCGGGCGGCCGCGCGCGAGGCCAAGGAGCGGGCCTTCGCGGCGCAGGCCGCGGCGCACCCACGCCAGGACCACGACGACGACGGGGCCGCGCGCCCCGACCCCCGCGACCCGGGCCCCCGTGGGCCCCGAGAGGAGCAGAGCCGATGAGCACCCAGCACCCCGGCCCCCAGCCGGTGGACCCGGCCAGCCTGCCGGATCCCGAGGACATCACGGAGGCCGACCTGCCCGAGCCGCCCCCGCGGCCGGGCCGGGAGCAGCGCCGTTTCGCCGGCACCCAGCAGCAGATCCGCTCCGCCACCCGCCTCTACGTGGTGTGCGCGTGGATCACCGGCATCATGCTCCTGCTGCTCGTGGCGGAGATGGTGCTGAAGTACGGCATGCACGTGGAGCTCTACGCGGGGGGCACCACCCTGGACGGGGACGCCAACGGCCTGGGGCTGCACCCCACGGACAGCGTGACCGGGGGAGTGAACCTGTCCCTGTTCATCCTCATCGCCCACGGCTGGATGTACGTGGTGTACCTGCTCGCCTCGTTCCGCCTGTGGTCCCTGATGCGCTGGGAGCCGCTGCGCCTGCTGGCGATGGCCGGCGGCGGCGTCGTGCCGTTCCTGTCCTTCGTGGTGGAGAAGCGCATGACCCGCGTGGTCCGGGACGAGCTGCACCGCTTCCCGGACGCCGCGCGGCGCTACTGAGCGCCTCGACTATCCTGGACGGGTGACGCAGAACGCCCCCCACCCCGACACCCCCACCCCGCTCAGCGACGTGATGCCCACGGTGCTGGTGCTGGACTACGGCGCCCAGTATGCGCAGCTCATCGCGCGTCGTGTGCGCGAGGCCAACGTCTACTCCGAGGTCGTGCCCGCCTCCACCCCGGCGGCGCAGATCCTGGAGCGCGAGCCCGCGGCGCTGATCCTCTCGGGCGGGCCGTCGTCGGTGTACGAGCCCGGCGCCCCGCAGCTGGATCCGGCGCTGCTCGAGGCCGGGGTGCCCGTGCTGGGCCTGTGCTATGGCTTCCAGTCGATCGCGCACGCCCTCGGCGGCACCGTGGCCAAGACCGGCACCCGGGAGTACGGCTCCACCCGCCTGGACTCGGTGGATGCCGACTCCGTGCTGTTCGCGGACCAGGACCTCGAGCAGGTCGTGTGGATGTCCCACGGCGACGCCGTGACGCAGGCGCCCGAGGGCTTCGCCGTGACGGCCTCCACCGCGGGCGCCCCCGTCGCCGCGTTCGAGGACCGCGAGCGCCGCATCTACGGCGTGCAGTGGCATCCCGAGGTGGGCCACTCCTCCCGCGGCCAGCGGGTGCTCGAGCAGTTCCTGCACGTGGGTGCGGGCCTGGGCGCGGACTGGACGGCCAGCGGCGTGATCGAGGAGCAGGTCGAGCGCATCCGTGAGCAGATCGGGGACAAGCGGGCCATCTGCGGCCTGTCCGGCGGCGTGGACTCCGCCGTGGCCGCGGCCCTCGTGCAGCGCGCCATCGGCGACCGCCTCACCTGCGTCTACGTGGACCACGGCCTCATGCGCGAGGGTGAGTCCGCCGAGATCGAGCAGGCCTTCGGCGAGGCCCACGGCGGCGCCCGCCTCGTGATGGTGGACGCGCGCGAGGACTTCCTGTCCGCGCTGGCCGGCGTCACCGACCCCGAGACCAAGCGCAAGATCATCGGCGAGCGGTTCATCCGCACCTTCGAGAAGGCGCAGGCGGACATCGTCCTCGAGTCCGAGCACGACCCGGACGCCACCGAGGTCCGCTTCCTCGTGCAGGGCACGCTCTACCCGGACGTCGTCGAGTCCGGCGGCGGGGACGGGGCGGCCAACATCAAGTCCCACCACAACGTGGGCGGCCTGCCGGACGACATCGAGTTCGAGCTGTGCGAGCCGCTGCGCGAGCTGTTCAAGGACGAGGTCCGCGCCGTGGGCGCCGAGCTCGGCCTGCCCGAGGGCATCGTGCACCGCCAGCCGTTCCCGGGTCCGGGTCTGGGCATCCGCATCATCGGCGAGGTCACCCAGGAGCGCCTGGACCTGCTGCGCCGCGCGGACGCGATCGTGCGCGCCGAGCTCACCGCGGCCGGGCTGGACCGCCAGATCTGGCAGTGCCCGGTGGTGCTGCTCGCGGACGTGCGCTCCGTGGGCGTGCAGGGTGACGGCCGCACCTACGGCCACCCGGTCGTCCTGCGCCCCGTCACCAGCGAGGACGCCATGACGGCGGACTGGGCGCGGATCCCGGACGACGTCCTGTCCCGCATCTCGAACCGCATCACGAACGAGGTCGACGGCGTCAACCGCGTCGTGCTCGACGTGACCAGCAAGCCGCCGGGCACCATCGAGTGGGAGTGAGCGGCGCGTCCGGCGCCGCATCCGGCCGCCCCTGACCGGGGCGGCCGTCCGCACGAAGACCGCCTGGACCCAGGCGACGGAGGAAGGACCGCACGCACGTGACCGAGCAGGAGTTCCCGCGCCTGGCCCGCGCCCGCGCCGCCGCACGCCCCGACGAGGGGCAGACCCGCCCCGACCCGGCCGCCTGGGTGTCCTCTCTGGGCTCGGGCGCCGAGAACGACACGATGCTGCGGTTCGCGCCCTCGGCGGCCAACAGCATCGACCTCACGGAGGCGAACTCCTCCGGCGTCTCGCAGCTGCTGCTGGGGCGGCGCACCCGTCTGTCCACCCTGCTGCCGGCCGGCCCGGAGCTGGACGCGGCGCACGAGGTGTCCCTCGGCCTGCGCGCCAAGGTCCGCGAGCTGGCGGAGGAGCGCGGCATCGACGTCGGCGCGCTCGCCGTGGGCGTGGCCACGTGGACGGCCGAGGAGGACGGCCGGCGGGAGCGCCGCTCCGCCCCCGTGCTGCTGGCCCGCGTGGCCCTGACGGTGCGCCGCGGCGCCCGGGGCCGGGACGAGCTGGAGGTCCAGATCACCGAGCCGGCCCGCCTGAACCCGGCGCTCGTGCGGAACCTGCGCCGGCACCACGGCATCGCCCTGGACCCCGAGGCGTACCAGCAGGCCGCCTACGCCACGGCGCGTCTCGAGCCCGCCCCCGCGTTCGCCCGCCTGCGCGAGGAGACCGCCGCGATCGCGGACCTGCACGTCGAGGACTGCCTGCTCGTCTCCACGTTCGCGGACCTCGGGGAGACCGCCTCGCTGCCCGCCTCCCTCGAGGATCTGCCCGTCGTGCAGGCCCTGTACGACGCCAGCACCGGCATGGTGCCGCGCCCGGCGGCGCTGCAGCCCACGGGCGCGCCCGCGGAGGACGACGTCGCCCCGGCGGACGAGCGCCTCGTCGTCGACGTCGACGCCGCCCAGGCCCGCGTGCTCGAGCACGCCGCGGCGGGGGAGTCCCTCGTGGTGGCGGCCGCCCCCGGCACCGGGCAGACCCAGACCGCCGCCGCCCTGGCCGCACGCCTGGCCTGGGAGGGCCGGCGCGTGCTGGTCGTGGCCGAGCGCTCCGCCGCCCTGGCCGACGTGCTCGACCGCCTCGAGGAGGCGGACCTGCGCTCGATCGCGCTCGATGTGCCCGCCAACGCGGACCCCGAGCTGCTCCGCCGCCAGCTCGTGCAGGCCGTCCTGCGCTCCGAGCGGGCCGTGGACCCCGACACCGCCCGGGACGAGGCCGCGCTGACCGAACGGCGGCGCCGGCTGCAGGAGCACGTCGGCTCGCTGCACCACGTCCGCCCCCGCTGGGGCTGCTCGCCGTTCCAGGCGATGCAGGCCCTGGCCGCCCTGACCGGGCTCGAGACGCCGCCGGCCACCACCGTGCGCCTCAAGCGCTCCGTGCTGGACTCCACCGTGAACCGGCAGGCCGTGGGCGAGCAGCTCGTGCGCGCCGGTGAGCTCGGCGCCTTCTCGGCCGCCGCCACCGAGAGCCGTTGGTTCGGTGCGCGCGTGCGCAACGTGCAGGAGACCGAGGCCGCCTCGGAGCTGGCCGACGAGCTGGCGGCCGCCCTGCACACCACCCGGCGTGCCGTGGACACCGCCGCCGCCCAGGCCGGCCTGCGCCCCGAGCGCACGGTGGCCGGCTGGGCGGAGCAGGCGGACCTCTACCGCCGTGTGGCCCGCACCCTCACCGAGTTCACCCCGGAGGTGTTCTCCCTCGACGTGCCCCAGCTGGTCGCGGCGACCGCCACCAGCTCGTGGCGGCGCCTCCACCTGGTCGAGATGTCCTCGGTGGCCCGGTCCCGCCTGCGCCGCGCGGCGAAGGACGCGGTCCGCCCGGGCGTGCAGCCCACCGACCTGCACGGCGCCCTCGTGGACGCCGCCGCCGTCCTGGAGGACTGGAACCGCCACGCCGCCGAGCCGGGCACTCCCCCGCAGGTGCCGGACCAGGGCGAGCACGTGATGGGCCACGTCGGCCAGGTGCGCGAGCACCTGCGCCGGCTCGAGGGCGTCCTCGCCCCGGAGGCCGTGGCCGAGGGGCCGCTGGACGAGCGCGACGTGGACGACCTCGTGGCCGCCGTCGACGGGCTCGTGGCGGACCGCGACACCCTGGCCACGCTGCCCGAGCGCACCCTCGTGCTGGACAGCCTGCGCGACCACGGCCTGGCGGAGCTGCTCGAGGACCTGCGCGAGCGGGAAGTGCCCACCGAGGCCCTGACCGCCGAGCTCGAACTGGCGTGGTGGCAGTCCGCGCTCGAGGCGATGATCTCCGGGGACGACTTCCTCGCCATGATGAGCGGCACGGACCTGACCGAGGTCGAGCGCGGGTTCCGCGACCTGGACCGCGCCCATCTCGAGCGCGGCGGCGCCCGGCTCTCCGCCGCGCTGGCCGCGCGCTGGCGGGAGGCACTGCGCACCTATCGCGCGGACGCGGCCGTGCTGCGCACCCTGCTCAAGCAGGGCAGCCCCACGGTCGAGTCCCTGGCCACGATCACCCCCGAGCTCCTGCAGCCGCTCGTGCCGGTGGTCACCACCTCGCCCATGGCCCTGTCCGATTTCCCCCCGGAGTGGCGCGCCGACGTCGTCGTGCTGCTGGAGGCCGACGCGACCGCCCTGGCCACCGCGATGGGCGCGCTCACCCGCGCCCCCCAGGTGGTGGCCCTCGGCGACCCGGTGATCGGGCGCCCGCAGTCGTTCCAGGTGTCCGTGGACCCGACGGCGACCGCCGGGCCCCTGCGCCCGCTGCGCTCGGCCCACGACGCGCTGGACGAGGTGCTGCCCACCCTGCCGCTGCGCACCGTGCACCGTCCCCTCGAGCGGCGCCTCGTGCGCCTGCTCTCCGCGCTCGCCTATGACGGCGCCCTGGACGCGCTGCCCACCGCGGGTGAGGCCACCGGCCGGGATCGCGCCGTCACGGCCGAGTACCTGCCCGAGGGCACCGGCATCCCGATGACCGGCGGCGACGTGGTCGAGTCCACGAACGCCGAGGTCGCCCGCACCGTGGAGCGCGTGTTCGAGCACATCCGCGACCGGCCCGAGCAGTCCCTGGCCGTGGTCACGGTGTCCGAGCAGCACGCCCGCCGCGTGGCCGCCGCCGTGCAGGCCACGGCCGCGCAGGCGCCGTGGGCCCACGAGTTCCTCGCCCGCGGCCGCGGCGAGGACGCCGCCGAGGCCGAACCGTTCGTGATCGTGCCGGTCGTGCGCGCCGCCTCCGTGACGCGCGACGCCGTGATCCTCACCCCCGGCTACGGCCGCACCCCGCACGGCCGCGTGGTGCACCACTTCGGCGCCTTCTCCGACCCGGACGGCGAGCGCATGGTCACGGTCGCGCTCACCCGCGCCCGCCGGCGCCTGCACCTCGTCTCCGCGCTGCGCGCCGCGGACCTGGACGAGGACCGGCTCGACGGCGGCGCCCTCTGGTTCCTGCGGCTGCTCGAGGCCTACCTGGGCGACGACGCCGCGGACCCGGTGGGCATGGTGGGCGACCCGCTGCTGGCCGATCTGCGCGACCGGCTCGAGGAGCACGGCGCCCGCGTCCTGCCCCGCTACGCCGGCGTCATGGACCTGGCCGTGCTCGATCCGCGCGCGGACGAGGCGCCCCGTCCGCTGGCCCTGGCCGGCGACGGCGGCGAGGTGTACCGCGCCCTCACGGTGCGGCAGCGCTCGCGGACCCTGCCCGAGGGGCTCGAGGCCCGCGGCTGGGAGCCCCGGACCACGTGGGCGATCGACGTGTTCGCGGACCCGGAGTCCGTGGCCCGCGAACTGGCCGACCGGCTGGGCGTGGAGCCGACGGACGAGACGGACGAGACCGACGACGATGTCCGCTGACGGCGCGCCGCGCCGCCGCGGCCCGCGCCGGGCGGACGCCCCGGGCACCGGGCCGGCAGCCGCCGACGGCCGCGAACCGCGCCTGCCCGGGATGCCCCGGCTGACCGGCCAGGCCGGGACGTCGCCGGCGACCACGCCGACCGGGAACGCGGCCGGGGTCGAGACCGGTGCGGCCGAGGCCGAGCGCGATCGCTGGCTGCGCGAGCAGCGCCCGCCCCACTGGGGCTGAGCCGGCCCGATCCGGCCGGGTCAGTCCGCGGCGGCGGAGGCCGGGGACGACGTCGAGGACGTCGAGGACCCGGCGGCCGAGTCCGAGGTCGAGCCGCCGGACGAGCCGGTGCCCCCGGTGCCAGAGCGCGAGTCGGTCCGGTAGAACCCGGAGCCCTTGAAGCTCACGCCGACCGAGCCGTACTGCTTGCGCAGGACGCCGCCGCACGCGGGGCACTCGGTGAGGGCGTCGTCGGTGAAGGCCTGGACGACGTCGAAGGCGTGGCCGCAGTCCTTGCAGCGGTAGGCGTAGGTGGGCATGCTCAGCTCCAGCTCGCTCGGGGCGCGCCGGGGCGCGCGGTTCTGGGGGGATCCGACCCCCGATGCTACTCCGCGCCGCGGGCCGGGCTCAGACCCAGCGCAGCCCGGCCGCGGTGACGACGCCGTCCACGGGCCGGTCCGTGGGCTCGGCGGGGATGGCGCCCGCCGGCAGCAGCTCGTCCTCGAACACGAGGGCCACGGTCGGCACGCTCCGCGGCAGCTCGGCGAGGAAGCGGTCGTAGTAGCCCCCGCCCTGGCCCAGGCGCATCCCGTCCTCGGCCACCGCGAGCGCCGGCATGACCACCGCGGTCGCCGCCGCCAGCGCGTCGGTCCCGAGTCGTTCGCCCACGGGCTCGTCCACGGGGGCGTTCGCCGCGCGCGCCGTTGCGACGTCCGGGTGCCACGGAGCCCAGCTCAGGCGTCGTTCCGGCTCGATCACGGGGACGAGCACCCGCGCCCCCGCGGCCAGCAGGCGGGTGCGCAGCCCACCGGTGTCCGGCTCGGTGGCCATCGGCAGCACGGTGGCCACCACCGGGGCGGTCCCGTCCGCGGTCGCCGCGGCCACGCGCGGACCCAGCCACGCCCACAGGTGCTCGACGGCGTCCGCGGACTCGGCGGCGCGGCGTGCGGGGGAGCGGTCGCGGCGGGCGGTGCGCAGGCGCGCACGCAGGGCGGCCTTGGCGTCCACGACGTCGTCGACGCCGGCGACGGGGCCCGTGGCGGCGGGCTCGGGCACGGGAGGGGGAGTGCGCATGTCCCCATGATGCCCGCCGCACCGGTGCCGCGCCCGGCCGCGCATAGGATCGACGCCATGTCCTGGCAGCGTTCCCCCTGGCCCGTGACCCTGCGGCACGGCACCCTCGCCCTACGGCCGCTGCGGCGGCGGGACCGGGAGGCGTGGGAGGAGCAGCGGGCGCACAACCGGGAGTGGCTGACGCCGTGGGACGCGACGAGCCCCGTGCCGGGCGCGGGCCCGGCGTCGTTCGGGCAGATGGTCCGCTGGCACGGCCGGCAGGGCCGGGACGGCAGCGCCTACACGTGGGGCATGGTCCTCGACGACGACCGCCCGGACCGGGACCGCCTGGTGGGGCTGCTGTCCCTGGGCGGGATCCAGTACGGCTCGGTGCTCTCCGGCTCGATCGGCTACTGGATCGACCGTCGCCAGGCCGGCCGGGGGCTGACGCCGACGGCTGTGGCCATGGCGACGGACTGGGCGTTCCGCAGCGCCGGCCTGCACCGGGTCGAGGTCAACATCCGCCCGGAGAACGCGGCCAGCCTGCGGGTCGTGGCGAAGCTCGGCCTGCGCGACGAGGGCCTGCGGCGCGCGTACCTGCACGTGGACGGCGCCTGGCGGGACCACCGGACGTTCGCGGTGACCGCCGAGGAGGTCCCCGACGGCCTGCTGGCCCGGTGGCTGGCCTCGCGGCCGCGCCCCTGAGGGGCCGACGGGACACGCCGCGTGCGGACACGCCGCGATGGCCGGACCGGTCCGCCCCCGGCGCTAGGCTGACCGCATGGACGAGACCACCGCGCCGACGAGGGCCGTGCAGGCCGCGCTCGACGCGCTGGCCGACGCCCGGGTGAGCGCGTCGCTGGTCATCGTGGCCCTCGTGGCCTTCTTGGCCTGGCGGCTCGTGCTGCGCCGCCATCGTCTCGCGTCCGCCCCCGCCCGCCCGTCGATGCCGAGGTCCTTCATGCACCGTCTGCAGAGCTCGCCCGCCGTCCGTGCCCTGACCGCCCGGTTCTCGGGCCGCCTGAGCGCCGCCGCCGACGCGGCGCGCACCGCCCGCGGCCGGACCGGCCTGCACATCCGGTGGGGGCGCACGGCGCTGTTCCTCGCCGCCCTCGTGGCCCTGCTCGTGTTCCTCGTGGCCGGGCTCGCCGCGGCGTTCGGCGCGGGCACGCTGTCCCTGGCCGGCTGGTCGCTCCTGTTCGCCGTGGCCGGGCTGGCCGGCCTGCGGGCCCTCGCGGTCCGCGACCGCACCCGTCGCGCCCGGCCCGCCGCCGTCGTCGTCCCGGCGCGCCCCACCGCCCCGGCGGCCGAGGAGCGGCAGGCCCCGCCCGCGGACCCCGAGCGGGACCGCCGCGTGCTGGAGACCGTGCTGGCCTTCGAGACCGAGGCGCCGCGTCCGGCCGCCGCGCCCGCCGCACCCCGGGCCGAGCCCGTGGTGGTGACCGCCTCCTCTGCCGCCCCCGCAGCGGACCGCGCCGTCACCATCCCCGCGGTGCCGCGCCCCACCTACCTGGACGCCCCGGAGATGGCCCGCCCCCTGCCGGCGCCGCTCGAGACCCCCGCCCCCACCGGCGCGGACACCCGGCTCCAGGACGCCGCACGCACGGCGGACGACCAGATCAGCGCCGCCGCCGAGCAGGACATCGCCGCCCTGGACCTGGACAACGTCCTGGCGCGGCGCCGGGCAGGCTGAGCCGCGCCGGGCGGGCGTGCCCGTGAGCATCGACCGAGCCGCCGCGCGCCAGGCCGTCCGCGCGTCGGGCGAGCGCTGGCTGCGCACCCGAGCCGACGCCCTGCACCTGCAGCGGGGACGTCGGCTCGCGCGCGTCCTGGACCTGGACGTGATGACCGGACGCGCGGGCGACGCCCGCGTGCGCTCCCGCACCCTCGTCCTCGCCCGCGACCCCCGCCACCCCGACACCCCTGCCGCGGCGTGCCCGCCCGTCCTGGGCGAGCGCGGGATCCTGGAGGACGGCACCCTGTGGTGGTGGGCCCCCGCCGACCCCGCCCTGCCGGGCCTCACGCTGACCGCCGACCCGGACGCGCTCGCGGCCCTGCTCGGCACGGCGCCGGGCCGGGCCCGCCTCACGTGGCGCGGCTACCGGCCGCGGGACCGGGCGGTCCTGGCCGTCGAGGCGACCGGCGACGACGGCGTCGTGGCCCGCACGTTCCTGAAGGTGCTCCCGCCCGCGCGGGCCGCACGGGTCGCCCGGCGCATGGCCGCGGCGGGGGCGGCCGGGGTGCCGGTGCCCGCCGTCCTCGCGGCGCCGGAGCGCGGGGTGCTCCCGCTCGCGAGCGTGCCGGGCCTGCCCTGGCGGGCGCTGTTGGCCGGACCCGAGGCCGCCGCGCTCGACCCCGCGCGGGTCGCCGCCCTGCTGGACCGGCTGCCGCCGGTGCCCGAGGAGCCCCCCGGCCCGGCGGGCCCCCCGGCCGGGGCGGCCGGGGGCGTCGACGCGGACGACGGCGGACCCGCCGTCCTGCTCGAGCACGCCACGTGGGCCGCCGTCGTGCTGGACCCCGAGGCCCAGGTCGAGGCCGCCGCCCGGGCGGAGCGGCTCCGCGCGGCGCTCGCGGCCGGGGACCCCGGCCCGCGCGTGCCCGTGCACGGCGACCTGCACCCGGGGAACCTGCACGTGGACGCCGCGGGGGAGCGGATCACCGGCGTGCTGGACGCCGACGACCTGGGCATGGGACACCGCGTGGACGACTGGGCCGTCCTGATCGCCCATCTCGAGGCGGGCGCCGCGGACCTCGGCGCCGGCGGCGCCGCGCTGCGCGCCGTGGCCGAACGGTTCCGGCGCCACGCCCGCAGCGAGGTCGACGAGGTGGCGCTGGCCGCCCGCGTCGCGACCGTGCTCGCCGCCCTCGCGGCGCAGCCGACCGCACCCCGCGCCGTGCGGTCCGCCCGCCGTGCCGCCGCCGACGCCGCCCTGGCCCGCGTCGGCCTCTGACCCGCGACGGCGGCCGCCACAGTCGGACCGGGCCACTCCCTCGAGCGGCGGTCAGTCCGCGCCGAGCCCCTCGCGGAGCGCGTCGAGCTCGTCCCGGACGCGCGCGGCGCCGTCGTGGTCCCCGAGGGCGGACAGGCACTGGTGCAGGCCCGTGAGCGCGCCGAGGCGCACGAGCGTGGAGTCGGTGGAGTCGCACACCAGGCGGAAGAGCGTCGCGGCCTGCTCGGGGCTGCCGTCCTCGGCCACCACGTAGGCGGCGAAGAGCTCGGCCTGCGCGGCGCCCTCGCGGTCCCCGGCGGCCGTGAACAGGTCGGCGGCCTGCAGCGCGGTGGCGATCGCCTCCGGCCCCCGCTCGAGCGACCACAGGGCCCGGGCGCGGGTGTCCGTGTAGTCGGCCACCTGCCAGTCGGCGCCGGCGTCCCGCACGAGGGCGAGCGCCTCCTCGAGGAGGTCGAGGCCCTCCGCCTGGCCGGACTCGCACAGCAGGTACCCGTGCGCGTGCAGCGCGGCCGGCAGCACCGCCGGGTCCTCGTCCACCGCCTGGCGCGCGGCCGCGACCGCCCGCTCGAACAGGTCGAGGGCGGAGGGCCGGGTGCGTTCGTCGCGCTCGCGGTTCACGAGGGCGCCGGCGGCCAGGAGCGTGCGCGCGGCGTCCTCCCACTGGCCGTGGGCCTCGAACAGGCCGGCCGCCTCCCGCCACAGGGGCAGCGCGTTCTCGGCGCGGTCCTGGTCGTGGTGGGCGTGGCCGAGGTCCACGAGGGCACGGGCCTGCTCGACGTCCCGGCCGTGGGTGGCCTCGCGGCGCACCAGCCGGGCGAGCAGGGGCTCGGCCTCGTCGGCGCGGCCGGCGAGCACGAGCTGGTGCGCCCACCAGTAGCTCAGGCTCGAGGCCTCCGGCGCCTCGGCCTTCTCCGCGTGCACGGAGGCCAGCTCCCACGCGGCCACGGCGACCTCCTCGTACCCGTCGAGGTCGCCGGCCACGCGCCCGGCCAGGGCTGCCGCGGAGGCGGCGCCGCGCCGCAGCCCGACCGAGGCCATCCGCTCCGCCGCCTCGAACGCCAGGTCGAGGGCCGCCGTCGGACGGTCCAGCTCGTGGGCGGCGATCGCCCGCACCGTGGTGGCGGAGGCCAGGACGGCGCGGGCGGCGGGCAGCGCGGTGACGACGGCGGCCGCCGCGTCCGCCTCGGCGTGCTCGCCCCGCCACAGGTGCAGGCGGGCGAGCAGCAGGTGCGCGCTGGACCACGAGCCGGTGGGCAGCAGGGCACCGGCCGCGCGCAGCCCGCCCAGGACGGCGATGACGCGGCGGGCCAGCTCGAGCGCGGCGTCCAGGTCCCCGGTGTGCACGCGGTGCACGGCCAGCGCCAGGGCGGCCTCGGGCAGGACGGTGTCCCCGGGGTCCTCGCCGGGAGCACCCGGCTCGTCCTCCACGACGCCGGCCAGCACCGCCGCCTCGACCGTGTCCGGATCGCGCACGAGGGCGGCGCCGAGCTGGGACTCGAGCCCGGCCTGCCGGGGCCGGCCGAGGTGGCGCAGCAGCGCCGCCCGGGCCTCCACCCAGCGGGTCAGGGCGGCCTCGTCCCCGACCTGGCCCGCGGCGACGGCGAGCGCCCGCAGCAGGGCGAGGCGGACGTCGTCCTGGCCGGGCACGAGCGCGGCCAGGCCGGAGTCGGCGAGGCGGGCGGACTCCCGGGGCTCGTCGCGCAGCGCGGCCTCGAGGGAGAGCTCCCACCAGCCGCGGGCATCCAGGGCGGTCGGGACGTCGGGCGCCGCGGTGCCGCGGGCCTGCCGGAGCAGGGCGCGCACCCGGTCCAGGGCGGCGTCGACGGCCGGCTCCACGGGGCCGCCGGAGAGGTCGTCCCGGCGGGGCGGGTCCTGCGGGGTGTCCACGGGCGCTGCTCCTTCCGGGGGTGGGACGGGTGGTCATCCAGCCTAGGGCGCGGGTCGGTGGACCGTGCCGCTGTTCGCGGTGGGCGGTGCTCGTAGACTGGCCGGGCCCGCAGCGTCGCCCGCCGCGGGCCGTCCCACCGCCGCCAGGAGCCCGCAGCCATGAGCACCACCCCCGCCGCCCCGGACGCCGCCGGAGCGCACCCCGCCGGCCCGTTCCAGACGCGCGCCGGCGCCTACGCCCTGATCGTGGACGGCGGCCGCGTCCTGCTCAGCTCGTGGCAGGGGCCCGAGTTCCTGCAGTGGACGCTGCCCGGCGGCGGCATCGAGCTCGGCGAGAGCCCGGAGGAGGCGTGCCTGCGCGAGGTCTGGGAGGAGACCGGCCACACCGCCGAGCTCACGGGCCTGCTGGGCGTCACGACCGGGACGATCCCGGTGGAGAAGCGCCTGCGGGGCGAGCCGCTGCCGCTGCTCACCGTGCAGGTCCTCTACACCGCCCGCATCACGGGCGGCGTCCTGCGCCCCGAGGTCGGCGGATCCTCGACGGACGCGCGCTGGTTCGACCTCGCGGAGCTCAGCGGGCTGCGCACCGCCTCCTGGGTCACCGAGGCGCTCGCCCGTGCCGGGGTGGCCGCGTGAGCCGCCCCGCCCACCGCCGCCCCGCGGCCCTCGCCGCCTCGGCCCTCGTGCTGTCGCTGGCCCTGGGGGCGTGCGGGCGGCAGGCGGACGCCCCGCCGACGCCCTCCGCGTCAGGCGCCCCGATCACGGTCGTGCACGGCGGCGAGGGCCTGGAGGGCGCCGTCGCGGCGGTCCTGGCCCGTCACCTGCGCCTGCACGGCCACGCCGTGGCGGACGAGGACGGCGTCGCCGTGGAGCAGCCCGCGTGGTCCGCCGCCGGCGGGGACACGGTCGCTGTCGTGGACACCCTGGCCCTGGCCGCCGCCGCCGACCCCGCAGCGGCGCTGCCGTCCCCGCCGTCGCCGACGTCGACCCCGTCGTCGACGCCGTCGTCGACGCCGACCGGGACGGAGGCCGGCACGTCCGCGGACGCCGTGCCCACCCCCTCGGCCACCGCCTCGACCGCCGCCCCGAGCCCCACCGCGCTGCCCGTCGGCGACCCCGCGGCCGACGCCCCGGCGGCCGGACGCGTCCTGGAGACGCTGCTCGCCGAGGAGACGGCCGCGGCGGGGACACCGCAGGACGAGGCCCCGGCGGTGCTGTCCTCGTCGGCGGGCGTGCTGCGCCTGACCGCGGTCGTCACCCAGACCACCGCGGCCCGGCTTGAGCTCGAGTCGATCACGGACCTCAACGGCCGGTGCGAGTCGCTCACCGCCGTCGCACCCCCGCCCCTGACCGCCGCGGCGGATCCGGACGCGGCCACGGCCCTGCGCGCCCGCCTGGACCGGCTCGCCGGCTGCCGACCCGAGACCTGGCTGGCCGACACCGAGGACCCGAGCGCCGCCGTCGTCGCGGACGAGGCCCAGGTCGCGCTGCTGACCGACACGGATCCGGAGATCGACGCGAACACGCTCGTCCCGCTCGAGGACGACGGCCGCGTGCTCCCGGAGGGGCGGCTGACCGCCGTCGGCTCCGCCGCGACGCTGGATGACGACGCCGAGCGGCGCATCGCCGAGGTGATGTCCGCCCTCGACGGCGACGGCCTGCGGGAGCTCGAACGGCTCACCACGGGCGCCGACCCGCTTCCCCTCGCCGAGGCCGCGCAGTACTGGCTGGTGGACCATGGCCTGGAGGACGCGCCTGAGGACTGGTTCGTGCCCCGCGGCTCCTGGTTCTGAGCCCGCACGGAGGCGGGGCGCCGGCCCGCGTCGCACGAGCGCGACTGTGATGCACACCGCCCGGGGAGTGCCATGATGGAGGGCATGCCGACCCCGCGTCCCCGCCAGATCCGCCAGTCCGCCAAGCTGCTGAACGTCCGCTACGACGTGCGCGGCCCCATCCTGGAGGAGGCGCAGCGGATGGAGGCCGCGGGCCACCGGATCATGAAGCTGAACATCGGCAACCCGGCCCCGTTCGGCTTCGAGGCGCCGGACGCCGTCCTGGCGGCGATGCACCAGCACCTGCCGCACGCGCAGGGCTACTCGGACTCCAAGGGCATCTACTCGGCGCGCACCGCCGTCTCGCAGTACTACGAGTCCCGGGGCATCCGGGACATCGGCGTGGACGACGTGTTCATCGGCAACGGCGTCTCCGAGATGATCACCATGGTCCTCACGGCCCTGGTCGACGACGGCGACGAGATCCTCGTCCCCTCGCCCGACTACCCGCTGTGGACCGGCGCCACCACCCTGGCCGGGGGCCGGGCGGTGCACTACCGCTGCGTCGAGGAGGAGGGCTGGGAGCCCGACCTCGAGCACATCGAGTCCCTCGTCACGGAGCGCACCAAGGGCATCGTCCTGATCAACCCGAACAACCCCACCGGCGCGGTCTACTCCCGCGCCGTGCTGCAGGGCATCGTGGACGTCGCCCGCCGCCACAACCTCGTCCTCATGGCGGACGAGATCTACGAGAAGATCACCTACGACGGCGCCCGCCACATCAACGCCGCCGGCCTGTCCGACGACGTGCTCACCCTGACGTTCTCCGGCCTGTCCAAGGCATACCGGGTGGCGGGCTACCGCTCCGGCTGGGTGGCCGTGTCCGGGCCGAAGCACCGGGCCGCCGACTTCCTCGAGGGCCTGACCCTGCTGGCCAACATGCGGATGTGCGCCAACGTGCCCGCACAGCACGCCATCCAGGTGGCACTGGGCGGCTACCAGTCCATCGACGACCTCGTCCTGCCCGGCGGTCGGCTGCTCGAGCAGCGCAACCTCGCCCAGGACCGCCTGAACGCCATCCCCGGCGTGTCCGTGCAGCCGGCCCACGGCGCCCTCTACCTGTTCCCGCGCCTGGACCCGGAGGTCTACGCGATCGACGACGACGAGGCGTTCGTCATCGAGCTGCTGCGGGCGAAGAAGATCCTCGTCTCGCACGGCGGGGCGTTCAACTACCCGTACACCGACCACTTCCGGCTCGTCACGCTGCCCAGCGTGAAGGACCTGGACGTGGCCCTGGACCGCCTCGAGGACTTCCTCGAGGACTGGAGGGAGCGCCATGGCTGACACCCCGGCCGCCGAGGCGGGCCGACCCGCCCGCCCCACCGACGACAGCGTCTTCGGCGCCCCCGCCCGGGAGCTGTTCGCCGCCCGCCGCGGGGACGAGGTCCGGGGCCCGGCCGACGTCGACGCCGCCGCGACGCCCGGCTACGGCGGGGACAAGGCGAAGGGCAAGAAGGACCTGGCCGCGCGCGGCCGGGCGCTCGCCGACCTGCAGGAACTGCTGTTCGCCCAGTCGGTGCGCGACGCGCCCGAGGGGGAGGCGCCGTCCCTGCTGGTCGTCCTGCAGGGCATGGACACCGCCGGCAAGGGCGGGATCATGCGCCACGTGATCGGGGCGATGGACCCGCAGGGCGTCCACGTGCACGCGTTCAAGGCGCCGACAGCGGAGGAGCGCGCCCACGACTTCCTGTGGCGCATCCGCCCGCACCTGCCTCGGCCCGGCCTCGTCTCAGCGTTCGACCGCTCGCACTACGAGGACGTGCTCGTGCATCGCGTGCGCGGGCTCTCCCCGCTGGCCGAGGTGGAGGAGCGATACGGGGCGATCCGCGAGTTCGAGGCGGCCGTGCGCGCCGCCGGGACGCGGATCGTCAAGGTGATGCTGCGGATCTCGCCGGAGGAGCAGGCCGAGCGCCTGCTGGCCCGCCTGGACGACCCCACGAAGCACTGGAAGTTCAGCGAGAGCGACCTCGACGACCGCGCGTACTGGGACCAGTACATGGACGCGTACCGGATCGCGATCGAGCGGACGGACACCGAGGACGCGCCGTGGTTCATCGTGCCGGCGGACCGCAAGTGGTTCGCGCGGCTGGCGGTGCAGCAGCTGATCATCGAGACCGTGGAGGGGATGGGGCTCGACTGGCCGAAGGCCGACTTCGACGTCGCGGCCGCCCGCCGTCGCCTGCTGGCGGGCTGAGCGCCGCCGTCGTCGCGGTGGGCGGGGAAGTGGTGGCCGGACCTTGCCAGGCCCGGGGCCGCAGTGAGTTGATGGGGAACACCGGGCGCCGCAGAGGCGTGCCGGATCCGATCCGAAAGGTGGACCCATGTCCGAGAACGCTGCCCAGAACACCCCGCTGACCGGCAAGACCGTCGCGTTCCTCGCGACCGACGGTGTCGAGCAGGTCGAGCTGACCTCCCCGTGGGAGGCCGTGATCGCCGCCGGCGCGACCCCCGTGCTCGTCTCGCCGAAGTCCGGCACCATCACCGCGATGCAGTCCGACTGGGATCACGGCGAGTCCTTCGAGGTGAACACGACGGTGAAGGACGCCAAGGCCGAGGACTTCGACGGCCTCGTGATGCCGGGCGGCACCCTGAACGCGGACGCCCTGCGCATCAACAAGGACGCCCAGGCGTTCGTGCGTGCCTTCTTCGAGCAGCACAAGCCGGTGGCGGCCATTTGCCACGCCCCGTGGACCCTGATCGAGGCCGGCGTCGTGGAGGGCCGCCGCCTGACCAGCTACCCGTCCCTGCGGAGCGACCTGAAGAACGCGGGCGCCCAGTGGGTGGACGAGGAGGTCGTCGTGGACAACGGGCTGACCACCTCGCGCACCCCGGACGACCTCGACGCCTTCAACGCCAAGCTCGTGGAAGAGCTGGGCGAGGGCAAGCACGAGGACCAGACCGCCTGACCGACGTCGGGAGCAAGCCGCGTGGGGGCGGGGGCCGATGGCCCCCGCCCCCGCCGTTTCCCGAACGAAAGCACCGCGGAGGCCGCCGTTTCCCGAACGAAAGTGGGGGGCGGGGTCAGTCGGCGTCGGGGGCGGCCTCGCCGCGCACCTGGTCGAGGCGGGCGCGGGCGCCGTCGAGCCAGGCCTGGCAGCGGTCGGCCAGCGCCTCCCCGCGCTCCCACAGGGCCAGGGACTCCTCGAGACCGGCGCCACCGGCCTCCAGCCTCCCCACGGTCTCCACCAACTCGGCGCGCGCCTGCTCGTAGCTCATCCGGGCCACGTCCGAGACGTCCGCGGAGGTGAAGCCCTCCACGCCGCTGGGGCGGCCCGCGTCCTGCGTCTGCTCCATGCCCTGTTCACTCATGCCTGTCGTGTCCTCTCGTGGGATGGGGTCGGGGTGGTCCGATGCGTCGCGACGACGTCCGCGGCGATCCGCCCGGCCGCCACGAGGATGTCGAGTCGGTCGTCCGTGGCGACCTGGTCCGCCTCGCGCACGACCTGCCCGGCGTGCTGGACCACGGCGTAGCCGCGGTCCAGGGTGCGCTGCGGGGACAGGGCGCGCACGCGGGCGCGCAGCTGTGTGAGGGCGTCCTCCTCGCGGACGAGCCGGTGGCCCAGGGCGGACCGGCCGCGCTCGCGCCACCGGTCCGTCTCCTCCTGCCGGGTGTCCACCATCACATGCGGACGGGCCAGCACGGGCCGGGAGCGCAGGGCCGCGAGCCCCTCGGCCTCGGCGCGCACGCGGCGCTCGACGGCCGCGGCCAGCCGCAGGCGCGCGTCGGCGAGTCCCGCGGCCTCCTGGGCCGCGTCCGGGACGATCCGCTTGGCCGCGTCCGTGGGCGTGGAGGCGCGCAGGTCGGCGACGTCGTCGAGGACCGGGCGGTCCGCTTCGTGACCGATCGCCGAGACGACGGGCGTGCGCGCCGCCGCCACGGCGCGCACCAGCGCCTCCTCCGAGAACGGCAGGATGACCTCCTCGAGCGCGCCGCCGCCGCGGGCGATGACGATGACGTCCACGGCCGGGTCGGCGTCGAGCTCGGCGAGCGCCGCCGCCACCTGCCGGGGGGCCTCCACGCCCTGCACCGCGACCTCGCGGATCTCGAACTCGGCGGCGGGCCAGCGCAGCAGGGTGTTGCGCAGCACGTCCTTCTTCGCGTCCGAGTCCCGGCCGGTGATGAGCCCGATGCGGTGGGGGAGCAGGGGCAGGGGCCGCTTGCGCGCGGGGGAGGTCAGCCCCTCCTCGGCGAGGGCCCGGCGCAGCAGCTCCACACGGGCCAGCAGATCGCCGAGGCCGACCGGGCGCATCTCCTGCACGGTCATGGACAGGCGCCCGGCCTTGAGCCAGAAGTTCGGCTTCACGCGCGCCACCACGCGGGAGCCCTGCTGGACGGTCCCGTCCAGGGTCATGGCGACGTTCCGCCAGGCGGTGAGCGGCAGGGAGACCTCCTCCTCGAGGTCCCGCATGGTCATGTAGACGTTGCCGCGGTTGTTCTTGAACTCGATGAGCTGGCCCTCGATCCACGTGGCGGGGGCGCGCTCGATGTGGGCCTTGAGGTTCTCGGAGAGCCGGCGCAGGGGCCACGGCCGCTCAGCGGAGGTCTCGCCCGCGCGGGCGGGTGTCGAGACGGGCACGTCCGACGCCGCCGAGGCGCCCTCGGTCACGGGCTGGTCCATCCGGGTCCCTCCTGTCCGCGCCCGGTCCGCCCGGGCACGGGCCCACCGTACCGCCCTCACCGGACGCGCAAGACGGCGCCCGGGCGTCCCCCGGACCCGCCGCCGGCCCGGTCGGGCGCCCAGACCGGGGAACCTCCGGCCGGGATCAGTACGCTCGACGGGGTCGGAACGGAACGGAATGGAAGGACCCCATGCGCACCACTCTCAGTTTCCTCGTCGCGGCCCTGGCGGGCCTGCTGGCGGTGCTCGCGACGGCCGGCGCCCTCGTCGACGAGGCGACGCACCGCCCGGAGCTGCTGCGCGGGGTGACGGAGCAGGTCGCCGTGGACCCCGAGGTCCGCGCCGCCGTGCCGGGGGTGATCGACGACGTCGTGCACGACGCCATCCCCGAGCAGGTGCCGGGCCCGCTGGCCCAGGCGGCCGAGGACCTGCTGCGCCCGCTGGCCCAGCGCGTGGCGGACGACCCGCAGGTGGTGCAGGGCTGGTCCGACACCGCCGACGAGGCCCGGCGCGCCTGGCTCGCCCAGCTCGAGGACCCGCAGGGCGCCGACGAGCCCGGCTCGGGCGCGGACGTGACCATCACGTTCGGTCCCGTCGCGCAGTCCGGGATCACCGCCGCCCTGGGCGACATCGAACGTGACCTGCGCGAGGACCGGTTCGACCTGCCCGCGCAGGCGCTGCTGGAGGGGATCGTGGGCGCGGACGTCGGCGACTGGGCCGCGGACACGCTGCTGGCGCCCCTGTACGACCGTGCCGCGGACCTGCGGGACAGCACCGCGCTGCGCATGGACGCGCGCATCGACGCCTTGGCCGGCACGGACCGGGCCACCGTGCACCGCTGGGTGGACGCCTCCGCGCACTGGCGCTGGGCCGCCGCCGCGTCCGTGCTGGCGCTCGTGGGCGCCCTGCTGCTTGCCCCCCGAGGGCGACGGGGTCTCGCCGTGGCCGTGGCGGGTGCGGTCGCCCTGGCCGGCGGGCTGATCGGCGGCGCCCGCCTGGGTCCGGACGCGGTCCACCTCACGGCGCCCGAGGGGGCCTCCCCGGGGGTGGCCGCGTTCGTCCAGCAGATGGAGGAGGCCGCCCGCCCGGCGTTCGCGGCCGCCGTCGCCTCCTACCCCCAGACCCTGACCACCCTGGGCTGGATCGTGCTGGCCGCGGGCCTGTTGCTGGCCCTGGCCGAGCTCGGGGTCGCTCGGCGTGGCCGGGTCCGTGCCGCCCGGGCGGACGGTCCCCCGCGGTGGGCCGCTCCCACACCGCGGCCGACGACACGTCGCGCTGAGCCCGCGGCGAAGCCCGGGCGCGGTCTGCGTCCCGGCCGATAGCATGGAGGGCATGTCCGCTCCCTCCGTCTCCGCCCGTCCGTCCGCCGTCGGCCTCGGGATGCCGCAGGTCCCGCGCGTTCGTCGTTCCCGTGAGGAGGTGGAGGCGGCCGCGCCCGTGTCCGGTGAGAAGCGCGTGCTGCTGGCCGCCCCCCGTGGCTACTGCGCCGGTGTGGACCGCGCCGTCGTCGCCGTCGAGAAGGCCCTCGAGCACCACGGCGCCCCCGTGTACGTGCGCAAGGAGATCGTCCACAACCGGCACGTCGTGGACACCCTGACCGAGCGCGGCGTGGTGTTCGTTGACGAGCTGGACGAGGTGCCCGAGGGCGCCCTGACCGTGTTCTCCGCGCACGGCGTGTCCCCGGCCGTCGTCGAGGAGGCCGCCCAGCGCAACCTGCGCACCATCGACGCCACGTGCCCGCTCGTGACCAAGGTGCACCGCGAGGCCGTGCGCTTCGCCAAGCAGGACAAGCGGATCCTGTTGATCGGCCACGACGGCCACGAGGAGGTCGAGGGCACGTTCGGCGAGGCGCCCGAGCACACCACGGTGATCAACGACGTCGCCGAGGCCCGCACCGTCCAGGTGGAGGACCCGGACAACCTGATCTGGCTCTCCCAGACCACGCTCTCCGTGGACGAGACCCTCGAGATCGTCTCCGTGCTGCGCGAGCGGTTCCCGAACCTGCAGGACCCGCCCTCGGACGACATCTGCTACGCCACCTCCAACCGGCAGGCGGCCATCAAGTCGATCTCGCCGGAGTGCGACCTGGTGATCATCGTGGGCTCGGCGAACTCCTCGAACTCGGTGCGCCTCAAGGAGGTCGCCGCGGAGTACGGGGCCTCCCGCGCCGAGCGCGTGGACTTCGCCAACCAGGTGGACGAGTCCTGGTTCGAGGGCGTGGCCACCGTGGGCCTGTCCTCGGGCGCGTCCGTGCCCGAGGTGCTGGTCCAGGAGGTGCTCGCGCTGCTGGCCGAGTACGGCTACGGGCAGGTGGACGAGGTGGTGACCGCCGAGGAAGACATCATCTTCTCCCTGCCCAAGGAGCTGCGCGCCGAGATGAAGCGCGTGGGCGACGACGGGCGCGCCCTCGGCGGACGCCGCCGCGCCGCCGAGGCCTGAGCGCACCCCTCAACTCCGCGCTGAGCCCCTCGTCACCTCGTTGAGGCCCGCAGACGCGCCGTCACGACGCCGGCGTAGCGGCGCGTCTGCGGGCCTCGGCGTTCCGGGCCGGCGGGTGGTCAGGACTCAGAGTCCGAAGACCCAGACGAGCAGGGTCATCGACGCGATGGAGATGAGCACGGCGGCGATGATGTTCAGCCACACGCCGCCCTTCACCATCTGGCCGATGGTCACATAGCCGGAGCCGTACGCGATGGCGTTCGGCGGGGTGGCCACGGGCAGCATGAACGCGCAGGTCGCGGCGAGGGCGACGGGCGCGGCCAGCATGAGCGGGGCGACGCCGGTGCCCAGGGCCACGCCGGAGGCGACCGGCAGGAACGTGGCCGCGGTGGCCGTGTTCGAGGTCATCTCGGTCAGCAGCAGGATGCCGACGGAGGCGATCACCACGAGCACCCACACGGGGATGTCACCGAAGCCCTTGACCTGCTCACCGAGCCACGTGGACAGGCCCGACTTGGAGAACTGACCGGACAGGGCCAGGCCGCCGCCGAACAGCAGGAGCACGCCCCACGGCAGGTCCTTCGCGGCCTCCCAGTCGAGGAGGCGCACGCCGCGCCCGGCCCCGCCACCGGCCGGCAGGAGGAACAGGATGAGTCCGACGACGATGGCGATGGCCGCGTCCGAGAGCAGCGGGGACTCCAGGTCCAGGACGTATTCGGAGATCAGCGGCACGGTGATCCAGGCCAGCGCGGCGAGGACGAAGACGGCGAGGACCTTGGCCTCGGGGGCGCTCATGCGGCCGAGGCGGGCCAGTTCGGTGGCGATCAGGTCGCGGCCGCCGGGGACCTCGTCGATCTCCGGGCGGAACAGCACGCGGGTGAGCAGGAACCAGCACGCGAAGAGCAGCACGACGGCGATCGGCACGCCGACCAGCATCCACTGGCCGAAGCCGATCTGCACGCCGTGCTCGGCGGCCATGTGGCCCGCGAGCAGGGTGTTGGGCGGGGTGCCGATGATGGTGCCGAGCGAGCCGATGGACGCGGCGTACGCGATGCCGAGCATGAGCGCGGTGCCGAAGTTCGACTTCGTGAGGGAGCGGATCTCGGCCTGCGTGGGAGCCTCGCCGGGCGCGGAGGCGGGCGCGGCGGGGCGGTCGGCCCGGTCCGCTGCCTCGTCCGCGGTCAGGGGGTCGTCCGTGCCGTAGCGCTGGACGAGCACGAGGATGGACACGCCGATGGGGAGCATCATCACGGCGGTGGCGGTGTTGGACACCCACATGGAGATGAACCCCGTGGCGATCATGAAGCCCAGGACGAGGTTCACGGTCCTGGCGCCCATGAACGTCAGGACGCCGAGCGCGATGCGCCGGTGCAGGTTCCAGCGCTGCATGGCCAGGGCGAGCATGAAGCCGCCCATGAACAGGAAGATGATGTTGTTGCCGTAGCTCGCGCCGACGGCGTCGAAGGTGATGCCGCCGTCGGACTCCTCGGCGGGCACGCCGAGCGGGAAGATGACGAGCGGCAACAGGGCGGTGGCGGGGATGGGCAGGGCCTCGGTCATCCACCACACGGCCATGAGCACGGCGGTGGCGGCGACGAGGCGGGGCCAGACGCCGAGGTCGCCCGGCATCAGCAGGAACAGGGCGACGGCGAGCAGGGGGCCGGCCACGAGGCCGATGATGCGCTTGACGTTCTCGCCGCCGGTCAGCGGCTCGTCACGCATGCCCGGGGAGAGCTCTTGTTCGAACTCCTGGGCGGCCGCTCGGGGGTTGAAGCGGGAGACGTGCTCGTTGACGTTGCTCGGCGGGGGGGTCGATCGGGACTCCACGGGGCCTCCTCATCAAGTCAGGCCCTCGGCGCGGCCTGGCAATTCTCTGTGAGTTTCACCGTATCAAGTGATCTGGATCACCAGAAGGCGACCCCATCTCGGCGACGGCCCACCCGCCCGGCCCCGCCCGGCCCCGTTCACGCCTCCCGCGCCGACTCCTGCCGACGACGGCGCAGCTCGTCCTCCTCCACGCCCGCGACCAGTTCCGGGGCGGCCAGGGGCCGGGGCGCGGACTCGAGCGTGCGGATGTCCGGCGTGGGGGCCAGGCCCGGGTCGGCGTCGCGGAGGCGCCGGGCGGCGGGGAGCACGCGCGATTCGACGTTGCCGACGAGCTGGTTGTAGCGGTCCACGGTGGTCTTGAGGGAGCCGCCCATGCGGTCCAGGTGGGTGCCGAGCGTGCCGAGGCGCTCGTAGAGGTCCTTCGCGCTGGCCACCACGGTGTGGGCGTTCTCGGCCAGGGTGTCCTGCCGCCAGGCATAGGCCACGGACTTCAGGGCGGTCAGGAGGGAGACGGGGGCGACGAGCGCGACGTTCCGCGAGAACGCGTGGTCCAGCAGCCCGGGGTCCGCGTCCAGGGCCGCGGCCAGGAGCGACTCTGCGGGCAGGAAGCACAGGACCAGCTCGGGGGAGTGCTCGAGGCCGGTCCAGTAGGACTTCGCGGAGAGCTGGTCCACGTGGCGGCGCACGGCCGCGGCGTGCTGGGCGGCCAGCGCCTGGCGCCGCTCGTACGCCTCCTCGCCGGGCTCGTCCGCGAGGGCCTCGGCGGCCAGCGCGTCCCCGATGGGGGCCTTGGCGTCCACGGCCATGGCCTTGCCGCCGGGCAGGGACACCACGAGGTCCGGGCGGAGGCGCTCGCCGTCCTTGCCGGACAGCGTGGCCTGCTCCGTGAAGTCCACGTGGTGGAGCATGCCTGCCGCCTCGACGACCCGCCGGAGCTGCGCCTCGCCCCAGTGGCCCCGCGCGGAGGTGGACTTGAGCGTGGCCATGAGCGACGTGGTCTGGTTCAGCAGGTCCCGGTCCGTGGCCGCGGCGGCGCGGAGCTGCTCCCCGAGCCGGCCGAACTGGGACGCCCGATCCCGTTCCAGCACGCTCACCTGCTCCTGGAGGGCCGCCAGCCGCTGGCCCAGCGGGGCGAGCGTGGACATCACCTGGGACTCCGCGCGTCGGCGTTCGGCGTCCTCGGCGCGCGCGGCCGTGAGCGCGCGCTGCTCCGCCCGGGCGGCCGCGAGCTCCTCTCGCGCCCCCTGGTGCTCGGTGCGCAGCGCGGCCAGCTCGGCGTGGGCCCGGCGGGCATCTTCACCGCCGCCGGCCGCCCGGCGCCACATGAGCCACGCACCCAGCAGGGCGCCCAGCACGAGTCCGAGGGTGAGGGCGAGCAGCAGGCTGAGGATCTCCATGCCCCCACCCTCGCAGGCTGCACGGACACGGTAGGCCGCGGCGCGCCGTCGTCGTGGTGGGCGGCTCAGCCGAAGAGCGGGTTGGGGCCGTTGGCCACGACCTGCGGGTCGCCGTCGACGCGGGCGGCGATGCCCGCCGCGGCGACGCCGGGCAGATACGGGAAGACCATGCGGGTCGAGGCCAGGGCGGCGGCGTCGAAGGCCTCCACCGCGACGGCCGGGCGGGGCCCGTCCGCCGTCTCGATCTCGCCGTCGAACACGGCCACCGCCCGGGTGGGGCGCGGGCTGATCTTCGCGACCGTGGCGGCCGCCTGCTCGGGCTCGAGGTCCGGGTGCTCCCACATGCCGCGCTGGCCGTCGGCGGTGACGGCGAGGATCGTCGGGGCGAACACGGACTGCCGGCCGAGCGTGTCGAACACGTGCTCCACCGCGAGGCTGATCAGCGGCAGCAGCTCGCCGCCGGGAGGCGTGGGGGTCGGTCCGGTGGGCGTCGGGGTGCTCATGGGGCCGAGGCTACCGGCCCTGTCCGACGGCGCCCACCCGCGCCTAGCGTGAGCCCATGCAGCTCACCATCGCCCCCGGGGACATCACGGCCACGCGCGCGGACGCCGTCGTCAATGCCGCCAACTCCACCCTGCTCGGCGGCGGAGGCGTGGACGGCGCCATCCACCGGCGTGGCGGTCCCGAGATCCTGGCCGAGTGCCGCCGCCTGCGCGAGACCGACCTGCCGGAGGGGCTGCCCGCCGGCCAGGCCGTGGCGACGACGGCGGGGCGCCTGCCCGCGCGCTGGGTCATCCACACCGTGGGCCCGGTGTGGGCCAAGACGATCGACAAGTCCGACACCCTCGCCTCGTGCTACCGCGAGTCCCTGAAGGTGGCGGCCGGGCTCGGCGCCCGGACGGTCGCGTTCCCGGCGATCTCCGCGGGGATCTACGGCTGGCCCATGGAGGACGCGGCGCGGATCGCCGTCGAGACCTGCCACGCGATGGCGGACGAGGTGGGCGGCACCGTGGACGAGGTGCTGTTCGTGCCCTACGGCGAGACGGCGGAGGCCGCGTTCCGTGCGGCGCTCGAGCATCTCACCTGAGCGCCTCCGCTGAACCGCCCCTACAGCCACCCTCGATCGCGCGCGACCGTCGCGGCCTCGCCGCGCGTGCTGGTGGCCGTCTTGCCGATCGCCGCGCTCAGATGGTTGCGCACCGTGCCCGCCGAGAGGTGCAGGCGCCCGGCGATCGCCCGGACGGAGGCCCCTGTGAGCGCTTCGCGTAGCACGTCGACCTCCCGCGGGGTCAGCGGGCTCGGCCCCGCCGCGAGGGTGTCCACCGCGAGCGAGGGATCCACCACGCGCTCACCGCGGGCCACCGCGCGCACGGCGTCGGCGAGCTGCTCGGCCGGGGTGTCCTTGACCACGAATCCCCGGGCCCCGGCGGCCAGGGCCCGCTCCAGGTAGCCGGGGCGGCCGAAGGTCGTCACCATCAGCACGGCGCAGTCCAGGCCGCGGTCCCGGATCCGGCGCAGGGCCTCGAGCCCGTCCACTCCGGGCATCTCGATGTCCAGCAGCGCGACGTCCACGTCATGGGCCTCGACCGCGTCCGCCACCTCGTCCCCGGAGGCGGCCTGGGCGACGACGGTCAGGTCCGGCTCGGTGTCCAGGAGGGCGGCCAGGGCGCCGCGCACGAGCGCCTGGTCGTCGGCCAGCAGCAGGCGCAGCGGAGCCCCGGGCCCGCGACCGGCCGAGGGCGGCGTCGCCGGGGACGGGGCCGGGGCGGCTGACTCACTCATGCGTCCATCCTGCCCTCGGCGGCGGGCAGCACCCCGCGCGCGGCCTCCAACGTGCTCCCGCCCCAGTGCACGGCCACGCCGGTGCCGGCCCCGCCCAGCCCCCGCCCCACCTCGAGGCGTGCGCCCTCCGCGGCCGCCCGCTCGGCGAGGGTGCGGGGGCCCACGCCCGCCGCGACGGAGGCCGGCAGTCCGGCGCCGTCGTCGAGCACCGCCACGTGGTGGGCGTCCAGGCTGATGCGCACCCGGCGGGCCCCGGCGTGGCGGAGCACGTTGGTCACGGCCTCGCGCACGATCCAGGCGGCCAGGGCGCGGCGACGCTCCGGCACCTCGGTGACGGCGCCGGGCGGCGGGGCCTCGACGGCCATCCCGGCGTCCCGCAGCGCCCCCACGGAGAGGGAGAGCTGCCCGCCCAGCTCCGGGGCGGCGAGCTCGGCGACGGCGGCCCGCGCCTCGGCGAGGGCCGTGCGGGACAGGGCGATCACCTCGGCGGCCTCCTGCTTGGCCCGGGCGGGGTCCGTGTCGATCAGCCGGTGCACGAGCTGGGTCTTGACGTTGATGGTGGTCAGGGAGTGGCCCAGGATGTCGTGCAGATCCCGGCCGAGCCGCTCCCGCTGGCCGGCGAGGTCGAGTTCATGCGTCATCTCCACGACCCGGTCGTCCCGGGCGATGGCCAGGCGCATGCCCACCAACACCACCAGGAGGACGGCGAGGTTGCCCAGCACGACGGGCAGGGCCGGATCGCCGGGGAAGAACAGCAGCCCGGTCGCCAGCGCCGCGGCCATCGTGGCCCCGGCGCCGATCAGGCCCACGCGGAGCCGGTGGGGGAAGAGCCACGTGGCCACGAGGAAGGGGGAGTAGAGCAGGGCGTGGACGCCCAGGATCCGGGTCAGCACGGCCAGGCACCCGGCGAGCACGAGCCAGGTGAGGACCGCGTTGGCCCAGGCCGGCCACGCGCGCACCGGGCGCGGCACCACGAACGCGGCCAGGTAGACGAGGATGAAGACCACGATGGCCGCCACCCCCAGGATCGCCTCGCCCCGCCCGTCCCCGGGAGTGAACGCCCGGCGGAGGAGCTCGACGAGGACGAAGCCGAAGCTGATGAGCCACACCCCGGCGAACCCCAGCGTGGACGGCCACAGGTGCAGCGGCAGGACGGCGGGGTCGTGCTCCGCCGTGCCGACCGTCGGGCGGGCCGGCGCCGGGGATCCGCCGGCGGGGCTCACGCGCGGGCCGTCCGGGAGCGGGAGGCGAGCAGGCAGACCACCGCGAACACGGCCGTCCAGGCCAGCAGGTTCACGATCGGCAGCCACAGCGGGTCCGCGGCGGCGGCGGGTTCCGTTCCCATCGTTGCCCTCTCTCCCTCCATCTGCGGCCATCGGGCGAGGGCGCCGGCCCCGTACACCGGAGTGAAGCGCCCGATGTCCAGCATGATCCCCGAGAGCGGGACGAAGAGGTTTCCGAGGAAGCCGAACACCACCAGGATGCCCGACGCCGCGGACACGGCGGCCTCCGAACGGAAGAGCAGGGCGGCCGCCAGGCCGAACAGCGCGAACGGCAGCGAGGACACCAGGGCGAGGGCGCCCGTCGCGAGCCAGCGCAGCGGGCCGTCGAGCTCCGCGCCCGTGAGTGCGCCCGCGGTGAGCACGGCGAGCACGGGCAGGGCGGCGATGGCCAGGGCCACGAGGCACTTGCCGGCGAGGTAGGCGCCCGGGGTGAGCGCGGTCAGGGAGAGCTGGCGGCCCCAGCCGGACTGGCGCTCGACGGCGGCCGAGCCGGCGATCGAGGTGGTGGCCATGACCGCCCCGTACACGACCATGCCGGTCATGGTGTACGCGGACACGTTCCCGTGGCCGACGGGGCGGTCTCCCCAGTCGGAGAGCGCGCCGAACATGAGGTAGAGCGCCACGGGGAGGACGACGATGAAGAACGAGCCCTCGATCATCCGCACGTTGCGGACGAACTCGCGGCGTGCGTAGCCGAACAGGCGGCCGGGGGCGGTGATGGTCGTGCTCATGCGAGGGACTCCTGCGGCTCGGAGGGTGCCGGCTGGCCGGCGTCGGTCAGGGAGAGGAACACGTCGTCGAGGGAGGCGTGGGTGATCGCCAGGTCCTCGACGAGGCGCTCGTTCAGCAGGTGACGGGCGACGTCGTCGCCGGTGACCGAGCCCCCGGCGGGGACGCGCACGCGCAGGCGGCCGGGGGAGAGGTGCTGTGGTTCGAGCTGGACGGCGTCCTGCGGCAGGTCCAGGGCGGTGGCGAGGCGGGCGGGCGCGTCCGGATCGTCTCCGCCGCCGGCCCAGCGGCCCGTGAGGGTGACGGACCCGCCGGTGGCGAGCTCGGCGGGCGTGCCGTCCGCGTGGATCCGGCCCTCGCGCATCAGGACGATCCGGTCCGCGAAGTCCTCGGCCTCGGGGAGGAAGTGGGTGGCGAACACGATGCTGCGGCCCCGGTCCGCCTCGGCGTGCATGGTGTCCCAGAAGTCGTGGCGGGCGCGGACGTCCATGCCCGCGGTGGGCTCGTCCAGGATCAGCAACTCGGGGTCGGTGAGCAGGGCCAGGGCGAAGCGCAGCCGCTGGCGCTCGCCTCCGGAGCACTTCTTCACGCGGCGACCGGCCAGCCCGGTGAGGCCAGCGCGCTCGAGGGCGGCGGGCACGCCGATGTGGCGGCGGTGGCAGCCGGCCACCATGGCCACGGTCTCGCGCACGCTCAGGTCCTCCAGCAGGCCGCCCGTCTGCAGCACCGCGCCCACCCGGCCCTCGCGGACGGCGGCGACGGGGTCGGAGCCGAGGACGCGGACCGTGCCGTCCGAGGGCGGGCTGAAGCCCAGGGCCATGTCCAGCAGCGTGGTCTTGCCGGCGCCGTTGGGCCCGAGGAGGGCGAGGACTTCGCCGACGGGGACGGTGAGGTCCACGCCGTCCACGGCCCGGACCGGTCCGAAGCGGCGGGTGAGTCTCCGGGTTGCGAGTGCGGGTGCGTTGCTCATGGCTACAGCCTCGCCGCGGGGCGCGCCTCGCGGGAGCGGCAGACGTCAGGAATGCGCCATGACGGATGTCATGGGTGGGGCCCGCCGAGGCGGGCGGGCCGTCCTCCAGAAAGTTGAGCGGAGTTCACGCAGAATTATGGAATAGGTTCGCCGGGCGTGCTGTTGTGGTGATCAGACGCCGCGGTGTCAGCGGCGCCCACCCGACTCCCGAGGAGAGTGAACCGACATGACCCGTCCCATCGATCCGTTCCGTGAGATGGAGCGTCCCTTCCGTGAGATGGAGCGTCTGGTGAACGGTCTGACGACCCGCGCGACCGGCACCGTGTCCATGCCCATGAACCTGTACCGCGAGGGCGACGTCTTCGTCGCCGAGGTCGAGCTGCCCGGCGTCGACCCGGCCTCTATCGACGTGGACGTGGAGGAGCGCACCCTCACCGTCCGCGCCGAGCGCAAGGAGGACCCGGCCCGCGAGGACCGCCGCTGGCTCACCCGTGAGCGTTCCGCCGGCACCTTCGCCCGCCAGCTCACCCTGGGCGAGGGCCTCGCCCTCGACCGCATCCAGGCCGACTACAGCGACGGCGTCCTGACCCTCACCATCCCGGTGGCGGAGCAGGCCAAGCCCCGCAAGATCTCCATCACCCACGGCGGTGCTGCCCCCGTGGCCGGGCAGACCGTGGAGGGCGAGACCGCCGAGACCACCGGCGAGTGACCGGCCTCTGACGGAGCCGCACACGGCGCCGGCATGACCGGCGCGCGGTCCGTCCCCCGAACGCAGATGCGGCGGGCCCCCACCGGGGGCCCGCCGCATCTGCGTGGCGGTCAGGCGCGATCGGCCAGGATCAGCTGCGCCGCCTTCTCACCGATCATGAAGCACGTGATGTTGGGGTTCACGGTCACGTGCTCGGGCATCACGGAGGCGTCGGCCACGCGCAGACCCGTCACGCCCTTGACGCGCAGGCGGGCGTCCAGGGGGCTCATGGCGTCGTCGTCGGCGCCCATGCGCACCGAGCCCACCGGGTGGTACACGGTGTTGTGGGTGCGGCGCACGTAGTCGGCGATCTCCTCGTCCGTCTGCGCCTGCTCGCCCGGGGCCAGCTCACGCCCCGCCCACGCCGCCATCGCCGGCTGGGAGACGATCTCCCGGGCCAGCCGGATGCCGGCCACCGCGACGGCCATGTCATGGCCCTCCGGGTCGGTGAAGTAGCGCGGGTCCACGGCCGGCTTGTCCCGGTAGTCGTTGGAGCGCAGGCGCACGGTGCCGCGGGACTTGGCGTCGGGAGGGCCCGGCGGCCCTGCGGTCTCGGCTGTCGTCCTCTGGTCGGCAGACACGGGTGTGCTTACTGTCGACGGGGTCTGGGCGGCCCGTCCACCCTACGGATCGGTCATCTGGACGGGGATGCGTGCTGGGCGGTGCGGGTCTCTGGGTTCCGTGGGCACGCCGGGCTGGGGCTGCCGGGCCCCGTGGCCGCCGGGCCTCTGGGTTCCGTGGGCAGGAGAGCGAAGGTTTCTGCCCCCGGAAGGGAAAACCCTGCCGGTTCTGCCCCCGGAACAGGGGAGAGCGCGCTTTCTGCCCACGGAGCGGGCGGGGCTGCTGGTTCTGCCCACGGAACGGGGCCGGTGCGGGACGCCTCCGCCGCGGCGGGCCCGCCGGTAGACTGCCGGACTGTGGCTTTGACTATCGGATTCGTGGGACTGCCCAACGTGGGCAAGTCGACCCTGTTCAACGCGCTGACGCGCCAGACCGTGCTCGCGGCGAACTACCCGTTCGCGACGATCGAGCCGAACGTGGGCGTGGTGAACCTGCCGGACGAGCGGCTGCCCCAGCTGGCCGAGATCTTCGGCTCCGAGCGGATCCTGCCGGCCACGGTGTCCTTCGTGGACATCGCCGGCATCGTGAAGGGCGCCTCCGAGGGGGAGGGCCTGGGCAATCAGTTCCTGGCGAACATCCGCGAGGCCCACGCGATCGCCCAGGTGGTGCGCGCGTTCGACGACGGCGACGTCGTCCACGTGGACGGCAAGGTGGACCCGGCCTCGGACATGGAGACCATCAACACCGAGCTGATCATCGCGGACATGCAGACCGTGGAGAAGGCGATCCCGCGCGTCGAGAAGGAGGTCAAGGGCAAGAAGAAGGAGCCCGCCGACCTCGAGGCGCTCAAGGCCGCGCTCGCGGTGCTGGAGCGGGGCGAGACGATCTTCGCCGCGAAGGACAAGGACAAGCTGGACATGGACCGGCTGCGGGAGCTGAGCCTGCTCACCGCCAAGCCGTTCATCTACGTGTTCAACTCCGACGAGGGTGTGCTGGGGGACGAGGCCAGGCAGCAGGAGCTGCGCGATCTGGTGGCCCCCGCCCAGGCCGTGTTCCTAGACGCCAAGCTCGAGTCCGACCTCGTGGAGCTCTCCGAGGAGGAAGCCGCCGAGATGCTGGAGATGGCCGGGCAGGACGAGTCCGGGCTGGACCAGCTGGCCCGCGTCGGCTTCTCCACCCTCGGCCTGCAGACGTACCTGACGGCCGGGCCGAAGGAGACGCGTGCCTGGACCATCCCCGTCGGCGCGACGGCGCCCGAGGCCGCCGGCGTCATCCACACCGACTTCCAGCGCGGCTTCATCAAGGCCGAGATCGTGAGTTTCGACGACCTGGTTGCCGCTGGCTCCATGGCCGATGCCAAGGCCGCCGGCAAGGTGCGCATGGAGGGCAAGGACTACGTGATGAAGGACGGCGACGTGGTGGAGTTCCGGTTCAACGTGTGACACCTGCATCGGCAGGGCTAGCGAGAGAAGGCGAAATATGAGTGCCACGCACACCAAGATCTACTTGCCCGACCGATTCGATATGATGCGCGATAGGGTGGACTGGAATGCGTTCGTTGACCCAGTTGATGCCGCCCTAGAAATGATTGATGGACAGTTTGATGATTTCGAGAGCTCAGGGCACGGATCGCTGGTAATTCTGCGTGGCCAAAGTGGTGCGGGTAAGACCACTTTTCTGACGACGATCCCCCTGTTCAGGCCCGGAGTGCAAGTCGAGCGCCTCCAATATGGTGAAGATATTGGCTCTTCACTCCGTCAAATCCCTGAGGGCGACGCCCAGCGAATTGTGATCGTCGAAGGACGAGAGGCTGTCGGCAAGGTGTCGGACAGCGAGATTGAGCATGGGCTTCATGGGATCAACTCTTTCTTAAGAGAAGATCCTCGCGGCGCGCGCATGTTAATTGTCTGGCCTACTAATACTGACGACTTGGCCGACAAGCTTGCCACAGTGGCCGACCAGATCGGGGCAAGTTCCTTGATCGGGACCGATGAGCCTGTTTTTAACTTCTCCGGTCCTCCTAAGTCTGACTGGCCTCGTATCGTAGCTCGCACTGTAGCGTCACTTAATCTAGGTGCTCAATTGACTGCCTATGGCATTTCCAGCGACGATATGGATGCACTCCTCGAGGAATCCAACTCCTTGGGGCACCTAGTCAGAGCTGTGCGAAAGCGTGCAATTAAGAACACGGGTCAAGTGGGCTCGCTGATGAAGGCCTCTCCTGCGCGAGTATGGTCGATTGTGGTTTCCGCCTCGGATAATGAAAATGATGTGGCCGCCCTGACGCGGGGTAGCTTTTCCGACGCTGATATAGACAAAACACTTAGTGCAACTCAGGCTAATATTGTAGCGGAACTCAAAAAGACTCCGGAGAAGATCGGACTTCTCGGGACGGTACTGGACGCTCGTGTGATACACATGGATCCGGTGGTTGCCCTGGCTGTTGCCCGAACCTTTGGGAGCCCTGCCCTGAAGGCGAAGATGGCATCTAAAGGTATGGCAACACTTCCCACCAAGAATGACGAAGCGGTTCGTAGAATCTCGGAGAGCCATCTCGGCATTCTTCTTGCCGGAAAGTCACTCGGGCCGAGGAAGGTAGGGGGAAAGATTGGATCTAACACCGTCGACGCAATGACGAATTTGACAAACATTGCTAGCACGTCTGATGTTGAATGCAATCGCGCTTTTGGAGAGGCCTTGAAGAAGGCTGGTCTTATTTCCCATTTTGAGGTTGAAGACGAACTGCGCCGTGAGGGTACGTCCTTGAAATCGGACCTATTAACTCGCGGGCCTGCGGGGGAGGTTAGAATAGAATTCATGTGGAGAAAAAAGACGGGGCGTGCTGATATCGCTAATTACGTCCTAGGCAAACTGCGCTTATATGGAAAAGTCGTGGGATATCTGGATTGATCTAGAGAGGTGACCATAACGAGCCGGTCACCGGGTGCTCCATATGCTGCACCAGAAGCGTTGCACCAATCTGAAATGAGGGGCACCTCGGCCTCGGTGGCCCCATAACCATGTTGTGCCGCCACTCAGCCGGGCGGCAATTGCCTGCGGGGCTGCAGTGCACGGGGTCGGTTGTCTAGAGGCCTTCAGCCGCGCCGAAAGAAAGCAGTCCGGCCGGATGGAGAATCGATTTCTCGCGCATTTCCTGCCCGGCCCGGAAGAGCGGTTCGCAGACTCCACTGGTCGGCACAAGAGTTCAGGGAGATCGCGGCCTGACCGGTGGACATCATGGGGTTCCGCGCTAGTTGTTGTGGGTCATGAGGTTCTTGGCACGAGGCCCGGGCTGAGATGAGACGAGCGGGCCTCTCCCGCAGGATGGAAGTTCCTACACCACCCACCTGCCCGAAAAGACCCACTCATGACTCACGCTAACGCACCCCTGACCCCCACCGGCCGTCTCAGGATGGTCCACCGCCACCTGCACGACGGGATCCCGCAGGCACACGTGGCCGCCGAGTTCCGGGTCGCACGTCCCACGGTGGCCACCTGGGTGGCCCGCTACCGCGCCCAGGGAGAAGCCGGCCTTCAGGACCTGCCCAGCCGGCCGCACCGTTCACCTGCCCAGCTCGATCCGGTCCTGGTCACCCAGATCCACGCCCTGCGGCGGGAGCGCAAGTGGTCCGCACGGCGCATCCATCACCACCTCGTCTCCGAGGGCCACCGGGTGTGTCTTCGTACCGTGGGACGGTGGCTGCACCGGGCCGGGCTCTCCCGGTTACGGGACCTGACCCCGGCCGGGGAAGACCTGCGCCAACGACCCCAGAAGATCACCACCCGCGGCCCGGGGCACATGGTGCACCTGGATGTGAAGAAGATCGGGCGCATCCCTGACGGGGGCGGCTGGCGCACCCACGGACGTGAAAGTGAAGCAGGCCGTGCTTCCAAGCGTGGTGCAGGCCGGCGGGTCGGCTACACCTACCTGCACTCGGCGATCGACGGGTACACCCGCCTGGCCTACACCGAGGCGTTGGAGGACGAGCAGGCGGTGACCACGATCGGGTTCTTCTGCCGGGCGAGGGCGTTCTTCGCCGCCCACGGCATCCGGATCGACAGGGTGGTCACGGACAACGGGAACAACTACCGGGCCGCGGAGTTCACCGCCAAGGTGGTCTCGCTCGGGGGCCGGCACCACCGGATCCGCCCCTACACCCCGCGCCATAACGGGAAGGTCGAGCGGTACAACCGGCTGATGGTCGATGAGGTCCTCTACGCCCGCCCGTATACCTCAGAGACGGCCCGGCGTGAGGCGTTGGCAGTGTGGGTGAACCACTACAACTACCATCGGCCTCATACCTCCTGCGGAGACGCTCCTCCGGCCTCGTTGGCCCCGGCCCGAGTCAACAACGTCATGCCCTCCTACATCTAGTCACAAGTGAAGGATCCCCGTGCCACACAGCTCCATCAACCACTCTCGAATTGTGGCGCTCATCTGGAACATCGCTGACGATGTCCTCCGCGACCTCTATGTCCGGGGCAAGTACCGCGACGTGATCCTTCCCTTCACGGTTCTGCGTCGCCTGGACAGCGTCCTCGGCCCGACGCGCGATGCAGTGGTGGCGATGAAGAAGATGCTGGATGAGGCTGGGGTTGCCGACCAGGACGCACCGCTGCGTGATGCGGCCAAGCAGGATTTCTACAACACGTCTGGTTTCTCGCTGCAGGATTTGCGCCACATCTCGAACTCCACACGGCTGCGGCAGAACTTCGAGGCGTACCTTGATGGCTTCTCGCCCAACGTGCAGGAGATCATCGACAACTTCGAGTTCCGTAACCAGCTACCTCGGCTCACGAAGGCTGACGCGCTCGGTGCGTTGATCGAGAAGTTCCTCGCGCCGGATCTGGATCTCTCCCCGGCAGGGATGGACAACCATGGGATGGGTACGGTCTTCGAAGAGCTGGTGCGCCGCTTCAACGAGGAGAACAACGAAGAGGCCGGCGAGCACTGGACACCGCGCGACGCTGTCCGACTCATGACCCGGCTGATGTTTGAACCGATTGCTGACGCGATCCCGTCGGGTACCTATCGGCTCTACGACGGTGCGATGGGCACCGGTGGCATGCTCACCGTCGCCGAGGAGACCCTGAAGCACCTCACGGAGTCGTCTGGCAAGAAGGTCTCCACGCATCTGTATGGGCAGGAGATCAACGCCGAGACGTATGCGATCGCGAAGGCCGACCTGATCCTCAAGGGCGACGGCAAGGCGGCCGACAACATCGTCGGTGGTCCCGAGTACTCCACACTATCGAATGACGCCTTCGCAGGGCAGGAGTTCGACTTCATGCTCTCCAACCCGCCGTATGGCAAGAGTTGGAAGACTGACCAGGACCGCCTCGGTGGCGCGAAGAAGATCATCGACCCGCGATTCATCGTCAATCACGACAATGACCGCGAGTACTCGCTCGTGACGCGCAGCAGCGACGGACAACTGATGTTCCTCGCGAATCTGATCTCGAAGATGAAGCAGGGCACCAAGCTCGGCTCTCGGATCGCATCGGTGCACAACGGCTCCTCGCTGTTCACCGGTGACGCTGGCCAGGGCGAGAGCAACATTCGTCGATGGATCATCGAGAACGACTGGCTCGAAGCGATCGTCGCGCTGCCGCTGAAGATGTTCTACAACACCGGTATCGCCACGTACGTGTGGGTGCTCTCCAACCGCAAGGAAGATCGCCGCAAGGGCAAGGTCCAGCTCATCGACGCCACCGACTGGTTCACGCCATTGCGCAAAAACCTGGGCGAGAAGGGCGTCGAGGTCAGCTCGACTGACGCCGACAAGGTCCTCGAGGCGTTCAAGGCGTTCGACGAGTACGAAGACACCGACCACTCGAAGGTATTCGACGGTGTGGACTTCGGATACCACAAGATCACCGTCGAACGGCCCTTGCGCATCGCCGGTGTCGACCCACACCGTGTCTACACCGCGAAGGAGATCAAGCAGCTGAAAAAGGACGGCGTGCGCGACGAAAGTGCACCGCCTCTCATCCGCAAGGCACTGCCGTACGCCGCGACACCCGATCCGCTGCACGGGAGGTACGAAGCCGTCATCGACGGCCGCGCCCGCGTCGTCGAGTACGAGCCTGACACCGAGTTGCGCGACACCGAGCAAGTACCGCTCACCGAGCCCGCGGGTGACTATGCCGACGGCATCGAAGCGTTTTTTCATCGCGAAGTCGAGCCATACGCCCCTGACGCCTGGATCGACGACTCGAAGACGAAGATCGGCTACGAGATCTCGTTCACTCGTCATTTCTACAAGCCCGTGCCAATGCGCACACTTGCCGAGATCCAGGCAGACATCCGTGCTCTCGAGGCGGAGACTGAGGACCTGATCGCTGAGATCGCAGGTGAGGACTGATGGCAGTGTCATTGTTTTCTCCTCCGCGGGTGGATAGATCGGCGGATGCATGGGAAACCCGATCTCTTCGGTCGCTCCTGACTCCCCGCAGCGAAAGGGACAGGCCTGATCTTCCACTCCTGACCGTCGCTCGTGAACGCGGCGTATTCGTCCGAGCGGATGAAGATGCAAATCACAATGCGATCCCTGACGATCTTAGTAACTACAAAGTTGCACGGTCGGGAGACTTAGTCATAAACAAGATGAAGGCCTGGCAGGGCTCATTGGGGCTCGCCCCGGTCGACGGCATAGTTAGTCCTGCTTACTTCGTGTTTGAAGCCGACTTCGAAGTACCGCGTTTCGGTGAGTATCTTTTGCGAAGCAAGCCCTATGTGGCAAAATTCGGTGCAGCGTCGGACGGCGTGCGGATCGGCCAGTGGGATCTCGACATTTCTCGCATGCGAAACATCGAAGTGTCGCTACCGCAGGCGGATGAGCAGGCGGCGATTGTGAAGTACCTCGCCCACGCGAACGCCCGCATCGACAAGGCCATCTCCGCCAAGCGTGGGCTAATTGCTCTTCTCGAGGAGAGGAAGCAAGCAGTAACCGCCGAAACTTTCAGGAATCTCGATGCCCCCAGTCGTGAATTGCGACACGTGTTGCATAGGATCGTGGATTGCGAGCATAAGACCGCCCCGTACGTCGAAGGCGGCGAGTTCTGGATTCTTCGCACTTCCTCGGTGAAGCGCGGAGAAATTGATTGGTCTGGGGCGTACACGACGGGTGCAAGTTCATATAAGGCCTGGACCCAGCGAGCGGTGCCCGACCCCGGTGACGTAATCTTTACACGAGAGGCACCGGTTGGTGAGGCGGCCGTGATTCCTCCCGGCCGTAAGGTTGCACTTGGGCAGCGAACTGTCCTAATGAAGCTCCGCAACGAAATTATGTGCCCGCAGTTCCTTGTTCATCAGATCTACGGCGGGTTGCCTCGGGAGCGAATTGCACTCGCGACCCAGTGGTCCACTGTCGGGCATTTCAACATGGACGACATCGGCTGGATGCGAGTGGCAGTCCCTGAACTCGACGTCCAGAGGCGAGTTGTTGCCCAGATTGAAGAAGTCCGCCGCAATTCTGACGAAGCCGCCAGAAAAGCTCGAAATGAGATGATTCTGCTACAAGAGTTTCGAGCCCGCCTGGTCGCTGATGTCGTGACGGGCCAGGTTGACGTCCGTGCGATCGCCGCGTCGTTGCCTGACGGCTTGGACCAGTACGTCGATCTGGACTTCATGTTGGATGATGACGTTGCGGACGTACTGGGCGAAGGCGAGGAGTGAGCATGCGACGTCTCAATGAAGAGAGCCTGGAGGCGCTCATCGTCGACCAGATGGTCGACGGCGGATGGGCCGAGGGCGCGCCTGCCGACTATGTCGCGTCCTACGGGCTCGATCTCGGCCAGTTCAGCGAGTTCATCGAGGCGACCCAGCCCGGCCTCGTTGAGCCACTTGGACTGACGTCGGACACGCCCACAGCTCATAAGTTCCTTGCGCGGCTCCAGGGGGAGATCACGCGCCGTGGCGTCGTGCACATGTTGCGCAACGGCATCGACCACCTCGGTCTGCATGTAGATCTCTACTATCCGGCGCCCGATGCGGCGAACCCGAAGGCTGCCGCTCTCTTCGAGGCGAACCGATTTGTGGTCACACGACAGGTGCATTACAGCGTGAGCAACACTGGCGACGCTGTCGACCTGGTCGTGTTCGTCAACGGGCTGCCGGTGTTCACGTTTGAGCTGAAGAACAACTTCACGAACCAGACGGTCGAGGACGCGGTTCAGCAGTATCAGCGCGACCGGGACCCCCGTGAGCCGCTGTTCGCGTTCGGCCGGACCATCGCTCACTTCGCCCTCGACGACCAGCGAGCCCGATTCTGCACCCAGCTCAAAGGCGCTTCCTCCTGGTTCCTGCCCTTCGACCAGGGCTTCAAGGACGGGGCCGGCAACCCGCCGAACCCCGACGGCGTGATGACCGATTACCTCTGGCGGCAGGTGCTCGCTCCGCTCAGCCTCGCGGGGATCATCGAGAACTACGCGCAGATCGTCGTTGAGAAGAACCAGAAGACCGGCAAGAAGGTCTCGAAGGCGATCTTCCCGCGCTACCACCAGCTCGACGTTGTCCGAAAGTTGCTCGCCGATGTCGAGGCGAACGGAGCCGGTCGCCGGTACCTGATCCAGCACTCCGCAGGCAGCGGCAAGTCGAACTCAATCGCCTGGCTGACCCACCAGCTGACCGAGACGGCCCATGAAGGTCGCATCGCTTTTGACTCGATCATCGTCGTCACGGACCGCATCATCCTCGACAACCAGCTCACACAGACCATCAAGTCATTCCTGCAGGTGGGCTCAACGGTTGTCCATGCGGATCGGTCGGGGGACCTGCGCCGCGCGATCTCGGCCGGCAAGAAGATCATCGTGACGACGGTGCAGAAGTTCCCATACATCCTGGATGACATCGGAGCGGACCATCGGGACCGCACGTTCGCCATCGTGATCGATGAGGCACACTCGTCGCAGGGGTCGAAGACATCGGCGGCAGTCTCCCGAGCTCTCGCCGGCGTCGACGACATCGAAGACGACACCGTCGAAGACCAGATCAACCGGATCATCGAGGGGAAGAAGCTGCTGCCGAACGCGAGCTACTTCGCGTTCACCGCGACGCCGAAGAACAAGACGCTCGAGATGTTCGGCGAGCCAGTACCGAACGCAGTGGGTGGCACGGGATTCCGCCCCTTCCACTCGTACACGATGAAGCAGGCGATCCAGGAGGGCTTCATCGTCGATGTCCTCGCGAACTACACCCCCGTCGGCAGCTACTACAAGCTGATGAAGACCGTCGAGGACGACCCCGAGTTCGACGCGAAGCGTGCATCGAAGAAGCTCCGCGCGTACGTCGAGGGCAACGCACACGCCATTGCGCAGAAGTCCGACATCATGGTCGAGCACTTCCTCGGCCAGGTAGTGGCGAAGCGCAAGATCGATGGGCAGGCCCGGGCCATGGTGGTGACTTCGTCGATTGCGCGATGCATCGAGTACTTCCACGCGATCCGTGATGCACTCGCTGCGCGCAAGAGTCCGTATCGAGCAGTCGTCGCCTTCTCCGGGGAGCACGAGTACAAGGGAATGAAGGTGACCGAGGCCAGCCTGAACGGCTTCCCGTCCAACGCGATCGCCGCGCAGGTGAAGTCCGATCCATACCGGATCTTGGTGGTCGCCAACAAGTTCCAGACGGGATACGACGAACCGCTGCTGCACACGATGTACGTCGACAAGGCCCTTTCCGGAGTGCTGGCAGTGCAGACACTGTCGCGCCTCAACCGTGCCCATCCCGCGAAGCACGACACGTTCGTGCTCGACTTCGCCAACGACGCCGACGAGATCCAGCGTGCGTTCGAGCCGTACTACCGTACGACCGTGCTGGCCGAGGAGACCGACGCCAACAAGCTTCATGACCTGGTCAACGATCTCGACACCTTCGCCGTCTACACGACCGAGCAGATCGACGAGTTCGTGAGTCGCTACCTGGCTGGCGAGAGCCGTGACCAGCTCGACCCGCTGCTCGATGGGAGTGTCGCGGAGTACATCGAGATGCCCGACGAGGACGAGCAGGTGGCGTTCAAGGGCGGCGCAAAGGCGTTCCTGCGCACCTACAACTTCCTCTCGACTGTGCTGCCGTACGGGAGCAGCGAGTGGGAGAAGCGCTCGATCTTCCTCGACCACCTGGTGCCAAAGCTGCCCGCGCCGAAGGAGGAGGACCTCTCGGCCGGCATCCTGGAGAATATCGATCTGGAGTCGTACCGGGCCGAGAAGCTCAGCGCCATGAAGATCGTCCTTGACGATGAGGATGGCACTCTCGATCCGGTGCCAGCCGCCGGCGGTGGGCACCGCTCAGACCCAGAGCTCGAGAGGCTCTCCGCGATTGTGCGCAGCTTCAACGATCACTTCGGCAACATCGAGTGGAACGATGCGGATCGTGTGCAGCGGTTCATCACCGAAGAGATCCCGCGGCTGGTGTCCGAGGACGAGGCCTACAAGAACGCGCAGGCCAACGACGATCCAGTGAACGCCCGCGTCGAGAGCGACCGCGCACTCAGCCAGGCAATGCTGCGCCTCATCTCCGACGACACTCAGCTCTTCAAGGAGTTCCAGGACAACAGCAGCTTCAAGCAGTGGCTTGCGAACGCGGTATTCAACGCGACCTACCGGAAGAGTGCATGAGACTTTCATCCTCTGAAGGAGATGATGGGACAATGGTCGCTGACAACACGGACCATTCGAATAAGGTCATCCACTGCGAGCACTGGTCTGAAGAGCTCGGTCGTTTTGGCGGGTGGCATCACCACGAGGGCCCGCACGCGTGCGACTGGACTAACCACGACGGTGAGTGTTCGTACTGGTCGAGCATCGGTTGGCGATCCGACGCCTGACCTCTGCCACAAGAAGTTCTAACGAATTCAGCAAGGAGAGTCGTGGCGAATGACCCTTTGAACCTCGACACGCCTGCCGAGTGGTCTGGTCTCTGGTGGCTGCCAGACGACCCTGAACACCAAGTCCCCGGCGTGCTCCGGTATGCCCCTAAAGACGGCTTGAAGCTCTCCCTGATCGGCACGTTTGAGGACCGCATCATGTCGAATCCTTCGCCTGGCGTGACTGTGTTCCATGAAGGGAACTGGAGCTGGGACGTGATCCACGGTGCGGCCGAGCAGCGCGAGGTCACCCTGCTCGGCTGTGTCCCGAACGGCGGGAAGCGGACCATGCTCGCGCGGGTGAAGAGCCCCGACAAGCAGACCGTGGTGGCGACGACCGCGATCATTGGTGCGCACATCAGCAGTGAGGACGACGCAGCGTTCTCCGCGGCCGAGGTCTCGGTTGAGGACCTTGGGCTTTGGGCCGCTTCGTCGGTTTTCGAGGGATTCCTCGGCGCATCGGATGGCAAAATCGACGGGACGGGGAGTATCTCCGTCAAGCCGGTCGAGGCTCAGTCGGTCGTAGTCGACGGGACCGAGTTCCGCCTTGATCACCGGCACACGCTGCCGTACTTTGACCAGCGCAAGGGCGGCACGGTGGGGCGCATGCGGGATTCGGCGTTTGTGCGAGCCGTCTCGTCGGAGACGAGCTCTGTGAGCGGTGCGCTGGCGACGGCGAGCCTGGTGCAGGACCTCATCTCGCTCGCAATGCACCGCGCCGCCGGCGTCATCTGGCTGCGCTTGGAGGTGGCTGGAAGCGGCTCTGTGGTGCCTAACGAGGATGTTGTTATGCCGCCACGGTATGCGGACGTGCTCTATTCGCCCGTTGCTCTCGGCAAGCACGACGCCAAGACCGTCGAACACCACCGTGTCTTCTTCACCTGCGATTCGCTCCCATTCGAGGAGGTCTTACCCCGCTGGTGCGAGGCGCACGGTCGTCTGGAGGCGGCGACCAACATGATTCTGGGCCTCCGCTATGCGCCGGCCCGCTACGTCGAGAACAATCTCTTAACTGCCGTCGGCGCAGCCGAAGTACTGCACCGAGGCCTAGGCATTGACGAAAAGCCATTCCCTGCGGACGAGTTCACGACGATGCGCGACGCGATGCTCGACCAGGTGCCGCAAGAGCACCGCAGTAGGTTCAAGGGAGCCCTCCGCAACGATCCCACGCTGCGGGACCGGCTCCACGCACTGGCCGCGCGCCCCGATCAGGAGGCGATCGCGCTTTTGATACCGGACGTGGGCAGGTGGGCGGGCCGGACCACGCGCGCACGGAATGACCTGGCGCACGAGGGCAGGACCCCTAATCACTCGATCGAAGAACTGATCGCCATCGTCGAAGTAACAACCGCGGTCGTGATCCTCAACGTGCTGCACGAGCTTGGGTTGCCCGCTGAACAGCAGCGTAAGATCGTGCGGGAGCATCCGCAGCTCAGGGCGACAGCCCGCGCGGCGCGTGAGCGGCTAGACGTAATGGACGCGGGTGATTGAGAGCTCGTTTGCGGCTCAACTTTCCCAGAGTTCAGTGACGACTTGAGCAGCGTCAGTCTAATGTTGGCATCGCGCGCTGGCGCTGTTGCTAGTGAGTGCCAGGCACTGCCATTGTCGGCGTTCGCTCGACCACCTTCCCCAAGGTCGAGAACTGTAGTATAGATCCTTTTAGTTTCCATTTTAGCGTATGTGATTAAGCGCCCCAATTTGACGAGACATATCTATAATGATACCGGGAATGGTGGCGGGAAGTATGGGTCGGGTGATCCGGTGACCACATTGCGCCGCCGCGTCCGAGGGGGACGAGGCGCCGCCGGTACGAAAACCCAGGGGCGCGCTCTGAGGTCAAGAGTGGCGCCACTGGCCCAACTGGGCGCTCGCCTCAACGACTCTTCATTTCAGAACAGCGGCCAAGGCACGGCTGGCGTCAGCCCGCTCGGTGCCGGGAAGATCCCGTCGTCGAGCAACTGGGTGCATCGTTCGGCGAGGGCTTCGATTTCCCTCGGCATTCAGCAGCTCCGCCAGCCCCCGCCCCAGCTCACCGTCGAGCCCGTCGAGAACCCGGCCGACGCCGTCGGGCTCCTCCTCGCTCAGCGCCTCGCCGAGCCATCCCCACAGCACCGTGCGCAGCTTGTCCGCCACATGAAACGTCAGCCCGTGGTCCACCCCGTAACGGTGCCCGCCGGGCATGGGGGCGATGTGGGCGCCCTTGCGGTCGGCGTGGTTGACGATCACGTCGAACACTGCCATCTGGCGCAGCGCCGCCGAGTCCTCGTGGGCCAGGACGAGCCTCCGCCCGTCCTCGCCCTCCTCAACGTGTGAGGTCGGCGGGGGAGCAGGCCATCACCAGCCGCCCGACGTCGCGGGCGGTCGCGGTCAGGTCCTCTGCCGTACGGCGGATCGCTGTCGCCAAGTCCTGGGGGCCGCGACCAATGGGCACGATCGCGGTGATGCCCTCGTCGTAGAGGGTGTCCGCGTCCTGTCCCACGGAGCCGGCGAGGACGATCACCGGGACCGCACGTCCGGCTGCGCGCACGGCCTGGGCCACACCGATCGGCACTTTCCCGGCCAAGGACTGGCCGTCGATGCGCCCCTCCCCGGTGATGACGAGGTCAGCGGTCTTCACGAGGTCGTGGAAACCCGCCGTCTCGAGGACGACGTCGATGCCCGGCTTCAAGGTGGCCCCGATGAAGGCGTGCAGGCCACCGGCGAGACCCCCCGCCGCTCCCGAACCGGGGAGCGCGTCGATCGCGACCCCGAGGTCTCGCTCGACGATGCCCGCGAGATGGACCAGTCCGGTGTCCAGGCTCGCCACTGATGCAGGATCCGCCCCCTTCTGGGGGCCGAACACGTGGGCTGCACCCTGCGACCCCGTGAGGGGGTTGCTGATGTCGCACATCACCTCCACGTCGACGTCGCGGAGCCGGTCTCGTGCCGGGGTGGAGTCGATCCGCGCAATCCGGGTGAGGGTGTCGCCGGTGGGGACGAACTCCTCACCTGCGGCGTCCAGGAACCGGACGCCGAGGGCTGCGGCAGCGCCCGTGCCGCCGTCCGTCGTGGCGCTCCCGCCGGCCCCGACGATGACTCTGCGCGCGCCCGCGGACACCGCGTCGAGGATCTGCTCGCCGACCCCGAACGTCGTGGCCCGTCCCGTGTCCTCGCGTCCCGAGGCGAGCGGGAGCCCGGCACATGAGGCTGTCTCCACCACCGCCACGTCCGGCGCGACCAGTCCGTAGTGGACAGGTACGCGCTCGCCGTAGAACACCCCGCAGACTGTCGCGGGTCGCAAGGCGCCCCCTGCGGCGGCCACGAAGGCCTCGACGGTGCCCTCCCCGCCGTCGGCAATGGGCACCACGAGAACCTCGGCGTCGGTGACCGACGCGAGACCCGTCGCGATCGCGGAGCCCGCCTCCCGCGACGACAGGGCCCCCTTGAACGAGTCTGGGATGACGATGATGCGCTGCACGCGTGGATCTCCTAAGTCGGGTGACGGGGTCAGACGAGGACGAGGCCGAGGATCCAGATGAACACGATGGAGGTGAGTCCCATCAGGAGCGTGACCATCGTCTGGGTGCGGTAACCCTGCGAGGGCGTCATGCCGCTGAAGTTGGTGACCACCCAGAAGTACGAGTCGTTGGCGTGGGAGACGGTCATGGCGCCGGCCGCGATGGCCATGACCACGAGCGCGCTGGCCACCGGGGTCTCGAAGCCCAATGCGGGCATCATCGGGAAGACCATGGCCGACGTGGTCGTGAGGGCCACGGTGGAGGAGCCCTGCGCGGTCTTCAGGACGGCGGAGACGAGGAAGGGGAAGAACAGTCCGATGACCGACAACTGGGCAGCGTTGCTCTCGATGAAGGTGACGAGGTCGGTGGCGGCGATGACGCGCCCCAGCACACCACCGGCCGCCGTGATGAACAGAATGGGGCCGACGACCCGGAGGGTCTCCTCGGTCAGGTCGTAGAACCTCTCCCCACGGCGCACGCTGAACAGCAGGCCGACTGCGCAGAGGGTACCGACGGCGAGCGCGATCATCGGCGTGCCGAGGAATCGAGCGAAGTCACCCGCGGGGCCGGTCCACTTCAGGACGGATGCGAGCGAGCCGAGAGCCATGAGCAGGATGGGGACGATGATGGGCGCAAAGGACGCAGCAGTTCCTGGCATCCGCCCGTAGGACCGGCGAAGCGCGTCGTAGGCCGCCTCCAGCTCATCCGCATCCTCCGTGCCGGTCTCCTCGGCGGAGGTCACCCGCTTGCCGATGTAGAGGGCGTACAGGTACGCGACGAGCAGTGCGGGGATCGAGACGAGGACGCCGAGGCCGATCACCAACAGAAGGTGGTCACCGATGCCGAGGTTCTGGGCGGCTGCGATGGGCCCCGGGGTCGGTGGGATGAAGACGTGCGAGGTGTACAGGCCCGCGGCCAGGGCCACGGTCATCGCCACGGGTGACGCCCCGGTGCGACGGGCCAGGGCCTTGCGGATGGGGTTGAGGATGACGAATCCGGAGTCGCAGAACACGGGGATGGAGACCACCCAGCCCATGAGCTGCATAGCCAGGACGGGGTAGCGCTTGCCGACGACCCGCACGAGCGCATCGGCGATTCTGAATGCACCGCCGGTGCGCTCCAAGATGAGTCCGATGAGCGTGCCCAGGATGATGACGATGCCGATCGAGGTGAAGATCCCGGAGAATCCCTCCCCGATCACGTCGGCGATGCCCTTGACGGGCGCTTCCCCTTCGGCGCCGGTCGACTTCACCAGCGGGATCCCACCGATGATCCCCAAGGCGAAGGCGACGGCCATGATCGAGAGGAAGGGGTGGATCTTCCATCTGGAGATCATGACGATCATCAGGGCGACGGCGAGGATGAAGACGAGTAGAAACGGTATTCCAGTCATCGGAAGTCCTTTGTGCGGCAGGGGATTCCAGTCAGAGTAGGACCGATGGGACTTCAGCGGCGATGTTCTGAAGAACACGGTTCGGTCGTGACGAGTACGCCGCCTGGCAGGAGACCGCCTACCTCTTCCGCTCCCCGGCCAACGCCCGCCGACTGCTGGACACCTACGAGCGCGCCTCGTGTCGGACCGCTCCGCCTGGGATGACTGCACGCACTGGCAGACCACGGACCGCAAGGTCGTCACACGGATCACCACCCCCATCGACACCGGCTTGCGTGATCCCTTCGAGGGGATCGGCAAACCCGAGCAGCTGAAGTACGGCGCGGCCGGGGCATGGTCCCGGCGCATCACGGAGGAGCACAGGCTCGTCTACCTCGTCGACGGCGAGGACCTGATCATCCTCCAGGTGAGGTATCACTACTGACATGCGCTTCACCCAGGCCGAGCTCCAGCAGTTCCGCGACCGCACCGTCCCCGACCTGCTGCCGGACCCGCTGCGGCTGCTGTTCATCGGCATCAACCCCGGCCTGTGGACCGCCGCCACCGGTGCGCACTTCGCCCGCCGCGGCAACCGCTTCTACCCGGCCCTGCACCGCGCCGGGCTCACCCGGCACCTGATCGACGCCTCCGACGGCTACAAGGCCGAGGACCTTGCCGAGCTGCATGCCCGCGGCATCGGGATCTCCAACCTCGTCCCGCGTGCCTCCGCCCGCGCCGACGAGCTCACCGCGGAGGAGCTCGCCGCCGCCCCCGCCCGCCTGGACGCGCTCGTGGCCGCGCACGCGCCGGCTGTCATCGCCGTGTTGGGGGTGACGGCCTACCGGCAGGCGTTCGGACGTCCGAAGGCCGCGCTGGGGGAGCAGGAGACGCCGTGGCCGGGCACGCGGTTGTTCGTGGCGCCGAACCCCAGCGGGCTCAACGCCCACGCCACCGTGGACTCGCTCGCCGCGGACTACCGTGCGGCCGGTGCCGCGGCGGGGCTCGTGGACTGAGTGCACCCGCCGTCCCTGCGGCCGCGCTGCACGCCCGCTGGGATCTCCGATCGGGTGGGCACCGTGCGCACACGAGCCACCACCTCGCTCCTGGGCCTCGGCCTGACCGCCGCGGCCCTCGTGGGCTGCCAGACGCGGACGCGGACCTCGACGTGCTCCACCGACGCCACCCTGCGCAGCTGCGAGATCCCGTGTCAGGCAACGCGTTCCAGGACCTGCCCTTCCCCGTCTCCGGGCCGATCCTGCGCGCCGTCGGGGAGAACTCGCTGGACTTCACGATCAGCCGGACGCGCTGACGCCTCAGGCCCGTCAGAAGAGCGGCCAGGGCACGGCCGGCGTCAGCCCGCTCGGGGCAGGGAAGATCCCGTCGTCGAGCAACTGGGCACAGCGTGCGGCAAGGGCTTCGACTTCCTCGGCACTGAGCAGCTCCGCCAGCCCCCGCCCCAGCTCGCCGTCGAGCCCCTCGAGAACCCGGGCGACGCCGTCGCGCTCCTCCTCGCTCAGCGTCTCGCCCAGCCATCCCCACAGCACCGTGCGCAGCTTGTCCTCCACATGGAAGGTCAGACCGTGGTCCACGCCGTACCGGTGCCCGCCGGGCATGGCGAGGATGTGGGCGCCCTTGCGGTCGGCGTTGTTGACGATCACGTCGAACACCGCCATCCGGCGCAAGGCCGTCGTGTCCTCGTGGGCCAGGACCAGCCGATTTCCGTCCTCGTCCTCGCCCTCCAGGATCGTGAGCCATCCCGAGGCCGGCACCTCGTCTGCCGGGAACAGGTCCACGGCGTCCTGCTCAGGATCCTGCTCCTGCCAGAGTTGCACCATGCCCTCGCCGAAGGGGCCGTCTCGCAGCCAGGTGCGCGGCACGATGTCCCATCCCAGCGCCTCGGACACCAGGTGCGCGGCCACCTCGCGGCGGGCCAGGGTCCCGGCGGGGAAGTCCCAGAGCGGGGCCTCGCCCGCCACCGGCTTGTAGACCACCGAGGTGTCACCGATCGCGCCGAGGAACGTGGCGTTGGACGCCGTCGTGATGCGGCCGGTGAGCGTCAGCTCCCCGGACACCAGCTCGCCGGCGGGCACGTCCGCGGGGCTCATCAGGAGTCGGGGAGAGTGCAGTCGTGGCCGTCGGGGTCGATGGGCTGGCCGCAGTCCGAGCAGAACGGACGTCCGGCGTCCACGACCTCCCGGGTGCGCCGGGCGAACGCCCGGGCGGCGCCGACGGGCATCCGCACGCGCACGGCCTCGGCACCCGCCTCGGGCGCCGAGTCGGCGTCGTCGTCGGAGAGCGGGTGCGCGTCGATGAGCACCTGCGCGGTGGTGGGGTCCCAGCCCAGGCCGATGGCCCCCACCCGGAACCACTCCTGCACCGGGTCCAGCGGATCGTTGTCCACGAGTTCCACGGGCGTGCTGGCCGGGACGCTGTGCGGGTTGCCCTCCAGCGCCATCAGATCGTCCAGGATCTCGTCGATCATCTCCGCCATCAGGGCCGACTGCTGCTTCTCCAGGGCCAGGCTCACCAGCCGGGGCCCGGTGCGCACCTGCAGGTAGAACGTGCGGGCTCCGGGACGCCCGAGCGTCCCGATCACGACCCGATCCGGCCAGTCGAACTCATGGACGGGGGCAGGTGCATCAGTCATGCCACGATCCTAGGCGTCTGCCCGTCCACCGCACCGGCGCCCGTGCCCGCACCGCCGCCCACCGGTGCGTCGTCGGACGGGCCGAGGGTCGCCAGCCAGGACAGGTCCCCGGCGTCGGTATTGGTCGCCCAGACCCGCGGTCGGCTCGGTCCGTAGCTCACGATGGACACGGAGGCGGGCCCCACCTCGATCCGCTGGAACAGGTCCAGGTGCGTGCCGAGCGCATCGGCCAGGATCGACTTGATGACGTCCCCGTGGCTCACCGCCACCCACACCGCCCCGGGCCCGTGCTCGGCCTCGACCGCGGCGTCGTGCCGGCGGATCGCCGCCACCGCGCGGGCCTGCATGCCCGCCATGGACTCCCCGCCGGGGAAGACGACGGCGGAGGGCTGGGTCTGCACCGTCGCCCACAGGGGCTCGGTGGCCAGGTCGCTGAGCGCGCGCCCCTGCCACTGGCCGTAGTCGCACTCGGTGAGGTCGTCGTCGACCAGCGAGGACACCGTCCCCGGCTGGCGATCGAGGAGGGCGCGGGCCGTCTGCGCGCACCGCTCCAGGGGACTGGCCACCACCGCGGCCACGGACACGGCCGCGATGCGGTCCGCGGTGCGGGCCGCCTGCTCCCGTCCGTGCTCGTCCAGGCTGACCCCGGGGGTGCGGCCCGCCAGCAGTCCGGTCGCGTTGGCCGTGGTGCGGCCGTGCCGCACGAGAAGTACCGTCGCCATGGCCTCAGCGTAGCGAGGGGATGCCCGCCTCTCGCGGACAAAGCCTCGCGGCCATGACGCAAAGGGTCAGTGACGCAACGCGAGCACGCCTATGCCCGGCGAGGCTGACGCCCGTCTGCAGGCCTCGAACGCCCGGAGCAGGCCCTCGAGGCCTAGGACGGCGCCCTGCTGCTGGTCACCCACGACCGCCGCATGCTCGAGGCCGTCCGACTCGACCGCCGCTGATACCCTCCCCCGGTAGTCAACCTCCTGCTCTCGGTGACGTTCGCGTGCGGCGTGGCGATCGCCGGGCTCCACGTGGTGAACCGGCGGTTCATCGCGCCGATGTACGACGTCGTCCTCAACCTGGCCGCGTTCCTCGCCGCCGTCGCCTCCTCCGTGCTCCTGGGGCACGTGCTGCCCGCGGTGTTCGCCGCGCTGGCCGTGCTCGCCTGGCTGATCCTGGCCGTCCGCACGGTGCGCGCCCGCCGCGCGGGACATAAGCTGGAGGTGACCGCCGGGCGGCTCGTCGCCGTCGACACGCGGCCCAGCAAGGCCGACGGCCGGATCGGCCTGCGCTTCCTCTTCCGCGCCGTCCACCCGCTCACTGCCGCGGACGTCGCCGCCATCCGCCTGCAGGAGGACGAGGCCTCCGAGCATCGCTTCGTGACGTGCCAGGAGGCCCGGAAGCTCCTGCGCCCGGCGATCGCCCGCCGCGTCGACGCCGCCTGGGACGCCGCGCACTGCGTCTACCTGGAGGACGGGCGTCCCGCCGCGGGGGTGGATCAGCCGGCGGGCTGAGGCCCGGCCCCCGGCCGGACGAGCGGTGCCCGGCGGCGTCCCCGTCCCGGATGAGGGCCGCTGCCTGATCTGCGGGCGTGATCGTGGCGGCGCGGTCAGGAGGGTGGACGCGGGACGAGACGGTGCGCCCAGGCAACGGCGGGACGGTCCCACGGACGGCGCTGCCGTGTTCTCCGCATCCGTGATCGACGACGCCACAGGCGTCAACATGGGCATCGGCTTCCTCGGCGTCGCCCTCGCCTTCGGCCTGACCGTGGTGGCCATGGCCTATGCCGTGGGTCACGTCTCCGGCGGTCACTTCAACCCGGCAGTCACCCTGGGTGCGGCGCTCGCGGGTCGTCTGCCGTGGAAGCTCACTGTGCCGTACTGGATCGCCCAGCTCGTGGGCGGCGTGGCGGCCGGCGACGTGCTGCTGGCGATCGCCTCCGGTCGTCCGGGCTACTCGCTTGCGGAGAACGGCCTGGCCACCAACGGCTACGGCGAACTCTCGCCCGCCGGCTACTCGATGGGCGCGGTGTTCCTGACCGAGGCGCTGCTGACCGCCGTGTTCCTCTACATCATCCTCGGCGCCACGGACCGCCGTGCTCCGTCCGGCTTCGCGCCGCTGGCCATCGGCCTGACCCTCACGCTGATCCACCTGATCTCCATCCCCGTGTCGAACACCTCCGTGAACCCCGCTCGCTCCTTCGGCGTGGCCCTGTTCGCAGGCGGGGACGCCCTCGGCCAGGTCTGGCTGTTCTTCGTGGCCCCGTTGTTGGGCGCCGCGGTCGCCGGTCTCAGCTACCGCTTCGTCTTCCCCAACTCCTCCCGAATGACCGAGGAGCTGCCCGAGCCCGCCGCCGACGGGACGCGTGACGCCGTCTGACCCCTGCCATTCGGACCTTGCCCTCACCGCCCCTTCTCTTCCCGCATCTCCTTGGAACGCAGCAGGCGCGGCGCCGTCGTCAGCGCCAACCCGCCGAGGATGTTCAGGGGGATCACCCACCACACCCAGCTGAGCCACTCGAGCCAGCCCACGCCGTGCGCTCCGGACAGGATGGCTCCGATGATGAGGATCGAGTCCATCACCGAATGGAAGAGCGAACCGCCGGCGAGGACGACGGCTCCGGCGACGGACGCGACGATCATCGCCGTCGGGCTGTCCGTCCCGGCCTGCATCCGCGTCACGAGGGTGATCGCCACCCCGGCCAGGACCGCCAGGGCGGCGCCCTGCCAGCTGAAGCCGATGTCCAGGAAGTGGTGGGCGCTCTCGGCCAGGGTGCCGTGCAGGTCGGGGAACCCCGCCACCACGAGGGCGATCATCACGGTGCCGCCGAGGAGGTTCATCACGAGGGTCACCGCCCACAGACGCAGCAGCTCCATCCACGTGCCCCGGCCGGCGGCGATCGCGGTGATCGGGTAGTAGAACCCCTCCGTGAAGAGCTCGGAGTGGGCGAGGAACAGGCTGACCAGGCCGATGGAGAACGCGAGTCCGGCCAGCAGGTGGCTGCCCGTCTCGTGGAGCGTGAGCAGGTACGCGAGCAGGCCGATCGTGATCTCGACGCCGCCCAGGAACCCGGTGGTCGTCAGGGCGGTGAGGGACCGATGCAGGCGTTCCGCGCCCTCGTCTGCCGCCTCCCTGTGGGCCGCCGGCCTGCCGGAGACGGACTGACCGGCATCGCTCCCTTCACGGTCATGTCCGTGGCACACTGGGCCCATGATGCATGACGAACGGCCCACGGGTCGGCTGGGCCTCGCCCTGGGCGGCGGAGGAGCGCGCGGGCTGTGCCACATCGGGGTCTGGCGGGTGCTCGAGGAGCTCGACATCCGCCCGGACGTGCTCGCGGGAACGAGCATGGGCGGCCTCCTCGGCGCGCTCATAGCCGCCGGTCATGACGCCGCCTCGCTCGAGAAGATCGAGCGGAGCGTGGACTGGCCGCGGCTCATCAACTGGGGCCTGACCGGCGGCATCCTCTCCAGCGAGAGGCTGCGGGCCTGGCTCCGCGAGCTGCTCCCGGACACCTTCGAGGAGCTGCAGATTCCCCTGGTGCTCACCGCGGCCGACGTCGTCGAGGGCCAGACCCGCTACCTGCACACCGGGGACCTCATCACCGCGATCCAGGCGACCACCGCCTACCCCGGCGCGCTGGAGCCGGTGACCGTGGGGGACTCCGTGCTGGTGGACGGCGGCATCCTCAACCAAATCCCGGTGGATGGGGTGCGCTTCCTGGGCGCGCAGCGGGTGATCGCCGTCGATGCCACCACGCTCGAGCCCCTGGAGCGGCCGGAGCCCGGGGCGCGCACCCGCACCCGCCGTTCGCCCGCCACGTCGCTGCGCCAGGCCATGCGGGCGATTGACGTCATGCAGGCCCAGCTCACCACCGTCCGGCTCTCGCTCTACCGGCCGGACGTGCTCATCAGCCCGCCGATCGAGGGGATGACGGTCGCGGACTTCCGCAGCTCCGGCGTCGCCATCGCGGCGGGAGAGGAGGCGACGCGCGCCCGGGCCGAGAAGCTCGTGGAGCTCAGTCGCGGCAGAATGGCCTGACGCCCGCCGCACTTCCGTCAGGAGCACCATGACCGCCACCCTTGTCGCCTCCGGCCTCGCCGGCGGCCACGGCCACCGCACGCTCTTCGAGGATCTGGACCTCACGGTCGCGCCCGGGGACGTCGTCGGCGTCGTGGGGGCCAACGGCGCGGGCAAGTCCACCCTGCTGCGCATCCTCGGCGGGGACCTCGCGCCGCAGGCCGGCACGGTCAGCCTGGCCCCGGCCGACGCGTTCGTGGGCTGGCTGCCGCAGGAGCACGAGCGGGTGCCGGGGGAGACGGTCGCCGGGTACATCGCCCGCCGCACCGGGTGCGCCGCCGCGCAGACCGAGATGGACGAGGCCGCCGAGGCCCTGGCGGACCCGGACGTCACCGACGCCGCCGCGGCCCGCTACAACACCGCCCTCACCCGCTGGCTGGCCTCCGGCGCCGCGGACCTGGAGGAGCGCATCCCCGCCGTCCTTGCCGACCTCGGCCTGGACCTCTCCGCCTCCCCGGAACAGGTCCTCATGACCTTCCTCTCCGGTGGGCAGGCCGCCCGCGTCGGCCTCGCCGCGCTGCTGCTCTCCCGCTTCGACGTCGTGCTCCTGGACGAGCCCACCAACGACCTGGACCTCGACGGCCTGACCCGCTTGGAGGCCTTCGTGCAGGAGCTGCGCGGCGGCGTCGTGCTGGTGAGCCACGACCGCGAGTTCCTGGCCCGCTGCGTCACCCGCGTCCTGGAGCTCGACCTCGCCCAGCGCACCAACCGCGTCTACGGCGGCGGTTACGAGGCCTACCTCGAGGAGCGGGCCACCCTGCGCCGCCAGGCCCGGGAGAAGTACGAGGAGTTCGCCGAGCAGAAGCAGGACCTCGTCTCCCGCGCCCGCACCCAGCGGGAGTGGTCCAGCCAGGGCGTGCGCAACGCGATGAAGAAGTCCCCGGACAACGACAAGCTGCGCCGCAGGGCCAACAGTGAGTCGAGCGAGAAGCAGGCCCAGAAGGTCCGGCAGATGGAGAGCCGCATCGCGCGCCTGGAGGAGGTGGAGGAGCCGCGCAAGGAGTGGAGGCTGGAGTTCACCATCGGTGCGGCGCCGCGCTCCAGCTCGGTGGTCGCCACCCTCAACGACGCCGTCTTCCGGCAGGGCGGCTTCACGCTCGGCCCGGTGTCCCTCCAGGTGAACGCGGGGGAGCGGATCGGCATCACCGGGCCCAACGGGGCCGGCAAGTCCACCCTGCTGCGCGGGCTGCTGGGCCGCCAGGCCCCGGACGAGGGCACGGCCGCCCTGGGGTCCAGCGTGCAGATCGGGGAGATCGACCAGGCGCGCTCGCTGCTGGCCGGGACCGTCCCGCTCGCCGCGGCCTTCGAGGCGCTCGTGCCCGAGATGGCCTCCGGGGAGGTGCGCACCCTGCTGGCCAAGTTCGGCCTCAGGGCCGACCACGTGAACCGCCCCGTGGACGAGCTCTCGCCCGGCGAGCGCACCCGGGCATCCCTGGCCCTGCTCCAGGCCCGCGGGGTGAACGTCCTGGTGCTCGACGAGCCCACCAACCACCTGGACCTGGAGGCCATCGAGCAGCTCGAACAGGCCCTGGAGACCTATGAGGGCGCCCTGCTGCTCGTCACCCACGACCGCCGCATGCTGGACACCGTCCGCACCGACCGCCGCTGGCAGGTCCAGGACGGGCGGGTGACGGAGCGCTGATGTCCTGGGCGCGGCGGCCGCGGCGTGAGGCCGGTGGGCACCGTCACCCTTGCCCGAGATTCGGTTGCGTACGACCATGAGAGTGCAGTCCCCACCGACGAAAGGCCCCCAGACATGTCCCGCATCCTGATGATCCTCACCTCGCACGACCAGCTGGGCGACACCGGCCGCAAGACCGGGTTCTGGCTCGAGGAGTTCGCCTCGCCCTACTACGTCTTCACGGACGCCGGCCACGAGGTCACCCTCGCCTCGCCCCGCGGCGGCCAGCCGCCCATCGACCCGACGAGCTCGAAGCCGGAGATGCAGACCGAGGCCACCCGCCGGTTCGACCAGGACGAGGAGGCCAAGGCCGCCCTGGCCCACACCACGCCCCTGGCCCAGGTGGACGTGGACGGGTTCGACGCCGTCTTCTACCCGGGCGGTCACGGCCCGCTGTGGGACCTGGTGTCCGACGCCGACTCCACGCGGATCATCCTCGACAGCGACGCGGCCGGGCGCCCGCTCGGCCTCGTCTGCCACGCGCCCGGGATCCTGCACCCGATCACCGCCGCCGACGGCACCCCGTTCGTGCGCGGCCGTCAGGTCACCGGGTTCACCAACGGCGAGGAGGAGGCCGCCCAGCTGACGGACGTCGTCCCGTTCCTCGTCGAGGACTCGCTGATCGCCGCCGGCGCGGACTACCGCAAGGGCCCGGACGGGGAGAGCTTCGTGGTCACGGACGGCACCCTGGTGACCGGCCAGAACCCGGCCTCCTCCGCCGACGCCGCCCGCCGCCTCCTGGACCTGCTCGCGCGCTGACCCTCCACCGAGCCCGCCGCCCCGACCCCGAGGAGACCACCATGAGCACCCCCACCCGCACGCGCGAGATCCACCTCGCCTCCCGCCCCCACGGCGCCCCGACGCCGGAGAACTTCCGTCTCACGGAGGTCGAGCTCCCCGAGCTCGCCGAGGGCCAGGTCCTCGTGCGCAACACCGTGATGTCCGTGGACCCGTACATGCGCGGCCGCATGAACGACGTCGAGTCCTACGTGCCTCCGTTCCAGCTCGACGCCCCCCTCGACGGCGGCGCGGTGGGCACCGTGATCGCCTCGCGCCACGCGGACGTGCCGGAGGGCACGTCCGTGCTCCACGGCCGCGGCTGGCGCGAGCACGCCGTCCTCGACGGCGACGCCGTCCAGGCCGTGGACACCTCCCAGTTCTCGGACAGCACCTACCTGGGCGTGCTGGGCATGACGGGTCTGACCGCCTACACCGGCCTCGTGCACGTGGCCGAGATGCAGGAGGGCGACGCCGTCTTCATCTCGGGCGCCGCGGGGGCCGTCGGCTCGGTCGCCGGCCAGATCGCCCGCCTGCTGGGCGCCTCGCGCGTGGTCGGCTCGGCGGGCACGCCCGAGAAGGTGGCGCGGGTGAAGGAGCTGGGCTTCGACGCCGCGTTCGACTACCACGACGGCTCGCCCACCGATCTGCTGGCCGAGGCGGCGCCGGAGGGCATCGACGTCTACTTCGACAACGTGGGCGGCGACCACCTCGAGGCCGCCATCGCCGCGATGCGGGTCGACGGCCGCGTGGCGATGTGCGGCGCGATCGCCCAGTACAACTCGACGGAGCCGCCGGCCGCCCCGCGCAACCTCGCCCTGGCGATCGGCAAGTGCCTGACCCTGCGCGGCTTCGTCCTGCAGAAGTACGCAGCGCAGGTCCGCCCCGAGTTCCTGGAGCGCGTGGGCCCGTGGGTCGCCGCCGGGAAGATCCAGTGGGACGAGACCGTCCGGGAGGGTCTGGAGAACGCACCCCAGGCGTTCATCGACCTGCTCGAGGGTGCCAACACGGGGAAGATGCTCGTCCGGCTGTGACGGGCGACGGCGCACTCGGGGGCGGCATGGACACCTTCCGGCATCAGGGCCTGACCTTCGATGTCCGCGACGGCGGGCCGGCCGAGGGGGAGGTGGTCCTGCTGCTGCACGGCTTCCCGCAGGACGCCACGTCCTGGAGGCACGTCGAGCCGCTGCTGCACGCCGCGGGGCTGCGCACCCTCGCGCCGGACCAGCGCGGCTACTCCCCGGGGGCCGCGCCGCGGGCGACGGCGGCCTACCGCCTCCCGGCGCTCGTGGGGGACGCCGTCGCGCTGGCGGACGCGGCGGGGGCGCGGCGCGTCCACGTCGTGGGCCATGACTGGGGCGGCGCCGTCGCCTGGGCACTGGCCACCGCGCACCCCGAGCGCGTCGCGTCCCTGACCGTCCTGTCCACGCCGCACCCGGCCGCCCTGGCCCGCGCCCTGCGCGGCCCGGACCAGCTGCGCCGCAGCTGGTACATCGCCGCCTTCCAGGCACCGTCCCTCCCCGAACGGATCCTCGCGCGACGGCTGGGCTCCCTGCTGCAGCGGGGGCAGGTCCCCGGGGCGGAGCACTACGCCCGCCGGTTCTCCACCCCGCAGAGCCTGCGCGGTCCGGTGAACTGGTATCGGGCGAACCCGGATCTGGTGACCACCACGCGCAGCGCGCCCGTGTCGGTCCCCACCACGTACGTGTGGGGCACCCGGGACGCGGCCCTCGGGCCGCGGGCCGCCGAGCTCACGGCCGGGCAGGTGGCGGGGGAGTACCGGTTCGTGAAGCTCGACGCGGACCACTGGCTGCCCGAGCGCGAGGCGGACGCCGTCGCCCGGGCGATCCTGGACCGGGTGCGCTGACCGCGCTCCGCGCGCGGGCCGCTCCCGCCGTCTCAGCGCGGCCCGACGGCCTCGGTGATTCGGTTCAGCTGGTCCATGAGGACCTGGCGCTCGGCGACGTCGAGGGGGATCCGGGTGAGGGCGTCCACCGGGACCGTCCGGGCGGACGCCCGCAGCGCCCGCCCCTCGTCCGTCAGCCGCACCAGCACGCGCCGCTCGTCGCGGACGTCGCGCTCCCGCGTGACGAGCCCCATGCCGGCCAGGCGCCGCACCAGAGGCGTGATGGTGCCGTTGTCCATGCCGAGCCTGTCCCGCAGCGCGCCGACCCCCAGTGCCCCGGCGGTCTTCGGCGTCGACGCATCCGTCTCGGCCGAGGCGTCACCCTCCGCCTGCCACAGGGTGAGCATCACGAGGTACTGCGGGTAGGTGAGGCCGAGGCGGGACAGCAGGGGGCCGTAGCCGCGCGTGACGGCGCGCGCCGCCCGGTGCAGGGCGAAGCAGAGCTGGTCCTCGAGGGCGAGGCTGGGGGTCGGCGCGGCATCCATGGGAGCGATTCTAGTGGTCGCTGGGGAGCGACTTGGTTGCGCGCGACCTAACAGGGTGGCAGGCTGGAGCCGACTCGTCCCGCACGGGGCGGGCGGATGAAAGGACCTCCCATGGAGACCATCTACACCGCCGAGGCGCTCAGCACCGGCGCCGGCCGCGACGGCCATGTCCGCACCACCGACGGGCGGGTCGACCTCGACCTCGCCGTGCCCACCGAAATGGGCGGCTCCGGCCAGGGCACCAACCCCGAGCAGTTGTTCGCCGCCGGCTACGCCGCGTGCTTCCACTCGGCCCTGCAGATGGTCGCCCGTGCCTCCCGTGCCGACATCACCGACTCCTCCGTCGGCGCGCGCGTGGGCATCGGCCGCCAGGGTGAGGGCTTCGGCCTGGAGGTCACCCTCGAGGTCGTGCTGCCCCATGTCCCCGCGGACCAGGCCCGCGCCCTCATGGAGCAGGCGCACCAGGTGTGCCCCTATTCGAACGCCACCCGGGGCAACATCGACGTCGTCCTCGAGCTCGGGGAGGCGTGATGACGAAGCGTCGGCAGTCCGTCCCCCTCTCGCAGACCGCCGCCCGCCTCGGCCTCGGCGGGTTCATGACCGCCGCAGGGCTGTCCCACCTCACCGTGGCGCGCCGTGAGTTCCGCGCCCAGGTGCCCTCGTGGGTCCCGCTCCCGGCGGACCTCGTGGTGCTCGGATCCGGCGTGGCCGAGATCGGCCTCGGGGCCGCTCTGCTGGCGCTCCCCGGGCAGCGCCGCCTGACCGGCACCGCCCTGGCGGCCTTCTACACCGCGATCTACCCCGGGAACATCGGGCAGTACGCCGAGCGCAAGGACGGCTTCGGGCTGGACACGGACGGTCGCCGCCTGGCGCGGCTGTTCGGCCAGCCCGCCCTCATCGCGGCCGCCCTGTGGGCCGCGGGAATCCCCGAGCGGGAGCAGGGCGGGCGCCGCTGACGCCGTCGCCGGTCCTGCGGCCCTGGGCCGGCTCCGGGCACGTGCCCGGAGCCGGCGTGATCTCACCCCGCCGCGAGGCGCGGCCCGTTCCGCAGGACCTCGACGACCAACCGCAGGGCGATCGGGAAGGCGTCCTCATCCAGCCCGAACCGCGGGTTGTGGTGACCCGCGTCGAAGCCCTTGGCGGCGTTGCCGGCCCCCACGAACACGTACGTGGCGGGCGCGGTCCGGGAGAAGGCCGCGAAGTCCTCGCCGCCGAGCATCGGCGGGTCGGTGATCACCGAGCCCGGGAACAGGTCCTCGCACAGCTCATGGACCACAGCGGTGCGGGCCGGGTCGTTCCACACCATGTCGTAGCCGCGCAGATAGTCCAGCTCGCAGCGCAGACCGGGGTTCGCCGTCTCCAGGCCGCGGACCATGTCCCGCATCGCCGCCTCGACCGTGTCCCGCACCTCGTCGTCGTGCGTGCGGACCACTCCACCGATGTGCGCCTCCGGCGGGTACACGTTCAGCGCCGACTGACGCCCGGCGTCCATCCAGGTGGTGGACACCACGCACGGGTCCAGGCCGGCCACCCGGCGGGACGGGATGAGCAGGAACTGCTGGATCAGGGAGCTGGCCGCGGTGACCACGTCCACGGCGTCCTCCGGGGTGGACGCGTGGGCGCCCTCGCCCCGCAGGTGCACCTCGAACAGGTCCGAGTTCGCCGAGGCCGGGCCGGGCTTGATGTCCACCGTGCCCGTGGGGAGGGTGCTCCAGTAGTGGAAGCCGAAGAAGTAGTCGACGTCCGCGAACCGGCCCGTCTCCACCATCTCCTTGGCGCCGCCGGGCGGGGTCTCCTCCGCATGCTGGAAGATGCCGAGCACGGTGCCGGTCAGCTCGTCCCGGTGGTCGTGCGCCCAGACCAGGGCGGACATGATGGTGGCCGTGTGGCCGTCGTGACCGCAGCCGTGCATGCGACCCGGCGTCGTCGAGGCGAAGTCCAGGTCGGGGCGGTCCTCGGTCATGGCCAGCCCGTCGATGTCCGCGCGCAGACCCAGGGTGGGGCCGGGGCGGCCGGTGTCCAGGGTCACCACGAGGCTCGTCGGCGTGAGGTTCTCGAACGTGGCGCCCGGCAGGCGCGGCTCGAGCTCGGCACGGATGTAGCGGACGGTCTCGTGCTCCTCGAACGAGGCCTCCGGGTGCTGGTGCAGGTGACGGCGCCAGGCGACGAGCTGGCCCTGGTAGGCGTCGATGTCGGCGGACATGGGGGTCTCCTCTCGGTCGGGGCGGGGCGGGGCGTCACGGGGTGGGCAGGTGGATGGGACCGTCCGGCCCCATCGGCCAGCCCAGCAGGTACCAGACGACCATCATGGCGGTCCACACCAGGCCCATCGCGAGCGAATAGGGCACCAGCGTGGAGATGAACGTGCCGATGCCGAGCTTCTTGTCGTAGCGCTGGGCGTAGGTCAGCACGAGCGCGAAGTACGGGAACATGGGCGTGATCGGGTTCGTGACGGCGTCGCCGATGCGGTACACCATCTGCGTGAACGCCGGGTGGTAGCCCAGCAGCATCATCATCGGGATGAAGATCGGCGCCAGGATCGCCCACTTGGCGGAGGCCGACCCGACGAAGAGGTTCACGACGGCGGAGATCGCGATGATCCCGAGGATCAGCACGATGCCGTCCTGACCCTGGAGCAGTTCGGCGCCGCGGATGGCCAGGATGGCGCCCATGTTGGACGCGCTCACGTAGGACAGCAGCTGCGAGGCGAAGAACACGACGACGATGAAGCTGGCCATCGTGGCCATGGACTCCACCATCATGCGGGCGACGTCCGAGGAGCCCGTGATCGTCTTGGCCCGGACCCCGTAGACCAGCCCCGGGATGAAGAACGCCAGGGCAAGGATCAGCCCGATGCCGTTCATCAGGGGCGCGTCGGTGGTCAGGGAGCCGGTCTCCGCGTTGCGCAGGAACGAGCCCTGGGGGATGCAGGCGGCCACCACGAGCGCGGCGAACAGCGCCAGCGCCACCAGGGCCCAGCGGTTGGCCCGGCGCTGGACGTCGGTGATCTCCATGTCCCCGGCCTCGACGTCGTCCGCCTCCTGGTAGGCGCCCAGGCGGGGGATCGCGACCTTGGTGGTGATGAGCCACAGCACCGGCAGGAGGACGACGACGGAGGCGGCGATGAACCACCAGTTCATCGGGACGGTCGTCTCGATGTCGGGATCGATGATGACCGCGGCCTCCTGGGTGAAGCCCTGGACCAGGGCGTCGGACATGCCGATCATCAGGTTCGCCGCGAAGCCCCCGGTCGCGGCCGCGTAGGCCAGGGCGATGCCGGCGATCGGGTGCCAGCCCAGCTTGTGGAAGATCAGGGCGGCCAGCGGGGGCAGCACGATCGGGGCGGCGTCGCCGGCGATGTTGCCCAGCAGGCCGATGAGCGCGATCGCGGGGATGATCAGGCCCTTGGGGGCGCTGGTCATGGACTGCGTCAGGCCGACCTCGAACCAGCCCGACCGCTCGGCCACGCCGATGCCGAGCATGATGATGAGCACCTGTCCCAGCGGGGCGAAGGCGCCGAAGGTCTTGGCGGCGTCGCCGATGACGACGCGCATGCCCTCCGTGCTGAGCAGATTGGTCGCCACGAGGGTCTCACCCGTGCCCGGATGGACCGCGCTCCAGCCGCCCAGGCCGGCCACGGCGGACGCCACCAGGGTCAGGGCGCAGAGGCCCGCGAAGATGATGATCGGGTCCGGGAGCTTGTTGCCGCTCCATTCGATCACGTTGAGGAACCTGTTGAGCAGGCCCCCGGGGGCGCGATTCCGGGGTGAGGCGTCGGCGGCGGTGGACCCACCGGTGGGCGAGGTCATGGGACTCCTCCGAGGTGCGAGAGACGGTGAGACCTCGGCCACAGGGGCGAGGTACGGCCCACTGTAGGGTGCCCCGTCGCAGGTGTCCCGCAGGTGTCCCGCAGGTGTCCGGACCGGCGGGCCGTCAGCCGTGACGCATCGTCCCGGTCTCGAGGAAGCGCTGGTGCCAGGACAGGGCCTCGCCCAACAGGTGCGGGGTGTGCAGGCCGCCCGACTCGCGCATCGCGCGGTCGAAGTAGTCCCGCAGCGGCTCCCTGTAGTCCGGGTGCGCGCACGTGTCGATGATCGTGCGGGCGCGCTGCTTGGGGGAGAGACCGCGCAGGTCCGCCAGCCCCTGCTCGGTGACCACCACGTGCACGTCGTGCTCGGTGTGGTCCACGTGCGAGACCATCGGCACGATGCAGGAGATGTCCCCGCCCTTGGCCGTGGACGGGGTGAGGAAGAACGAGGTGAACGCGTTGCGGGCGAAGTCGCCGGAGCCGCCGAGGCCGTTCATCATCTTCGTGCCCATCAGGTGCGTGGAGTTCACGTTGCCGTACAGGTCGGCCTCGAGCATGCCGTTCATGGCGAGGATGCCGAGCCGGCGCACGAGCTCGGGGTGGTTGGAGATCTCCTGGGTGCGCAGGATCAGCTTGTCCCGATACTTCGCGGCGTTGTCGTTGAACCGTTCGGCGGCCTCGGTGGACAGGGAGAACGCGGTCGCGGACGCGGTCGCCAGGGTGCCGGAGTCCAGGGCGTCGAGCATGCCGTCCTGCACCACCTCGGTGAACGCGGACAGGCCCGTGAACCGGGACTTCACCAGCTCGGACATCACCGCGTTCGCGATGTTGCCCACGCCCGACTGCAGCGGCAGCAGCCGCTCGTCGTACCGGCCCTGGGCCACCTCGTGCTCGAAGAACTCCACGAGGTGCTGGGCGATCGCGATCGAGTCCGCGTCGGCGGGCTTGAAGGCAGAGTTGCGGTCCGGGGCGTGGGTCTCGACGACGGCCACCACCTTGGCCGGATCGCACCGCAGGTACGTCTCACCGATGCGGTCTGCCGGGTGGGTGAGCATGATCGGCGAGCGGTGCGGGGGCAGCGCGGTGCCGTAGTAGACGTCATGCAGACCCTCGAGGTCCTCGCTCTGCCACGAGTTGACCTCGAGGATCACCTGATCCGCCAGGTCGATCCAGGACTTGTTGTTGCCCACGGAGGAGCTGGGGACGAGACGGCCGTCCTCGCGGATCCCGGACACCTCGATCACCGCGGTGGTCATGGGCCCGTAGAAGCCGTTCCACACGGCCTGCGCCAGGTGGGACAGGTGCGTGTCGATGTACTCGATGGCGCCCGCGTTGATCTTGGCGCGCATCGTCGGGTCCGACTGGAACGGGGTGCGCAGCGCGACGGCGTCCGCCTCGGCCAGCGCACCGTCCATCTCCGCGGAGGTGGACGCCCCCGTGTGGAGGTTGATGCGGAACTCCTCGCCGCGCGCGTGCAGCTCCTTGGCCCGCTCGGCCAGCGCCATCGGCACGGCCTTCGGGTAGCCGGACCCGGTGAACCCGCTCATGCCCACGGTGGTGCCGTGCTGGATGAACGCCGCCGCCTCCGCGGCGGACATCACCTTCGACCGGAGGCCGGGGTGGTGGATGCGGGACGACATGGGTGAGGCCTCCGTGCGGGTGAGACGAGTCGAGCGAGAGCGCTGTGACGTGGAACAGCGATCAGCGTACCCGCGTCACGGGTGGCCGTGGGGATGATCACGCCGGAGGTGACCGAGCCCGACCTGCGTGATCGACGACGGCGAACAGGGCTCGGCACTCCGGGTCGGCGCGCCTAGGCTCGGCGGCATGCGAGCACTCGTCCTCCAGTCCTACGGCGGCCGTGAGGCCATGGCCCTCACCGACGTCCCCGCCCCCACGGCCGGCGCCGGCGAGGTGCTGATCCGCACCCGCGCGGTCGGCCTCAACCCCGTCGACGCGATGCATCGCGAAGGCGACTTCAAGGCCATCGCCCCCGACGACTTCCCCACGGTCGCCGGCAACGAGCTCAGCGGCATCGTCGAGACCGTGGGCGCCGGGGTGACCGCGTTCGCCCCGGGTGACGCGGTGATCACCCGCGTGGACCCCTCCGGCCACGGGGCATTCGCCGAGCTGGCCGCGGTGCGCGCGGACTGGGTGGCCGCCGCGCCCGCCCGCATGCCCCTGACGGACGCGGCCGGCCTGCCGCTCGCCGGCCTGACCGCTCAGCAGGCACTCGGCCCGGAGCACCTGGACCTGCAGCCCGGGGAGCGGTTGCTGATCACCGGGGCCGCCGGCGGCGTCGGGCTGATCGCCACGCGCCTGGCACACCTGCGCGGCGCGCACGTGACCGTGACCGCCTCCGCGGCGGGTGAGCCGTACGTCCGCGAGGCCGGCGCCGACGCGGTGATCGACTATCGCGCCCGCACCGTCGCAGAGGGGGGCGAACGCTTCGACAAGGTGTTCGACCTCATCGGCGGTGATCAGATGGCCGAGCTGCTCGGCTCGATCGAGCCCGGCGGCCGGCTGGTGACCATCGCGGGCCCGCCGAGCCCCGGCAGCCTTCGTGAGACCGCGCGCCCGTCGCGTCGGCCGCTGGCCGCCGTCGTCTCCCGGGTGGTCAGTGCGAAGGTGCGCCGGGCCGCGAAGAAGGCCGGGGTGACCTACGAGTTCTTCCTCATGCATCCGGACGGGGCGGGCCTGGCCGAGCTCGTTCGGCTCGTGGACGCCGGCGAGCTGGCCGTGACCGTGGACAGCCGCTACCCCCTGGCCGACTGGGAGCAGGCGTTCGAGCGTCTCGAATCCCACCATGCCAAGGGCAAGGTGCTGCTCGAGTTCTGACCGGCGGGCGCGTCGGCGCCGGCCTGCCCGGGCCGGCACCGCCTCGTATCCTGGCCTCGTGCACCCGTCTGTGAGCGAGCCCCTCACCCGACTGCCGGACGGCACCGTCAAGCAGCGCAACCCCTTCACCGGTACCGAGGTCTGGACCGTGCCCGGCCGCGGCCACCGCCCGCTCGGCCTCGTCCGGCCCGCCCCGCAGCCGCTCGACCCCGCCCAGCACGGCCGGCACTGCGCCTTCTGCGAGCACCGGATGCTGGAGACGCCGCCGGAGAAGTCACGCATCGTCTCCATGAGGGCCGACGACGGCGCCCCGGCCTGGCAGATCCTGCGGCACCCGGCCGCGGAGCGGCTCGAGGAGACGACCCCGGCCTTTCGCCGGGTCCCCAACCTCTTCGAGATCCTCAGCTACGACTACTGGCGTCTCAACCACGGCTATGAACTTCCCCCGGACGCGCGCCGCCGCCGTGACGAATACCTGGCCACCGAGGCCGGCCGCGCCCACGTGCGCGCCGTCGTCGCCGCGAAGCTGCGCGCCTCCGGCCGCTCCACCGAGGAGGCTGCAGCGATGTCCGAGGCGGAGCTGATCGCGGCGTCGGCCGCATTCTTCGGCGGCACGCACGACGTGGTGATCGCCCGGCGGCACTTCGTCGACGACGCCGTGGACGACCACCAGCTCGCCTCCTCGGGCACCCTCACCCCGGACGAGCACCACGCCTTCCTGGCCCTCACCGCCGACGCGATGCGGGACCTCTACGCGACCACGCCCGCCGTGCGGTACGTCTCCGTGTTCCAGAACTGGCTCAAGCCCGCCGGCGCCTCCTTCGACCACCTGCACAAGCAGCTCGTGGCCATCGACGAGATCGGCGCGCAGAACGCCGCCGCCCTCGACCGGCTGCGCGAGGACCCGCAGGTCTTCAACCACGCCGCGCTGGACGTCGCCGTGGCGCACGACCTCGTCATCGCCGAGAACGAGCACGCCGTGATGTTCGCCGGCTTCGGCCACCGGTACCCGACGGTCGAGGTCTACTCCACGAGCCCGGTGGGGGAGCCGTGGCGGCAGGACCCGGCCGAGCTGCGCGGCATGTCCGACCTGCTGCACGCCGCCCACGCGGCCACCGGCCCGGACGTCCCCTCCAACGAGGAGTGGCACACCCGCCCGCCCGGCGTCGCGGACCCGATGCCGTGGCGCGTGATGCTCAAGTGGCGCGTCTCCACCCTCGCCGGCTTCGAGGGCGCCACCAAGATCAACGTCAACACCCTCAGCCCGTGGGACGTGCGGGACCGGGTGCTGGCGAGGCTGCGGGAGCTGCGGGCGGCGGGCGCGCTCGCGGACGGGATGCGGATCGGGGCCGACGCGCGGGTCCGGCCGGGCATGCTCCGGTACGCGGACTGAGCGGCGGGGCCCGTCCCTCCGCGCGGTCGGTAGCGTGGGCGTCATGGCCCTCCACCTGCAGCGCTACCGCGAGATCGCCCACGTCATGGCCCGCAACGGCCTCATGGCCACGGCCGTGCAGGCCGGGCTCTCCCGGTGGCTGCCCCTCGAGGAGGGGGAGCCGCACCTGGGCATCGACGCCGAGGCCCGCCCCGAGCTGTTCGTGCGCACGTTCGAGGAGCTGGGCGTCACCTTCGTGAAGCTCGGGCAGCTGATCTCGGCGCGCCCGGACGTGTTCCCCGAGGCCTACTGCGCGGCGTTCGCCCGCCTCACGGACAGCACGTCGGCGGTGCCCTTCGAGGCCGTCGCCCGGACGGTCGAGGAGGACCTCGGCGCCGACGTCGACACCCTGTTCGCCTGGTTCGACCGGGCGCCCCTGGCCACCGCCTCCATCGGTCAGGCCCACCGCGCGCGCCTGCATGACGGGCGCGCCGTCGTCGTGAAGGTCCGCAAGCCCGGTGTGGTGGAGCAGGTCCAGGCGGACCTGGAGATCCTGCGGACGCTGGCGGCCACGTGGTCGCGGGCCTCACGGACCTTCGCCGACCTGGACGTGCCGGCCATGGTGGACGAGTTCGACCGCTCGCTGCGCGCCGAGCTCGACTACGTGGTGGAGGCGCGGGCCTGCGAGGAGATCGCCGCCGGCTTCCGGGACACCCCGGGCGTGCGGTTCCCGTGGATCGAGTGGGACCTGACCACCTCGCGCGTGCTGACCATGCAGGAGCTCTCCGGGCTGCGCGTGGACGACCTGGCCGGACTCGACGCCGCCGGCATCGACCGGGAGGAGCTGGCGTACCGGGCCGCCGACGTGCTGCTGGCCATGGTGTTCGAGCACGGCGTGTTCCATGCGGACCCGCACCCGGGCAACCTGTTCATCGAGCCGGACGGGACCGTCGGGTTCATCGACTTCGGCTCCGTGGGGCGGATCTCCCCGTCCCTTCGACGCCGGTTCGCGGGCCTGGCCATGGCGCTGGCCCGGCAGGACACCGACGGGCTGGTGCGGGCCCTGCTGGACATCGCCCCGCCGCGCGGCCCGGTGGACCGCCGTCGGCTCCGGCTGGAGGTGGCCCGGATCGTCGGCCGCCTCGAGGGGCGCGAGCTCGAGGACATCCGCGTGGCGCAGCTGATCTCGGAGATCTTCGCCCTGGTGCGGCGCCACCGGCTGTCCCTGCCGCCCGAGCTCGTGCAGCTGCTGCGGATGCTGATCATCGTGGACGGCATCGGCCGCCGCCTGCACCCCGGCTTCGACTACACCCGCGTGCTCGACCCGTTCGCCCTGCGCCTCGTGGGGGAGCACCTCGACCCCCGGCGGGTGGCGGGCCGGATCGGCCGGGCCACGATCGCGGCGGCCGAGCTCGGCATCGACCTGCCGGAGTACGCCCGCAAGGTGATGGAACGCATCGACGACGGCGGGATCGACGTCACCGTCCGCGCGAGCGAGCTCGAGCCGCTCGTGACGCGCCTCGAGCGGACGGGCGACCGGGTGGTGGCCGCCATGGTGGTGGCCGCGATGATCACCGGCGGCACGAACGTGCTCGTGGCGTACAAGGACCGGCTCGGCCGCTTCGCCGGGCCGGTGGTGGCCGCCGGCGGCGCCGCCCTGACCGGCGGCAGCGCCTATCTGGCCTGGATCAGCCGCCCGCGGCGTCGCCCCCGCTGAGGGCCACGGGCGGGGTCAGTCGTCGGGATCATGCCCGCACCAGGCCGACCGCGGCGCAGGCCGTCTCGAAGTCGTCGAGGCCGAACGCCTGGATCGGGCTGACGACGCCGGCCTCGCGGGCCCGGCCTGCGGCGAGCTGACGGGCGCCCCAGGCCATGAGGTCCCCGGTCAACGTGTAGGCGTTGGGGCCGCGCAGGTGCACGTCCGCCACGACGCGGCCGGCCGCGTCCCGCGCGATCGCCCCGACTCGGGAGCCCGTGCGGGCCCGGTCCGCGGCGTCGGGGCCACCCGGGTCCCCGGCCAGGGGCCGCAGCAGGGCCTGCACGCCGCGGGCGACGCCGGGGAGCCACCCCACCGCGCCGAGGGCGGCCGCGCCGATCTGCGTGGGCCGGGCCGGGAACCAGCCGTTGAAGACCTCGACCTCATCCAGGCCGGGCTGCATCCGCGGCAGGAACAGGGACTCCGTGCCGCCGAACAGCACGCCGCGGCGGTCCTGCCCGTCGACCCGGAAGACGGCCGACCGGCTGGCCAGGCCCGTGGTCGCCAGCCGCCCGCCGCGCCACGTGATCGTCCGCTCGGTGAGGGCGTCCACCATCGTCTGCCGCGTCCCGTGGCTGAGGTCGACGCGGGGGTCCAGCTCGCCGTCGGCGAAGTAGCCGATCTGCAGGGACCGCGCCCGTCCGGCGGCCTCCGCCAGCGCGAGCCCGCCCGCCAGCATGCCCGGCGCGTAGTCGAAGCCGAGGGCGGGCAGCAGGGTGGCACCCGTGCGTCGGGCGGTGGCGTCCAGGTCCGCCTTGAGGTCCTTGACGAAGCCGATCTCACCGGTCGAGTCCACGTAGTGCGCGCCCCGCTCCGCGGCGGCGCGGGCGACGGGTCGGCCGTAGCGTTCGAAGGGGCCGACCGTGGAGACCAGCACATCGCCCTCTGTGACCAGGGCCCTCAGCGAGGTGGGGTCCCCGGCGTCGGCGACGGCGACCTCCAGCCCGTCGTGCTGCGTCGCCGCGTGCTGGAGCGAGTCCCGGTTCCGGCCCGCCAGCACGGGCCGTGCACCCTGGGCCAGGAGGGCGTCCACGACGAGGGATCCGGCGTAGCCCGTCGCGCCGAGCACGATGATGCGCGGGACGCCGGGATGGTCGAGATGCAGGGGAGAATCCGTCATGCCCTCTTACAGCTAGGCCGCGCATGCGGAGACCTCACGGGCTCGGCGACGCCGATCCGCGTGGACCCCATCTCGCGCTCCTGGACCGGCGGACCCGGACACGGCGAGCCTGGTCCGGCACCCGCCTGCAGGGGCAGACTCGAAGGATGACCCGCACCCCGCCCGCTCACTCCGCCTCGCCCGCCGCAGAGACCGGCGGCGAGAGCCTGCTGACCGTCCTGATCGCCCTCGGCGTGAACACGGTGATCGCCGTCGTCAAGTCGATCGTGGGCGCGGTCACCGGCTCAGCCGCGATGGTGGCGGAGGCCGCGCACTCCTGGGCCGACGCCGGCAATGAGGTCTTCCTGCTGCTGGCGGAGCGTCGGGCCGGCCGAGCCCCCGACGCGCGGCACCCGCTGGGCTACGGGCGCGCGGCCTACGTGTGGTCGATGGTCGCGGCCTTCGGCCTGTTCGCGGTGGGCTCGGCGGTCTCGGTCTGGCACGGGATCACGGCCTGGTCCGCCCCCGAGGAGGAGGCGGAGTACACGATCGCGTACATCGTGCTCGCCGTCGCGTTCGTGCTCGAGGGCATCTCGTTCCTGAACGCGCACCGGCGCGTCCGCCGCGACGCGGAGCGGCGGCACATCAGCGATGCCACGTTCCTGCGCCAGACCTCGGACCCCACCCTGCGCGCCGTGTGGGTGGAGGACGCCTCGGCCCTGATCGGCCTGGTCATCGCGGCCGCCGCCCTCGCCCTGCACCAGCTCACCGGGGACCCCCGGTGGGACGCCGCCGGCTCGATCCTCGTGGGCGTGCTGCTCGGGGTCGTCGCGATCTTCCTGCTCTCGCGGAACATGGCGTTCCTCGTCGGCGAGGTCGCCGACCCGGTGGTCCGGACCCGGGTGCTGCGCTGGCTGCTGGAGCGGCCCGAGGTGCTCTCCGTGAGCTACCTGCACCTCGAGTACGTCGGCCCGGAGAAGCTCTTCGTCGTCGGGGCCGTGGACCTGGCCGGGGACGAGCGGGAGAGCGAGGCCGCGGTCCTGCTCCAGCGCGTGGAGGACGCCCTCCTCGAACACCCGCGCGTGGCCGCCGTCGTGCTCTCCCTGTCCAACCCCGCCCACGCGCCCCTGGCCCCGGAATCGCAGAACACCCGCGTCTGAGCCCGCGCGGCCGGCGGGCGAGCGGCCTCAGTCGAGGCCGGGGCGGCGGCGCGTGCGCTTCACCTCGGAGCGACGGTGTTTGGCCTCCAGGCGGCGCCGCCGAGAGCCGCGCGTCGGCTTGGTAGCACGCCGCGGCGTCGGCGGGGCCAGGGCCTCGCGCAGCAGCGCCGCGAGCCGCTCGCGGGCGGCCACCCGGTTGCGCCGCTGGGCCCGGTGCTCCGCCACGCTGACGGTGAGGACCGTCCCGGCCAGCCGGGGCGCCAGCCGCGCGAGGACGCGGGCGCGCTGGACGTCGTCGAGGGCGGAGGTGGCCGCCAGGTCCAGGCTGAGCTGGACCCGCGAGTCCGCCGTGTTCACGCCTTGACCGCCCGGGCCGGAGGCGTGGGAGAAGCGCTCGACGAGTTCGCCCGCGGGGATGACCAGCCCGCGGGGTGCGCCGGGGCCGGGGGTGACGCGCACGTCGCCGGGGCGGGGCTCAGCCACGGGGCGCCGCCGTCCGTGGTCCGCGCAGGTCCGCGAGTGCGACGAGGAGCGCGAGCGCCATGCACCCCGCCACCAGGGTGAAGGCGGCCATGAACGCCCCGTCCCAGTCGGCACCGGAGGCGACGCCCAGGAACACCCCCACGATCACGGCGGTGCCGACGGCCGTGCCGACGCGCTGGCCGGTCTGCAGGACGCCGCCGGCCGTGCCGGAGTGCCGCGGCGGGACCTCGGCCAGGCTGAGGGTCTGGTTGGGGGAGACCACCAGCCCCTGCCCGGCACCCAAGATGGCGAGGGTGAGCAGCAGCCACCACGGGCTCAGGCCGAACTCCCGGTTGGCCCACGCCACCCCGATGGAGCCCACGACGGCGAGCAGCGCCAGCGCGATGCCGAGGACGACGATCTTCCGGCCCGTGCGCAGCACCACGCGACCGGCCACGGTGGACATCACGCTCGACATGACCGCCGAGGGAAGGCCGATGAGTGCGGCGTGCAGCGCCGGGTAGCCCAGCCCGTTCTGCATGAACATGGCGATCACCACGAACATGCTGGTCGAGCCGGTGAAGTAGATGGCGATCAGCAGGGCGCCGCACGCGAAGCTGCGGGTCTGGAACAGGCGCAGGTCCACCATCGGGGCGCGGCCCCGTCGGGCGTAGCGGGCCTCCCAGCGTGTCCAGAGGGCGGCCAGGCCGATGCCGACGGGCACGAGCACGAACCGCCACGGCCCGAGCTCACGGTCCAGGAACGGGAGCATGACGGCCACGAGGGCGCCGGCCAGCAGGACGACGCCGACCGGGTCCAGGTCCGGACGCCGCGCCCGCTCGGGGGCGGTGCGCGGCAGCCACTGGCGGGCCACGATCAGGGCGCCGAGGGCGATGGGCACGTTCACCAGAAAGGTCGCGCGCCAGCCGAGGTCGCCGCCGAGCCACGCGATGAGCCCGCCGCTGAGCAGCGGCCCCACCGCCACGGACACCCCGACGACGGCGCCGAGCGCCCCGAACGCCCGGGCGCGGGAGGCGCCGGAGAACTCGCCCTGGATGAAGCCGGTGACCTGCGGGTTGAGCAGGCCCGCGCCCACGCCCATGACCAGGCGCGCGAGCACGAGCAGGACGCCCGTGGGCGCCAGGCCGGACAGGAGCGCACCGAGCGCGAACACGCCGAGGCCCACCAGGAACAGCCGGCGGCGGCCGAAGAGGTCACCCGCCCGGCCCGCCGGCACGAGCACCATGCCGAACACGAGGGTGTAGCCGGAGATGGCCCACTGCAGCTCCGCGTCGCTGGCGTCCAGGCCCCGCTGCAGGGCGGGCAGGGCCACGTTGATGCTGGACACGGCCAGCAGGGACATGAAGATCGGGATGAGGAGCACCGCGAGGATGCGCTGCTGGTGCGGGGTGAAGACCGAGGACGCGGCGCCGTCGGACGGACGCGGGGCGACGGGCATGCGGTCTCCTTCACAAGGGTGTCTCGGGCGCTCTCCAGGATCGGCCCTCGTCCCGCATCGTGCCAGGTCCGAGGGTCCTCGGCCCGGTGCGGCGCACGGAGGCCATGACCGCGACCGTCGCCCTGCCGCCCCGTCGCTCACTTCGCGTCCGCGTACGACCCCACGCTGGAGACGGTGAGCGGGAAGTCCACGGGGGCGGGACCGAACAGCAGGCGGCCGGCGGCGCTCGCGGACTCCGCCACGACCGTCCGCACGGCCTCGGCCTCCGTGGCCGGGCCGTGCAGGACGACCTCGTCGTGGACGAAGAACACGAGTTCCGTGCGCATGCCGGCCGAGCGCAGTCGACGGCGGATCTCGCCCATCCAGCACAGCGCCCACTCGGCCGCGGTGCCCTGCACCACGAAGTTCCGGGTGAAGCGGCCCTGGGAGCGCCGCCGTCGCCGGGCCGCGGACTCGGCGGCCTGGGTGCCGACGTCGGACACGGACTCCTGCCACTTCCGCCCCGGCGCGGGGGACCAGCGGCCCAGCCACGTGGACACCTGGCCGCCTCCCTCGCCGACGGAGGCCGCCCGCTCGAGCAGGCCGATCGCTCGGGGGTAGAGCCGGCGCAGGTGCGGCATGAGCGCCGCGGAGTCGCCCGTCGTCGAGCCGTACATCGCACCCAGCAGGGCGATCTTCGCGCGCCCGCGGTCGGCCAGCGCGGTGCCGGCCGCCCGGCCCTGCTCCGCCACCTCCCGGTACAGGTCGGGCGTGGTCCCGGCACGGGCCAGCGCCTCGTCGGCGGCCATCGCGGCGAGGATGCGCGGCTCCACCTGGGAGGCGTCGGCCACGGTCAGCGTCCACCCGGGGTCTGCGCGGACGGCGTCGCGCACCCCGGCCGGGACCTGCATGGCCCCACCGCCGTGGGCGGCCCACCGCCCGGTCACCACGCCGCCGACCAGGTAGGCGGCGTGGAACCGGCCGTCGTCGCCGATCCACTGGTCCAGCCAGTGCCAGCCGTTGGCCGTCCACAGCCGGGCCAGGGCCTTGTACTCCAGCAGAGGCGCGAGCAGCGCGGCCCGCGCCTCGCGTTCCGCGCCGCCGGCGTCGATCCAGTGCTTCAGGTCCCACTGCCGCGTGGACTCCACGGCCACGCCCGCCGTCTGCAGCGCCCGCAGCAGGCTCGGCTGCGAGTCGGGGCTCAGCCCGGGGGAGCCCAGGACGTCGGCGATGCGTTCGGCCAGGGTCTGCAGGCGGGCGGGACGCTCGCCCGGTGCAGGCCGGGGGCCGAGCTGCTCGGCGAGGAGCGCCTCGTGCACGCCCCGGTCCCACGGCAGACCCGCCGCCCGGATCTCTGCGGCCACGAGTGCGCCCTGCGACTCCGCCGCCGCGAGCAGCCGCAGCCGGTGCGGGTGGGCCGAGCCCTCGACGGCCGCCCGCTGCGCGGCCAGCTCCGCCGCGAGCACGGTGACGTCCGGGGCGGGGCCGGACTCGTCCGGCAGGTCGAAGAAGGACTCCTGACCGGCGGGCACCCGCGCCGGGCGCTCGGGCTCCGTCGGGTCGGCGACCTCGAGCTGCGCCACGGGCGTGTAACGCACCCCGCTGCCCGGCGCCGTCGCCGCGTGCCGCAGGATCCGCTGGACGAGGGCCACGTCCCAGCACCGATCCACCCGCACCCCCGCCGCCAGCCAGGCGGCGTACTCCGTCCCGACGTCGGCGAGCACCCAGCGGACCGTGCTCGGGTCCACGCCCAGGCGGGCGGGCAGACCGGCCACGAGCCCGGCCACGGACCCGGCGGCGCAGGAGCCCAGGGGAACGGCGTCATCGCCCTCCCCGTCCAGGGCCCACCAGGTGCCGGGGCTGCCGACGGAGGCGGGGGCGGGGCCCAGGACGACGAACATGGCCCTCATTCTGCCCCGCCGCCTCACCGTGGGCGGGGCGAGGGGCTGTGCGACTTGCACGCTCGCTGAGCGGAGAACACACTGTGCGGACGCACCGGCGCGCAGCGGGCCGTCGGGCGCCACCCAGAGAGGACCCACCATGACAGCGACCCGGTCCGGCGGCGCCGCGACGTCTCGCCTCAACGCCAAGGTGGTCGGCATCTCGGTCGCCGCCGCGCTCGGCGGCTTCCTGTTCGGCTTCGACACCTCGGTCATCAACGGTGCCGTGGACGCCCTCGCCGGGGAGTTCGGCCTCGGCGCCGGTCTCACGGGCTTCGCCGTCTCCTCGGCGCTGATCGGCTGCGCTCTCGGCGCCTGGTTCGCCGGGCCGATCGCCAACCGCCGCGGCCGCGTGCCCGTGATGGTAATCGCCGCGATCCTGTTCCTGGTCTCCGCCATCGGCTCGGGTCTGGCGTTCGGCGTGGTCGACCTGATCTTCTGGCGCATGGTCGGCGGCCTGGGCGTGGGCGCCGCGTCCGTGATCGCTCCGGCGTACATCGCGGAGGTCAGCCCGGCCCATGTGCGCGGTCGCCTCGGCTCGCTCCAGCAGCTGGCGATCGTCCTGGGCATCTTCGCCGCGCTCCTCACGGACGCGCTCTTCGCGACGATGGCCGGGGGAGCGGCGCAGCCGTTCTGGCTCGGCGTCGACGCCTGGCGCTGGATGTTCCTGGCCGAGGCCGTCCCGGCGGTGCTGTACGGCCTGTTCGCCCTGAAGCTGCCGGAGTCCCCGCGCTACCTGGTCGCCCGCGGCCGCACGGACGAGGCGGCCGAGGTCCTGCACGAGTTCACCGGTGTGGACCGGGTGAACCTGATGATCGAGGACATCCGGCGCTCGCTGGACTCGGAGCGCCGCGAGTCGCTGGCGGACCTGCGTGGACCGGCGGCGGGCCTGCAGCCGATCGTGTGGATCGGCATCCTGCTCTCCGTCTTCCAGCAGGCCGTGGGCATCAACGTGATCTTCTACTACTCCACCACCCTGTGGCGCTCGGTGGGCTTCGGGGAGTCGGACGCCCTCACGGTCACCGTGATCACCTCGGTCACGAACATCGCCGTCACCCTCATCGCGATCGCCCTGGTGGACCGCGTCGGCCGTCGCCCCATGCTGATCGCCGGCTCCGCCGGCATGACGGTCAGCCTCGGCCTGATGGCACTGGCCTTCTCCTTCGCGCAGACGGGCGGCGGCGAGTCCGTGTCCCTGCCGCAACCGTGGTCCACGGTGGCGCTGGTGGCCGCGAACGCCTTCGTGGTGTTCTTCGGCGCCACCTGGGGTCCGCTGGTCTGGGTGCTGCTGGGCGAGATGTTCCCGAACCGCATCCGCGCCGGCGCGCTCGCCGTGGCCGCCGCCGCGCAGTGGGCGGCGAACTTCACCGTCTCCACCACGTTCCCGTGGTTGGCGGACATCGGCCTGACCCTCGCCTACGGCCTGTACGCGGTCATGGCGGCGCTGTCCCTGGCCTTCGTGGCGGCCTTCGTGCCCGAGACCAAGGGCAAGACGCTCGAGGAGATGAGCGACGTCGTCGTGCGCTCCCCGGGGCAGCGGCGCGCGGTGCGCGCCGAGGCCGAGCGGGACCTGCGCGGCTGACACCGCCCGTCCCGACGACGGCCCCCTCCCTGAGCTGCAGACAGGGAGGGGGCCGTGGTGTGTGCGGGGCGGGTCAGCCGGCGTCGGCGCCGGTGGCGGCCTCCTGGTCGTCGAGGCGCTCCAGGCCCTCGTCCTCGGAGTCCTCGATGAGACGGTCTCCGGCGATCCTGTCGACGATCATCGCGATGGCGGCGTCGCCGGTCACGTTGGTGGCGGTGCCGAAGGAGTCGATGGCGATGTACGTGGCGACCATGAGCGCGACCTGCGGCTCGGTGAAGCCGAGCATCGAGGACAGCAGGCCCGAGGCCGCCACGATCGCGCCGCCGGGCACGCCGGGCGCCGCGACCATGGTGACGCCCAGCATGAAGATGAAGCCCACGAACACCGGGACGTCGATCGACTGGCCCGAGAGGAACAGCACCGCGATGGAGAACGAGACGATCTTCACCGTGGAGCCGGCCAGGTGGATCGTCGCGCACAGCGGCACGACGAACGAGGCGATCGGCCGGCGCACGCCGAGCAGCAGGGTCTGGCGCAGGGTCACCGGGATGGTCGCCGCCGAGGACGAGGTGCCCAGGGCCGTCGCGTAGGCCGGCAGCATCGTCTTCAGTGCCGTGAACGGGTTGCGGCCCGCGATCGCGCCCGCGACGACGTACTGGACGAGCAGCAGCACCACGGTGAGGCCGAAGACCAGCAGGATCACGCCGAGGAACGTGGTGATGACCTTGAAGACCTCGCCGGCGGCGGTCATGTTCAGGAACACGCCGAAGATGTAGACGGGCAGCAGCGGCACGATCAGGCCCATGACGACCCGCTCGATGATGGATCGCAGCTGGTCGAAGCTCTCGTGCAGGGCGCCGCGCGGCAGCGTCGTCAGGCCGATGCCGAGCACGAACGCGAGCAGCAGGGCCGTCATCACGCCGAAGGGCGGGTCCATCTGCACCTCGAACAGCGGGCCGAGCAGCGCGTCCTCAGGGTTGGCCATCCCCTCGAAGGACCCGGGCGTGAGGATCAGCGGGAAGACGAGCAGGCAGACCAGCAGGGCGCCGAAGCCGCCGACCAGGGTGGAGCCGTAGGCGATGCCGCCGGTCAGGGCCAGCAGCTTCCCCGCGCCCCGGCCGATGTCGCCGATGGCGGGGGCGACGAGCGCCAGGATCAGCACCGGGACGATGAAACCCAGGAAGTTCGAGAACAGCCCGTTGAAGGTGGCGAAGGCCTGCACGAGCCAGGTCGGCGCGACCAGGCCGACGAGGACGCCGGCCACGATCGCGACGAGGATGCGGGGCAGCAGGCCGACGCGGCGGCGGGGCACGGCGACGGCGCCCCCGGAGTCGGGGCCGGACGCGTCGAGGGCGTCGGAGTGGGAGCGAGACATGGCCGACACGCTAGCGCAGGCCGTCCTGCCCGTCGCCCGGTCGGTAGGCCATCCTTGGCGGTGCCGGTGACCCCCTTCGTGGCGCAGAACACAGGGAGCGCCACCATCTCGGGGAGCGTGCAAGAGCACGCCCGACCCACCCGGACCGAAGGAGACGACGATGACGGTCCTGCCCCGCCCCGCAGACGCCCGGGCCGCCCAGGGGTGCGCTGCCGGCGTGGAGGCCGCATGAGCGAGTTCCTCGCCTCACGCTGGCCCGACATCCTCTTCCGGGCGTGGCAGCACGGGTGGCTCGTGCTGCAGGCGCTGGCCATCGCCACCGTGCTCGCCATCGCGCTGGCCGTGATCGCCACGCGGATCAAGGCCCTGACCCCGATCGCGAACGCCTTCACGGCCGTCGGGCTGACCCTGCCCTCCTTCGCGCTCATCGGCGTCCTGATCCCCCTGGTGGGCATCGGGACCGTCCCCGCCGTCGTGGTGGTGGTCTTCTATGCCCTGCTGCCCATCCTCCGCAACGCGCTCGTGGGTCTGCGCGGCGTGGACCCGGAGGTGCTGGAGGCCGCCCGGGGGATGGGCATGGGGCCGGTGGCGCTGTTCACCCGGGTGCGTCTCCCGCTGGCCTGGCCCGTGATCCTCACCGGCATCCGGGTCGCGGGCCAGCTCGGCATGGGCGTGGCCGCGGTCGCGGCCTACGTCCTGGGGCCCGGACTGGGCTCGTACATCTTCACGGGGCTGGTCTCCCTGGGCGGCGCCAACGCGTTGAACTACGCCCTCGTGGGCACCCTCGGCATCGTCGTCGTCGCCCTCGTCCTGGACGGGCTGCTCGTGCTGCTCGGCCGGCTCACCATCTCGAAGGGACTGCGCGCATGAGCACCGACCGTGACGCCGGGGCCGAGATCCGTCTCGAGTCCCTGACGAAGCTCTATCCGGGGCAGGACCGTCCCGCCGTGGACGCCCTGGACCTCGTCATCCCCGCGGGGGAGACCGTGGTGTTCGTCGGCCCGTCCGGCTGCGGCAAGACCACCTCGCTGAAGATGATCAACCGCCTCATCGAGCCCACCTCCGGGCGGATCCTGATCGGCGGGGAGGACATCACACGCCGTGACCCCACCCGGCTGCGCCGTCAGATCGGCTACGTCGTGCAGGGTGGCGGGATGATGCCCCACCTGTCCGTCGCCGAGAACGTCGGCCTGGTGCCGCGCCTGCTCAAGTGGGACCGCCGGCGCATCGCCGACCGCGTGGACGAGCTGCTCGACCTGGTCGGCCTGGACCCGGCGATCTATCGAGACCGTTTCCCGCGCGAGCTGTCCGGCGGACAGCAGCAGCGCGTCGGCGTGGCCCGGGGCCTCGCGGCGGATCCTCCCGTGCTGCTCATGGACGAGCCCTTCGGCGCCGTGGACCCCCTCACCCGCGAGCGCCTGCAGCAGGAGATGCTCGACATCCAGGCCAGGGTGGGCAAGACCATCGTGATGGTCACCCACGACGTGGACGAGGCCGTGCTCCTGGGCGACCGGATCCTGGTGCTCGAACCCGGCGCGCACGTGGCCCAGTACGCCACCCCCGAAGAGGTCCTGGCTCGGCCGGCCACCGAGTTCGTGGCCGACCTCGTGGGGTCGGGGGCGGGGCTCAAGCGGCTGGGGCTGCGGTCGGTCGACTCGCTGCCGCTGCGCCCGATCGCACACCACCCGACGGGCCCGCTGCCGGGCGGGCCCGTGCTCGACGCGGCCACCCCGATCAGCGAAGCCCTCGCGGCGCTGGTCATGGCCCCGACGGAGGAGATCGCCGTGGTCCGTGATGGCACGGTCATCGGTCTGCTCGACTATCCGACACTGCGCGCGCACGCCCGCGCCGCCGACGAGCAGGCTCAGCCATGATCGCCCGGCTGCGTTCGGCCTCCGCCGAAGACCGCCTGCTCCTGATCGGCCTGCCGCTGCTGGTGGCCGCCCTGCTGATCGGGTGGACCGTCTGGGTGCGCGGAGCCGCCCTCGACGACGTCGAGGCCCGGCTGCTGACCTGGCCCACCGTCCTGCGCCTCACCGCCGAGCACCTGGCCCTCGTCGGCGTGTCCACCGTTCTGGTCGTGGCGACGGCCGTCCCGCTCGGCGTGCTGCTGAGCCGCCCCGCCGCCCGGCGGTTCACCCCCGTCGCCATGGGGCTGGCCAACGCCGGTCAGGCCGCCCCCGTGATCGGTGTGATCGTCCTGCTCGCCATGGCGTGGGGGTTCGGCTTCCGGGTCGCCGTCCTGGCCCTGTCCCTCTACGCGTTCCTGCCCGTGCTGGCCAACACGCTGGCCGGGCTGCGGGGCGTCGACCCCACCGTCGTCGAGGCGGCCCGCGGCATGGGCATGTCGCCGCTGCAGACCCTGCTCCGGGTGGAGCTGCCCCTGGCCCTGCCCGTGATCATGGCGGGTCTGCGGACCGCCCTGGTGCTGCTGGTGGGCACCGGGGCGTTCGCGACGTTCATCGACGCCGGCGGCCTCGGCCTGCTCATCCAGACCGGGATCGTCCTGTTCCGCTTCCCGCTGCTCGTCTCGGGGGCGATCCTCGTGGCCGCCCTCGCCCTGATGATCGAGTGGATCGGCCGCCTCGTCGAGACGCTGGCCACGCCGAGGGGGCTCGCATGACCACCCCGCGCGCGACCATCCCATCTCGCCGCCGCGGCCGGACCCCCGCTCGCGCCGTGCTCGCCGTGCTCGGCCTGGCGGCCTCCCTGGTCCTGTCCGGGTGCGGGCTGAGCACCGCCGGCGGCTACCTGCCCTCGGGCACGCCCGCCGGCGACGTCGCCGGGATCGACCTCGAGGGCGCCCACGTGGCGGTGGGGTCCAAGAACTTCAACGAGGGCGTCGTGCTCGGCAAGATCACCGCGATCCTGCTGCGCTCCGCGGGGGCCGACGTCGAGGATCTGACCAACATGCCGGGTTCGCTCAGTGCGCGCCAGGCCCAGGTCGCGGACGTCGTGGACGTCGAGTGGGACTACACGGGGACGGCCTGGATCACGTACCTGGGCCACACCGATCCGATCCCGGACCCCCAGGCGCAGTGGGCCGCGGTCCGGGACGAGGACGCGCAGCAGGGCCTGGTGTGGCTGCCGCCGACCGAACTCGACAACACCTACACCTTGTCCGTGCGCCAGGACCGTGCGGAGGAGCTCGGCGTGGAGACACTCGCGGACATCAAGGACCTCCCCACGGAGGACCAGTCCTTCTGCGTGAGTGCCGAATTCGCCGCCCGCAACGACGGATTCCTGCCCATGCTCGAGGCCTACGGGATCGAACGGCCCACCGGATCCCGGCTGCGCCAGATGGACATCGGGGCGGTGTTCGCCGCGGTGGCGGACGGGACGTGCACCTTCGGGGAGGCGTACTCCACGGACGGGCGGATCGCCGCGCTGGACCTGACGACCCTGCAGGACCCGCTGAGCTTCTTCCCGAAGTACAACGCAGCCCCCATCGTGCGCGAGGAGGTCCTGGCCCAGCACCCCGAGATCGCCGACCTGCTGGCGCCCGTGACTGCGCGCCTGGACAACGCGACGGCCGCGCGCCTGAACGCTCGGGTGGACGTCGACGGCGAGGAGCCCACCCAGGTCGCGTGGGACTGGCTCCGCGAGGAGGGCCTGATCACCGACTGACGGTCCGCCGACGCCGCCGACACCGCGGATCAGGCAGCCGTCAGCGTGCGCGAGTAGACCGTCCGGCCGACGGCGTTGATCAGACGCACCCGGAACTCGCGGCCGTCCTCGGGGATCTCGACGTGGCCGAAGTACTGGTGCTCGCCGGAGCGCGGCGAGCCCATGACCGGCCCGTGCGCCTCGAAGTCCAGGCGCGGGCCGAAGGTGCCGTCCAGCGTGTTCGGGCCGGACGATCCGGCGTTGATGGGGCCGGCCACGAACTCCCAGAACGGCTCGAAGTCGGTGAACGCCGCGCGCAGCCCGCGGATGAGCCACTGCAGCTGTTCCTCGCCCAGGATCGGGGTCTCGTGGGTCTCGAGACGCTGGGTGTTCTCGCCCTTGTGGGTGCGCATGTCCAGGGCGAACACGTCGAGCGTCGCGCCGCGGGGGATCCTGCGGTGGATGCGGGTGGGCGCGAGGCCGGAGCCGCGGTGCAGGGCCGTGGAGTCGGCGATCGGCATGTACTCCTGCCACGCTCGCCGGGCGCCGTCGTGAAGCGGGCCACGGCCGACTCGCCCAGGCGGCCGGTCTCGTCCTCGAACGCGTACGTCACCTCGAAGCGGGCGCCGGAGGGCAGCGTGTCCGCGAGGATCTTCGCGGTGTGCTCGGCGGCCCCGTCGACCCAGCCGGAGCGCAGGGTCAGCCCGCGAGCGAAGCGGCCGCGCAGCACCAGCCCGTCCTCGTCGACCGCGCGCAGCGTGGCGTGCAGGCGCGAACGGCCGGACTCGGCCAGGCCCCCGGGTGTGTGGCCTCGGGCTGACCCCCGGGTGAACGTCCGACGCCGGCCCCGGCGGCAGCGGGGTCGACCGGCCCGGGGCCGCTCAGCGCAGGGCGGCGACCGTCCGGACGGCGTCGACGATCGCGTCCGCCGCGGCCTCGAGCAGCGGGGCGTCGGCGTCCGGGCCGAACGTGCAGCGCAGGGCCGTGCGGGCCTCGTCCTCGCTGAGGCCCAGCGCGAGCAGGGCCGGGGACGGCTCGGCGTCGTGGGCCGAGCACGCGGACCCCGCCGAGGCCAGCACGCCCCGGCGGGCCGCCTCCTCCAGCACCGACTCGCCGTTCACGCCGGGCAGCACGAACGAGGCGTGGCGTGGCAGCCGTCGGGCGGGATGGCCGGTCAGCCGCGCGTCGGGCACGAGCTCCCGGACGCCGTCGAGCACGCGCGCCGCGAACCGGTCCCGCAGCCCGGCCCACGCGTCCGCGGCCGCGGCGCGCTCCGCCTCGGCCTCCTCGAAGGCGGCCGCGAACCCGGCCGCGCCGGCCACGTTCTGCGTCCCGGACCGCCGGCCCCGCTCCTGGCCGCCACCGGGCACGAGCGGTTCCAGGGCGTGACCCGGGCGCACCCACAGCGCGCCGACCCCCTTGGACCCGCCCACCTTGTGCCCGGACAGCGCCACCAGATCCGCCCCGAGGGCGCGCACGTCCACCGGGATCTGCCCCGCGGCCTGCACCGCGTCCACGTGCACCGGCACGCCCGCCTCCCGGGCGACGGCGGCCAGCTCGGCCACCGGCTGCACCGTGCCCACCTCGTTGTGGGCCAGGTGCACGCTGACCAGCGCGGTGTCCGGGCGCAGGCGGGCGGCGAGGTCGTCCGCCGAGGTCAGGCCGTCCCGGTCCAGCGCGAGGTGCTCGACCTCGACGCCGTGCAGCCGGGCCAGCTGGTCACAGGACTGCCGCACCGCGCTGTGCTCGATCCCCGTGGTCAGCACGTGGCCCGCCGGGCGGCCGGCGAGGATCCGGGCGCGCACCGTGCCGAGCACGGCGAGCGCGTCGGCCTCCGTGCCGCCCGAGGTGAACACGACCTGCCCGGCCCGGGCGCCGATCGCGCAGGCCACCCGCGCGCGGGCGTCCTCGAGCAGGGCCGCCGCCGCCCGGCCGGCCTCGTGCGCCGAGGACGGGTTGCCGTAGACGCCGGTGAGTGCGGGCCACATCGCCTCCAGTGCGCTGCGCCGGACGGGCGCGGTGGCCGCGTGGTCCAGGTCGAGGGCGGTGCTCATCGGCGCGGCGAGACCTCCTCGACCACGGCGTCCAGGCCCAGGTCCAGGGACTGGACGGTATGGGTCAGCGCTCCCACCGAGATCACGTCCACGCCCGTGGCCGCGATCGCCCCGATCGTCTCGAGGCTCACCCCGCCGGAGGCCTCGACGACGGCGCGGCCCGCCACGAGCTCGACGCCGGCCCGCAGCTCGGCCGGCGAGAAGTTGTCCAGCATGATCGTGTCGACCCCGGCGGCGAGCACCGCCGGGATCTGCTCGAGCCGGTCGACCTCCACCTCCACGTGGGTGGTGTGCGGCAGGCGGGCCATCCCGGCGCGCAGGGCCGCGGTGAGGGCCTCGCCCGGGTCGCCGGCACCGCCGAACCCCAGCGCGGCCAGGTGGTTGTCCTTGAGCATCACGGCATCCGAGAGGCTGAAGCGGTGGTTGTGCCCGCCTCCGTCCCGCACCGCCTGCCGTTCGAGCACGCGCAGACCCGGGGTGGTCTTGCGGGTGTCCACCACCCGCGCGTGCCCGCCGCCGGCGCGCACGGCGGCCACGTGGGCGGCCGTCGTCGTGGCGATCCCGGACAGGCGCTGGACGAGGTTCAGCGCCACGCGCTCGGCGCGCAGCACCGAGCGGGCGGGGCCCGCGACCTCGGCGACGACGGCGCCGGGGGACAGGTCGGCGCCGTCGGCCAGGTGCAGGGTGACGGACACGGCCGGGTCGACGAGCCGGAAGGCGGCCTCGAGGGCGTTCGTGCCGGAGAGCACCCCGGCCTCGCGGGCCACCACGCGCGCGGTGATCCGGGCCTGCTCCGGGACGAAGGCCTCCGAGGAGACGTCACCCCAGGGCGCGTCCTCGGCGAGCGCTGCGGCCACGATCCGCTCCACGTCCGGCCGCGGGGCCGGTGTCGTCGGGGCGCGGTCGGCCGGGGTCACGTCCCAGCCCCGGCGGACTGCGCGGCCGACTGCTTCGGCGCGACGGCCAGCATCCGCTCGAGCGCGGTGCGGGCCGGGTCGGCCACGGACGCGGGCACGGTGATCCGGTTGACCACGCGGCCGGCCACGAGCTCCTCGAGCACCCACGCGAGGTAACCGGGGTGGATGCGGTACATCGTGGAGCACGGGCAGATCACGGGGTCGAGGCAGAAGATCGTGTGCTCGGGGTGCTGGGCGGCCAGGCGCTGCACGAGGTTGATCTCGGTGCCGATCGCGAAGGTCGAGCCGGCCGGCGCCGCCTGGATGGCCTTGACGATGAAGTCCGTGGACCCGGAGGAGTCCGCGGCCTCCACCACGGGCAGGGGGCACTCGGGGTGCACGATCACCTGGACGTCCGGGTGCTCGGCGCGGGCCTGCTCGATCTGCGCCACAGTGAAGCGGCGGTGCACCGAGCAGAAGCCGTGCCACAGCAGGACCTTCGCGTCCCGCAGGGCGTCCTCGGAGTTCCCGCCCAGCGGCAGGCGGGGATTCCACGTCGGCATCTGCTCGAGTGGGATCCCCCTGGCGCGGCCCGTGTTCCGGCCCAGGTGCTGGTCCGGGAAGAACAGGACGCGCTGGGCACGCTCGAACGCCCAGTCCAGCACGGCCGAGGCGTTGGAGGACGTGCACACGATGCCGCCGCGCTCGCCGACGAAGCCCTTGAGGGCCGCGGAGGAGTTCATGTAGGTCACGGGCAGCAGGGGCACGCGCCCGTCGTCGTCCGGCTCGGTGCCGTAGACCGCCTCGAGCTGCTCCCACGCGTCCTCGACCGAGTCCAGGTCGGCCATGTCCGCCATGGAGCAGCCGGCGGCGAGGTTGGGCAGGATGACGGCTTGGTCCGGGGTGGAGAGAAGGTCCGCGGTCTCCGCCATGAAGTGCACGCCGCAGAACACGATCGCCTCCGCCTCGGGCCGGCCCTGGGAGGCCCGCGCGAGCTGGAAGGAGTCGCCCACGAAGTCGGCGTGCTGGACGACCTCGTCGCGCTGGTAGAAGTGGCCCAGCACGACGACGCGTTCGCCGAGTGTCTGCCGCGCGGCGCTGATCCGGGCGTGGAGCTCCTCGTCGGAGGCCCGCTGGTACTCCTCGGGGATGCGGCCCTGCACGGGGGCGTCGGCCGGGACGACGTCGTCCTGCGATGCGCCGGGGCCGTAGGCGGGTAGGCCGGCGTCGAACGCCCAGGGGCCGCGGGTCAGGTCGGGGGAGCACGAGGAGCCGCGCGCGGCGTCCTTGTCGATCAGGGTCAGGGTGCGGGCCACCGAGGCGGTGGTCCCGGTCGGGGTGGTCATGGGTGACTCCTGGGTCGGGGCTGGTGGGTCAGCGGCGGGCATCCGGCCCGGCGGGATCGGGGTCGGTCCCGGGCCCGGCGGGCCGGTAGCGGTAGAGCTTGGGCGGGCGGTGCGGGGTGCCGCCGCGGACCTCGCCGGTCTCCTCGAGGGCCCCGGCGGCGAGGGTGGCGCGGCGGAAGTTGGCGGCGTCGAGGCCGCGGCCGAGGACGGCCTCGTGCACGGCGCGCAGCTCGGCGAGGGTGAAGGAGGGCCCCAGCAGCGCGTGCCCGACGCCGGCTCGCGGCAGGTCCGCGCGCAGGCGCGCCACGGCCGCCGCCAGGATCTGCGCGTGGTCGAACGCCAGCGCGGGCGGCGCGTCGGCCCGGTGCCAGCGCACATGGACCCCGATGGGCAGCCCGGCCACGTCCGGGTCCGGGCGGGACGCCGGGGCGGCGCCGTCGTCGTCCAGGACGGGGCTGAGCGCCCAGTGGGCCACCGTGAGGACGCGTCCGGTGGGGGAACGGTCCACGGCGCCGAACGCCGCCAGCTGCTCGAGGCGACGGACGGGACCGGGCACGCACTCGGCGGCCACGCGTGCGGCGACGTCGGCCAGCTCCTCGTCCGCGCCGAGCCACGCGCCCGGCAGCGCCCACCGGTCCAGGAACGGCTCGCGCATCCGCGGGACGAGGGCGACGCAGAGGCGGGGCACGCCGTGCGGGTCCGGGCGCACGCCGAAGACGGCCGTGGACACGGCGACGCTGACGCGGGCCTCAGCGACCGGCATGGGACCTCCCGGGGCGGACTGGCGGGGCTGTTCGGGTCAGTATGACACTGTTCCCGCCCATCTCAGAGGGTCAAGATGACTGGAAGTCGGGGGAGGCACCGGCGCGGTCCCGCGCTAGCCTGAGTCGGGTGAACACGACCGCCGCCTCCGCCCCGTCCGACGCACCCCTGGCCTCCACCCGCATCGGGGAGGGCCCGCGCCGCGTCGCGTTCCTGCACGGCCTCATGGGCCGCGGCCGGAACTTCACCGGCCCGGCCAAGGAGCTGGGCGACGACTTCACGGTGGAGCTGATCGATCTGCCGGACCACGGCGCCTCGCCCTGGACGGACCGGGTGGACTACCGCGAGATCGCGGACCGGGTGGCCGCCCACCTGCGCGCCGGCCTCGCCGCCGACGGGCCGGTCCACCTGCTGGGCCACTCGATGGGCGGCAAGGTCGCGATGGTGCTCGCCCTGCGGCACCCGGAGCTCGTGGACCGGCTGATCGTGGAGGACATCTCCCCGCGGCTCTCACCGCAGGCCACGGACGAGTTCGTGCACCTGCTGGGCACCATGCTGCGCATGGACCTGGACGCGTACGACTCGCGGGCCGAGGCCGACGCCGCCATGGCCGAGCACGTCCACGACGCGCGGGTGCGCGGCTTCCTGCTGCAGAACCTGCGGCGCACGGCCGGGCACTTCGCGTGGCAGCCCAACGTGGCCATGCTCTTCGAGCACCTGCGGGAGATCGGCTCGTTCCCGGACCCGGTGGTCCCCGAGGATCCGGAGCGCGTGTTCGACCATCCGGTCCTGTGGCTGGCCGGCGCCGAGTCGGACTACGTCCAGGATGAGGACGTGCCGCGGATGAAGGAGCTGTTCCCGCGCGTCGTGCGCGTGACCGTCCGTGACGCCGGCCACTGGCTGCACGCCGACCAGCCCGAGGCCTTCGTCTCCGCGGTGCGCACCTTCCTCACCGCCGACTGACGGGGCCCGTCGGGAGACGGAGACAGCGCCGAGGCCCGCAGACGCGCCGCCACGTTCCGTGCGTAGCGGCGCGTCTGCGGGCCTCAGCGTGGGGCGCGGGTGGGGGCGGACCCGTCGGCCGCCGCATCAGTGGGCGGGCGCGGCCTTCTTCCCGCGCAGGCGTCCGACGAGCAGGACCACCCCGAGCGCGACCGAGCCCCAGAGCAGGCCCCACACAGCCGACGTCGCGGTCTCCGTGAGCCAGCCGAGGAACGCGCCGGCGGCGTGCGTGACGGGCTCGACGATCCCGTGCTGCACGGCGTAGGGCCACGGCACGCCCAGCGCGTCCAGCTCCACGAGGGCGATGTGGCCGCCCACCCAGAGCATCGCCACGGTGCCGATGACGGTCACCACGCGCAGCACGTGCGGCATGGCCTTGACCAGCCCGGCGCCGAACGAGCGGCCGCCGGAGGTGGAGGCGTTCTGGTGCAGGTGCAGGCCGACGTCGTCCATCTTCACGATCAGCCCCACCACCCCGTACACGCCCGCGGTGATGACGACGGCCACCACCGCCAGGATCGCCGCCTGCATCCAGAAGCCCAGGTCGGCCACCTCGTTCATGGAGATGACCATGATCTCCAGGGACAGGATGAAGTCCGTGGTGATGGCCCCGCGCACCACGGTGTCCTCAGCCTCCGGACCCCGCTCGACGGCAGGCTCCTCGTCGTCGGCATGCCCGTGGCCGGCGAGCTTGCCCCACACCTTGTGCGCGCCCTCATAGGACAGGTAGGTGCCGCCGGCCAGCAGCAGCCACGGCAGGATCCAGGGGGCGAGCCAGTCGAGCAGCAGCAGCGCGGGAAGGATGAACACGAGCTTGTTGCGCAGGGAGCCCTTGGTGATCCGCCAGATCATCGGCAGCTCGCGGGCCGCGGCCGCGCCGGCCATGTACTGCGGGGTCACCGCGGCGTCGTCGACCACCACTCCCGCCGCCTTGGCCGCGGCGCGTCCCGCTCCGGCGGCCACGTCGTCCACGCTCGCGGCGGCGAGGCGGGCGAGGGCGGCGACGTCGTCGAGCAGGGCTACGAGTCCGACCATGGTTCCTCCTGGGGTGGGGCCGACGGGCGCGCCGGTGCGCGGGCAGGGCGCAGGTCGAGCATAGCGGCGGGGACGGACACGCACCGGCCCGGTCCCGTGGGGGACCGGGCCGGTGCGTGCGCGGCCGACGAGGCCGCCGGTGGGCTCAGGCGTCGTTCTCGGTGGTCTCCACGGGACGGGAGCCCAGACGGCCGTCGATGCGGAGCAGGCCCGAGCCGTCGTCGCCCACGAGCTCGAGCTGGCCCACGATCTCGGAGACGGTGGACTCCTCCTCGATCTGCTCGTCCAGGAACCAGTTCAGCAGCGGGCGCGAGTTGAGGTCGCCCGCGGACTCGGTGGCCCGGTACAGCTCGCGGATCGCCTCGGAGACCTTCTGCTCGTGCGCGAGCGCGGCCCGGAAGATCTCCAGGGCCGACAGGCCGGCCTGCACGGGCGGGGCCGGGATGGCGCCGATCGTCGGGAAGCTGTCCCGGTCGGCGACGTGGTCGATGAACTTGTTCGCGTGGACGATCTCCTCGTCCGCCTGGTGCCGCAGCCACGCGGCCATCCCGGACAGGTCCAGGTCGTCGGCGGCGATCGCGAGCTGGCGGTAGACCATGGACGCCTCGAACTCGAGGGTGATCTGGTCGTTGAACTTCTGCAGCAGGTCATCGGTGAGCTTCATGCCTCGAACTCTAGGCAGGCGGCCGGGGCGCGGTGAAGGCGCGCCCGCCCCGTGGCCGAGGCACGACAACGGCGGGCGGCCGGTTCCGCCGGATTCGGCGCCCGGCGGTGCCAGCCCTAGGCTGGGCGCCGTGTCCGAGACCCGCCGCGCCCGCCCGGGCGTCGACCCCGCGTCGACGCCGCCCTCCGACGTGCCGCGGGGCCCGGGAGGCCGGGACGCCCTCGTGCGCCGCCGCGTGTTCCGGACGCCCCTGCTGCGCCGCGTGGTCTACGCGGTGGTCTTCGAGCTGCTCGCCATCCTCTTCACCACCGTGATCCTGGCGGCGCTCGGCAACGGCGGCGGGCCCTCGCTCGCCGTGGCGGTGGTGTCCTCGACCGTGGCCCTGCTGTGGAACATCGTGTTCAACTCGGTGTTCGAGACCCTCGAACGCCGCCTCGGGATCACGGGCCGGCCCTGGTGGGTGCGCGTGGCCCACGCCGTCGGCTTCGAGGGCGGGCTGATCGTGTTCCTCGTGCCCGCGGTGGCGCTGATCCTCGGCATCGGGCTGGGGGAGGCGTTCCTCATCGAGGCCGGCCTGCTCGTGTTCTTCCTCGTCTACGCCGCGGTGTACGCCTACGCGTTCGACTCGGTGTTCGGCCTGCCGGACTCGGCCGCCCGCGCCGAGGCCTGACCCGCCGCTCGGAGCAGGCGCGGCTCAGCGGGACGCCGGCAGCCCCAGGAACGCGCGGATCGCGGGCATCTCGCGGCGCACCTGGTCCAGGCCGAGCTCGTGGGCGGCGGCCAGCTTGGCCACGGACCGCTCGCCGTTGGCGATGGGCATGGTCTCGGGCGCGAACAGATAGGCCCGTCCCTGCCGCTCCATCTCGAACAGGCGCTCGCGGGTGGCGTTGTACCGGCGCCAGCGCGTGAGCAGCGCGTCCGCGACGGCGGGGTAGCGCCGGAAGGTGCGCTGGTAGAACGAGGGGAACCGTTCGGGCCGTTTCACGTACCCGCGCTCCCGGGTCAGGACCACGAGGACCTTCTCGAACCCCGCGTCCTCCGCCGCGGTCAGCGGGATCCCGCCGTCCACGCCGAGGGCGCCGTCCACGAACACGGTGCCCTCGGCGTGCACGGGGGGCATGAGGACCGGCATCGTGGACGACGCGCGGACGCGGACCATCAGGTCGGTCAGGGTGGTCATGTCGGAGCGGTCCCACCAGCGCGTCTCGCCGCTCGCGGCGTCGAACCCGCCCAGCACGAGCCGGGCGGGGTTCGCGCGGAACGTGGCGAAGTCGTAGGGCAGGTCCGCCTCGGGCAGGCCGGCGTGCTCGTAGATGTACTCGGCGTTGAACAGGCCCTTGCCGCGCAGGAAGCTCAGCCAGTTGCCGAACCGAGGATCGTCGGCGAAGTCCACGAACGAGCGCCGCGCACGGGCCGGGTCGCGGGACAGGTAGTTCACGGCGTTGGACGAGCCCGCCGAGATGCCGGCCACGAAGTCCACGTGGATCCGCTCGCGCAGCAGCTCCGCCACCACGGCCGAGGTGAGCGCGGCGCGCATCCCCCCGCCCTCGAACAGCAGCGCCGTGTCGGTGACGTTGGACGTTATGGGCTCGGTCATGGTCGGTCCCTCCGTGTTCGCCGTCCGCCGAGCAGGGCGCGGGGCGCTCCCGTCCGGCCGCGCCCATCCTAGGCTGTCCCCATGGCGACGACCCACATGAAGAGCACCCCCGTCCACACCGTCGGTGAGCTGCCCCAGGTGGGTTCCCCCGCCCCCGACTTCACCCTCACCGGGGCGGACCTGTCCCCGGTGACCCTGCGGGAGCTGCGCGGCCGCCGCGTGATCCTGAACATCTTCCCGTCCCTGGACACCGGCGTGTGCGCCGCCTCCGTCCGCGAGTTCGACTCCCGCGTCGCGGACCTCGGGGACACCACCGTCGTGGCCGTGTCCGCGGACCTGCCGTTCGCCGCCGCGCGCTTCTGCTCGGTCGAGGGCATCGACCACGTCCGCAGCGGCTCTGTGTTCCGCTCGTCGTTCGGCGGCGACTACGGCGTGCGCATGACCGACGGTCCGCTCGAGGGCCTGCTGGCCCGCGCCGTCGTCGTGGTCGATGCCGACGGCGTGGTCCGTCATGCCCAGCTCGTCCCCGAGATCTCCGAGGAGCCGGACTACGAGGCCGCCCTGGCGGCCGCCCGGGGCTGAGCGTGACGCCGCCGGGCTGGCCGCCGCGCGCACGACGCTCGCCCCTGGCGTTCGTCATCGCGCTGTTCGGCGTGCTCGGGGCGCTGGTCCTGGCGGGGGGCCTCACCGCGCTCCTCGCCGGCCGGATGGTCGACGTCGCCGCGGACTCCGCCCCGACCGTGCCCGCCGCCGAGGCCCCCGCCCGGGAGGCGGGCGCGCTCGCGGCGGGCCTGACCCACATCCACGACGGCGTGACGGTGGACTGGTCCGCATCGGCCCACGACGGATCGTCCCTGGATCCGGGCCAGCCGGTCGCGGACGCCCCGGGCATCCTCCTCGTGGAGACCGCCCTCGGCGCCCGCACCGGCACGGGGACGGGCATGGTGCTCTCCCCGGACGGGCTGGCGGTGACCAACTACCACGTGGTCGAGGACTCCTCGGAGGTGCATGTGGTGGTCGCGGACACCGGCGCGCGGCACACGGCCACGGTGCTCGGGCGCGATGCCGAGCACGACATCGCGGTGCTCGACGTCGAGGGCGTCTCAGACCTGCCGGTGGCCAGCGTCTCGCTGGACCCGGTGCGGCGCGGGGAGACGGTGGCCGCCGTCGGCAACGGCGGGGGCCAGGGCTATCTGACGGCCGTGCGCGGCACCGTGCTCGCCACGGACCGCTCGATCATGGCCGCGGCCGAGGGCACCGATCAGTACGCGCGCCTGTCCGGCCTGATCCAGACGGACGCGGACGTCGTGCCCGGCTACTCCGGCGGCCCGGTGGTGGACGACGACGGTCAGGTGGTCGGCGTGACCGTGGCGGCCAGCGACGGGACCACCGCAGACGAGGTGGACGGCTTCGCGATCCCGCTGGAGGTGGCCTTCGACGTGGTGGACCAGGTCCTCTCGGGTGAGGAGACGGACACCGTGAGCATCGGCGCGGACGGCGCCCTGGGCATCATGGTCGGCGCGGATCCCGACGTCGGCGTCGTGGTCATGCAGGTGGACGCGGGCTCGGCGGCCGAGCAGATCGGCCTGGTCGAGGGCGATGTGATCCTCGAGATCGAGGGGCGCCCCGTCGGCGACGACGCCTCCCGGATGTCCCGCCTGGTCAACGACCACAACGTGGGGGACCGGATCACCGTCCAGTGGCGCACCGCCGGCGGCGAGGTGCGCGAGGCCGAGGCGGTCCTGCAGCCGGCCCTCGTGAACTGACCGGCCCCCCGCGCTCAGGCGAGCAGGTCCAGCGAGAGGGCCATCGCGACCACGCCCAGCAGCACGCCGCTCAGCGCCGCGGCGCGGCCCCCGGCCGCCCGGGCGGCGGGCAGCAGCGCGTCGAGGCTCACGGTCACCATCACGCCCGCCACGGCCGCGAAGACGGCGGCCACGAGCGCGGGCGTGAGGAACGGGGCCAGCAGCAGCCAGCCGATCAGCGCGCCCAGCGGCTCCGCGATCCCCGTGAACGCGGCCCACGCGAAGGCCTTGCGCCGCGACCCGGTGGCCTGCCGCACGGGCACGGCCACGGCCACGCCCTCGGGCACGTTGTGCACGGCCATCGCGACGGCCAGCGCGACACCCACCGACGGATCCTGCAGGGTGCCGGCGAAGGTGACGAAGCCCTCCGGCAGGTTGTGCAGGCCGATCGCCAGGGCCGTCACCGTGCCCAGGCGCAGCATCCGCCGCCGGTCCAGGCCGGCCGGGTCGTCGACGTCGCCCGGCATCTCCGAGACGGGGTCGGGGACGGCGCGCTCGAGCAGCACGTAGGCGCCTGCGCCGAGGGTCAGGGCGGCCACCGCGACGGCGGTCGCCGCGGGGCCGACCGCCCCGCCCAGCCCCTCGACGGAGGCCGGCAGCATCTCCAGGAAGGAGACCGCGAGCATGACGCCCGCGGCGAGGCCGAGGGCGGCCCCCAGCCCGCGGCCCGAGGGCTCGCGTCCGACGATCGCCAGGACGCCGCCCAGCACCGTGGCCAGCCCGGCGAACGTCGTGAGAGCGAGCGCGGTCCAGAACGGGTCCACGGGGGAGGGCCTCCTGACGGGCGGCGGGCGGGGTGCGACCATCCTAGGGACCACAGGAGGAGACCATGACCGACACCGCCGCCGGCCCCGGATTCGCGCTGCCCCGGGGCGTCGAGCCGGGCCGCGCCGTCGTCGTGGGCGCCGGCCCCAACGGCCTGACCGCCGCCGCCCTGCTGGCCCGCGAGGGCTGGGAGGTGGACGTGTTCGAACGGGCCCCGGTGCCCGGCGGTGCGTGCGCGTCCGCGCCGGTGCTGGGGGAGGGGACCGTGGTGGACCTCGGGGCGGCGGGTCATCCGTTCGGCGTCGCCAGCCCCGTGTTCCGGGAGCTGGGGCTGACGGACCACGGGCTCGCCTGGCTGCACCCGGCCCTGCCGATGGGACATCCGCTGCCGGACGGGCCGGCCGTCCTCCTGCATCGGGACCTCGAGGCCACCGCCGCGGGTCTCGGCGCCGACGCGCGGGCCTGGCGGACCGTGCACGGGGCCCTGGTCGCACACGTCGACGAGATCCTGGCGGGCGCGCTCGGCCCGGTGCTGCGACCCCCGCCCCATCCAGTGGCGATGGCCCGCTTCGGCCTGCGCGCCCCGTGGCCGGCCGATCTGCTGGGCCGGGCGATGTTCCGCACGGAGGCCGCCCGCGCCCTGTTCACGGGCTCGGCGGCCCACGCGATCCTGCCCTCGAGCCGGCCCCTGACGGCGGCGTTCGGTGCGCTCTTCGGCGCGCTCGGGATGAGCTCGGGCTGGCCGGTGGCGCGCGGCGGGTCGGGGGCGATCGTCGAGTCGCTCGTGGCGGTGCTGCGGGCGCACGGCGGGCGGCTGCACCTGGGTCACGAGGTCACGGACCTGCGCGCGCTGCCCGCCGCGGACGCCGTCGTGCTGGACCTGACCCCGCGCCAGGTGCTGCGCGTCGCCGGCACGGGCCTGCCGCCGCGCTACGCCGCCGCCCTGCGCCGGTGGCGCCCCGGGCCGTCCGTGTCCAAGGTCGACTTCCTGCTCGACGGGCCGATCCCGTGGCGCGACGCCCGGCTCGCGGGCGCGGGGACGGTGCACCTGGGCGGGACCGCCGCCGAGATCCGGCGGGCCGAGGACGACGTCGCGGCCGGCCGGATGCCGGCGCGGCCCTTCGTCATGCTCTGTCAGCAGCAGGCGGCAGACCCCACACGGGCCACCGGGCCCGCCCGGGGGCACACGGTCGTCTGGTCCTACGCCCATGTGCCCCACGGCCACCCCGGCGACGTCCGTCCGCTGATCGAGGCGGAGGTGGAGCGGCACGCACCCGGTTTCCGGGACCGGATCCAGGCCGCGGTCGCGATGCGCCCGGCCGACCTGGAGGTGTGGAACCCGAACCTCGTGGGCGGCGACATCGCGGGGGGATCGCTCGCGGGAGCGCGCGCGCTCCTGCGCCCCACTGCGTCGCCCCGGCCGCACCGGGCGGGTCGGACCGGGCTGTATCTGGCCTCCGCCTCCACCCCGCCGGGCGCCGGCGTCCACGGCATGGGCGGGGCGTGGGCCGTGCGGACTCTGCTGGCGGACCGTCGTCGCTGACCGCTGTGCGCCACGGCTGAGACTGATCCGGATCCGGACTTTCGCGAATCGGAATGTGCCCGCTACAGTGTGGTCCATCTCACGGAACGTCCCGTCTCGGCGGAACGGCCCGGGGGTCGTCTCGCACCATCGGATCCCCACAGGGATGCGGGCGCGCGACGTCCTTGCACCTCTCATGAACGGAAGCACCTTCCATGAAGTACACGAAGCTCTCCGCTGCCGCGGCCCTGGCCGCCGGCTCGGCCCTCATCCTCTCCGCGTGCGCCCCGGGCGGCGGCAACGCAGGCGAATCCAGCAACGGCTCCGGCGCCGGCCAGGGCGGCGACTCGGGCGCCGGCAACGTCATCGAAGGGGACAAGGGCCAGAAGCTCACCGCCGAGGCCTCCGGGCCGGAGATGGCCGACCTGGGCGACGTCAAGACCCAGGACGGCTCCATCGCCTACTCGGTGGGCGCCGACGACTTCCTGTCCTACAACGGCCTGCAGTCGAACACGTACACCACGTACAACTCGGCCGTCGCGGACCGCATGTTCTCGTCCTTCTGGTACTTCGGCACCGACGGCTCGATCATCCCGAACGAGGACTTCGGCACGTACGAGAAGACCTCGGACGACCCGCTGACCGTGAAGTACACCATCAGCGACGACGCCAAGTGGTCCGACGGCACCCCCGTCACCGCCGGCGACTTCATCGTGCACTGGGCCGCGAACAACGACACGGTCAAGGCCGAGGGTTCCGAGACCCCGCTGTTCGACTCGATCTCCTTCGAGCAGGGCAAGTACATCCCGGAGGCGCCCGAGGGCGAGGCCGACGGCAAGGAGTTCACCGTCACCTACCCGGAGCCCTACGCGGACTGGGAGATCCTCATCAGCACCGCGCTGCCGGCGCACATCGTCGCCAAGGAGGCGGGCATGAGCTTCGAGGAGCTCGTCACCGCTGCGAAGGAGAAGGACGTCGAGGCGCTCACCCCGGCGGCCGAGTTCTGGAACGACGGCTGGGACTTCAGCCCCGGCGAGCTGCCGGACGCCTCGCTGGTGCCCTCCATGGGCCCCTACAAGTTCAAGGACGGCGGCTGGCAGGCCGGCCAGTCCATCACCCTCGAGGCCAACCCCGAGTACTGGGGCACCCCGCCGGCCACCAAGGAGCTCGTCCTCCGCTTCGCCGACCCGAAGACCCACGTGCAGGCCCTGCAGAACGGCGACCTCGACGTCATCGAGCCGCAGGCCACCGTGGACACCCTCCAGCAGCTCGAGGGCCTCGGCGACGACGTCAACGTCCAGACCGGTGACCAGCTGACCTGGGAGCACGTGGACTACAACCGCGGCGAGGGCTCGGTCTTCGCGGACTCCCCGGAGCTGCGCGAGGCCTTCGCCCTCTGCCTGCCCCGTCAGCAGATCGTGGACAACCTGATCAAGCCGATCTACGCGGACGCCCAGGTTATGAACGCCCGTGAGGTGTTCCCGTTCCAGGAGAACTACCAGGAGGTCGTGGACGCGGCCTACCCGGAGGAGATGGACCAGCCGAACATCGAGAAGGCCAAGGAGCTCGTCGAGAAGTCGGGCGTCTCCACGCCCACGGTCCGCCTCGGCTACCAGGCCGGCAACCAGCGTCGCACCGAGACCGTCGCGCTCATCAAGAGCTCCTGCGACCAGGCCGGCTTCGACGTGCAGGACACCAACTCGCCGGTGTTCTTCAAGGAGGTCATGCCGGCCGGTGACTACGACGCCGCCCTCTACGCCTGGGCCGGCTCGGGCCAGAAGGCCTCCGGCGCGAACATCTACCAGTCGGACGGCGCTCAGAACCAGCAGAGCTACAACAACCCCGAGGTGGACGCGGCCTGGGACAAGCTCGCCACCTCGCTGGACGAGGACGAGCAGCTGGAGCAGGTCAAGACCATCGAGAAGCTGCTCTGGGAGGACTTCCAGGCCATCCCGCTGTACGCTCACCCGGGTCTGGTCGGCCACAAGGCCGACGTCGCCAACGTGCGCGACACCGCCGCCCAGTCGGGTGCGCTGTGGAACGTGGAGCAGTGGGTCCGCGTCCAGGAGTGACGCCCCGCTGACCTCTGACCCGGCGGTCCGCCTCTCGCGGACCGCCGGCGTCGGGATCGAGGACAGAGCCCGGCCGGGCACCGGCCGGGCTCTGGCCGTGAACCGCGGCGAACCCGCACCCCTCCCTTTCCCTTGCACTCGCACGGAAGGTCACCCCCTGTTGTGCTGAAATTCATCCTCAAGCGCCTCGGCAGCTCCCTCCTGGTGCTGTTCGGCGCGTCGATCCTGCTCTTCTTCCTCGTGGCCCACTCGGGTGACCCCCTCCAGGACCTGCGAGAGTCACAGAACCCCAACCGCGAGACCCTCATCGCCGCCCGCACCGAATTCATGGGGCTGGACCAGCCCTGGTACGCCCGGTACTGGGACTGGCTCCAGGGCATCGGCGGCTGCGTCACCGGTCAGTGCGACCTCGGCCTCAGCCGGAACGGTCAGTCCGTCGCCGACCTGCTGAGCAACGCCGCGGCCTCCACGCTGCGCCTCGTGGTGCTCGCGACCGTCCTGGCGATCATCATCGGCATCGCGATCGGCATCGTCACCGCGATCCGCCAGTACTCCGGCCTCGACTACGTGGTCACGTTCCTGATCTTCCTCTTCTTCTCGCTGCCCGTGTTCTGGGCGGCCGTGCTCCTGAAGGAGTACATGGGGATCCGGTTCAACGACTGGATCCGCAGCCCCGAGCTGAACTGGCCCCTCCTCATCGGGGTCGCCGTCCTCGCGGGCCTGGTCCTGCAGGCCGTCATGGCGGGCGACCTCAGGCGGCGCGCCTTCACGTTCGGCGCCACCGCGGCGTTCATCCTGCTCGCCGGCTGGGTGCTGTTCGCCGTCGACTTCTGGCGGCATCCGCAGATGGGCCCGGTCGTGCAGCTGGTCATCGGCCTGGCCGCCGCCGTCGGCGCCACCGCGGTGATCTCCGGTCTGCGCAACCGATCGGTCCTCAAGGCGGCCCTGGTCACGGCCGCGATCGGCCTCGTCGCCTACTACGCCACCTACGGCCTGCTGTGGCGGACGCCGTCCGCACTGCTGCTGGCCGGCCTCGGCGTCATCCTCGTGCTGGTGGCCATCCTGGTGGGCCGCCTGCTCGGCGGCTTCTCCAAGGGCTCGGCCGTGTCCGCCTCGCTGGTGACCGCCCTGATCATGGGCGTGGCGATCGTGGCGGAACACCTGATGAACTACTGGCCGACCTTCCTGAAGGTCAAGCCGCGCCCGATCTCCACGATCGGCTCGGGCACCCCGAACCTGGACGCCCACTTCTGGGTGGTGTTCCTGGACCGCGGTGCGCAGCTTCTGCTGCCCACCATCCTGCTGACCATCATCTCGGTGGCCACGTACTCGCGGTACACGCGCTCCTCCATGCTCGAGGTCTCGCGCCAGGACTACATCCGCACCGCGCGCGCCAAGGGCCTGCCGGAGCGCCAGGTGATCCTGAAGCACGCGTTCCGCAACTCGCTGATCCCCATCACCACGATCATGGCCTTCGACTTCGCCGGCCTGATCGGCGGCGCCGTGATCACGGAGCAGGTGTTCGGCTGGAAGGGGATGGGCGAGCTGTTCGCCACCGGCCTGCACGACGTGGACCCCATGCCCGTGATGGCGTTCTTCCTCGTGACGGGCACCGCCGCCGTGCTGATGAACCTCGTGGCGGACGTGCTCTACGCCGTCCTCGACCCCCGGATTCGAGTGTGAGCCAGATGACCACCAACAACTCCTCGACGACGGGCGCGCAGCTCGACGAGAAGCAGATCTTCGACCTCGCGGAGGCGGAGGACGCCAAGCTCCGCGCCAAGGCCGGGAAGTCCTACTCCCAGGGCGCCCTGGTCCGCAAGCGGTTCTTCCGCCACAAGGCGGCGATGATCTCCCTGATCGTGCTGGTCTTCATCACGCTGATGGCGTTCTCCTCCATCGGCTTCGCCGGCATCCCCGGCTGGTGGGACAAGTCCTACACGGCCGCGGCCTCCGTGGTGAACGGCGGTCGCCCGACGCTGTCGGTCGTGCCGCAGTTCCTCGGCGGTGACGGCATCCGCTGGGGCGAGCACCCCTTCGGCCAGGACACCACGGGCAAGGACTACTTCGCCCTCGTGATGCGCGGCACCCAGCAGTCCATGATCATCGCGGCCATCGTGGGCCTGCTCTCCACCGTGATCGGCGCGATCGTCGGCGCCGTGTCCGGCTACTTCGGCGGCTGGGTCGACTCCGTGCTGATGCGCCTGACCGACCTGATCATCGTCATCCCGCTGCTCGTGCTCGCCGCGGTGCTCGGCCAGATGGCCAGCGGCATGAAGATGGGCATCCTCCCGCTCGCGGTGGTGCTCGGCCTCGTGTCCTGGACGTCCCTGGCCCGCCTCGTGCGCGGCGAGGTCCTGTCCCTGCGCGAGAAGGAGTTCGTGGCGGCCGCCGTCGCCATGGGCGCCAAGCCGGGCCGCCTGATCTTCAAGCACCTGCTGCCCAACACGATCGGCGTGATCGTCGTGAACGCGACGTTCGCCATCGCGGGCGCGGTGCTGCTGGAGACCTCGCTGTCCTTCCTCGGCTTCGGCGTGAAGGCGCCGGACTCGTCTCTGGGCCTGCTCATCTCCGACTATCAGAACGCGTTCACCACCCGTCCGTGGCTGTTCTGGTGGCCCGGCATGATCATCCTGGCGATCGCCCTGTCCGTGAACTTCCTCGGTGACGGCCTGCGCGACGCCTTCGACCCGCGCCAGGGTGCGGGCGCCCACCGCAGGCCCCGCTTCTTCGGCCGCCGCGCGGCCGCCACCGAGGCCGGTGCGACGACGGCGGGCGGTCTGGCCGCGGCCCCGACGGCCGGCCGGATCGAGGCCCCCGTGGAGGCGGCCGGCGGATCCGCACGGATCTCCGACGCGGACGAGGACGGTCAGCGATGAGCGCGAACGACAAGAAAGGCCGATCCATGTTCGGCAAGAAGAACCAGAACGACGTGACCGCCGGCGGGCAGGGCTCGCACGCGGCGTCGTCGGCCGACCTCGAGGCGCGCGGCGCCGCCGTGCCCGGCTCCTCCGGCGCCGGCGGCGTGCCTCCGGGCCCCGCGACGAGCGCGATGGGCGTCGTGGCCCGCCACGACGACCTGGGCGGCGAGCCGGTGCTCGCCTTCCGCGACGTGGACGTGAAGTTCGCGACCGAGTTCGGCGAGGTGCACGCGGTCAAGGGCGTGACGTTCGACGTCAAGCCCGGCGAGGTCGTCGCCCTCGTGGGCGAGTCCGGCTCCGGCAAGTCCGTCACGAGCGCCACCGCCATGGGCCTGCTCCCGGGCAATGCGGACATCACCGGCTCCGTGAAGCTGGCCGGCCGCGAGGTGCTCACCATGACCCCGGGGCAGCTGCGCGACATCCGCGGCGACGAGGTGGCGATGGTGTTCCAGGAGCCCATGACGGCCCTGAACCCCGTCCTCACCGTGGGCGACCAGCTCACGGAGGCCCTCGAGCTGCACGGCATCGCCTACGGCACCGAGGCGGACAAGCGCGCCGTCGAGCTGCTCACCATGGTGGGCATCCCCGACGCCGCCACCCGGCTCAAGCAGTACCCCCACCAGTTCTCGGGCGGCCAGCGCCAGCGCATCGTCATCGCGATGGCGATCAGCTGCTCGCCGAAGGTGATCATCGCGGACGAGCCCACCACGGCGCTCGACGTGACGGTCCAGGCCGAGATCCTGGAGCTGCTGCGCTCCCTGAAGAACAAGATGAACACCGGCATCCTGCTCATCACGCACAACATGGGCGTGGTGGCGGACATGGCGGACCGGGTGTGCGTGATGCTCCACGGCGAGCTCGTGGAGCAGGGCTCGGTGCACCAGGTGCTCCAGCACGCCCGGCACCCGTACACCCAGAAGCTGCTCTCGGCGGTGCCGCGCCTCGGCGAGCCCCTCGAGGTGGCGGAGCCGGAGCCGGTCACGGCCACGCAGACGCAGGCCCGGTACGCGATCGAGGCGGAGAACCTCCACCTCGAGTACGACCACCGCGGCAAGAAGAACCGCGTGGTCCACGACGTAAGCTTCCAGGTGGCCCCGGGCGAGATCCTGGGCCTGGTGGGCGAGTCCGGCTCGGGCAAGTCCACCATCGCCAAGTCGGTGCTCGGCCTGCTCACCATCGCGGAGGGCTCGCTGCGCATCCAGGGCCACGACCTGGCGACGATGCCCAAGGCCGAGCAGCGCGCCCTGCGCAAGAACATCGGCGTGGTCTTCCAGGACCCGGCGGCCTCGCTGGACCCGCGGTTCCCGATCGGCGACATCATCACCGAGCCGATGGTCGTGCACAAGGTGGGGGACCGGCGCTCGCGCCTGGCCCGCGCCGAGGAGCTGTTGGACGCGGTGCGTCTGCCGCGCTCCGTGGTGAACCGGTACCCGCACGAGCTCTCCGGCGGTCAGCGCCAGCGCATCTCCATCGCCCGCGCCCTGACCCTGGACCCCCAGGTGCTCATCGCGGACGAGCCGACCTCGGCCCTGGACGTGTCCGTCCAGGCCGCCGTGCTGGACATGTTCGCGGAGCTGCAGCAGCGCTACGAGTTCGCGTGCCTGTTCGTGTCCCACGACCTCGCGGTGGTGGACATGCTGGCCCACAAGGTGCTCGTCCTCAAGGACGGCCGCCAGGTGGAGCAGGGCCCCACGGAGGAGGTGCTCCACCGTCCGAAGGAGGAGTACACCCGTCGCCTCCTGGCGGCGGCGCCCGTGCCGGACCCGGACCAGCAGGCGGAGCGTCGCCAGGAGCGCCGCGAGTTCCTCGCCTCCCTCGGCGAGGGCGTCTACTGACCGCGCGGGTCGGCGGCGGGCGCGTCCCGCCGCCGACCCCGGGCCCACCGGCCCGCCTGTCCACGGCGGCCCCTGCGCGTACAATCGCACGGGGGCCGCCGTCGTCGTGTGCCTCCACCCCTTTGATGTCGAACCGGACAGGACGCCCATGACCTCGACCGAAACCCGCCGCTCCGATCTGCGCAACGTGGCCATCGTGGCCCACGTGGACCATGGCAAGACCACGTTGGTGGACGCCATGCTGCGCCAGACCGGTGCCTTCAACACGCACGGCGACGTCGCCGAGCGGGTCATGGACTCCGGGGACCTGGAGAAGGAGAAGGGGATCACGATCCTCGCCAAGAACACCACGGTGTTCTACTCCGGCCCGTCCGCCCCCGAGGGCGAGACCGTCACCATCAACGTGATCGACACCCCCGGCCACGCCGACTTCGGCGGCGAGGTGGAGCGCGGCCTGTCCATGGTGGACGGCGTCGTGCTCCTCGTGGACTCCTCCGAGGGCCCGCTGCCCCAGACCCGCTTCGTGCTCCGCAAGGCCCTCGCGGCCAAGCTGCCCGTGATCCTTGTGGTCAACAAGACGGACCGCCCCGACGCGCGCATCGACGGGGTCGTCTCCGACTCCATGGACCTGCTGCTCGGCCTGGCCTCGGACCTGGCCGAGGAGGACCCGGACCTGGACCTCGACTCGGTGCTGGACGTCCCCGTCGTCTACGCCTCGGGCAAGGCCGGCCGCGCCTCCCTGACCCAGCCCGCCGACGGCGCCCTGCCGGAGGCCGAGGACCTCGAGGCCCTCTTCAACGTGATCATGGAGCACATCCCGGCCCCGTCCTACACCGAGGGCGAGGTCCTCCAGGCGCACGTCACCAACCTGGACGCCTCCCCGTTCCTCGGCCGCCTCGCGCTGCTGCGCATCTTCAACGGCACCCTTCGCAAGGGCCAGCAGGTCGCGTGGGCCCGCCAGGACGGCGCCCTGAAGACCGTGAAGATCACCGAGCTGCTGGCCACCAAGGGCCTCGGGCGCGTGCCCGCGGAGGAGGCCGGCCCGGGCGAGATCGTCGCCGTCGCCGGCATCGAGGACATCATGATCGGCGAGACCCTCACCGACGCGGAGAACCCGAAGCCGCTGCCGCTGATCACGGTGGACGACCCGGCCATCTCCATGACCGTGGGCATCAACACCTCCCCGCTGGCCGGCCGCGTCAAGGGCGCCAAGGTCACGGCCCGCCAGGTGAAGGACCGCCTGGACAAGGAGCTGATCGGCAACGTCTCGCTCAAGGTGCTCCCCACCGAACGCCCGGATGCGTGGGAGGTGCAGGGCCGCGGCGAGCTCGCCCTGGCCATCCTCGTGGAGCAGATGCGCCGCGAGGGCTTCGAGCTCACCGTGGGCAAGCCGCAGGTGGTCACCCGAACCGTGGACGGCAAGGTCCACGAGCCGATGGAGCGCATGACCATCGACATCCCCGAGGAGTTCATGGGCGCGGTCACGCAGCTCATGGCCGCCCGCAAGGGCCGCATGCAGGAGATGTCCAACCACGGCACGGGCTGGATCCGCATGGAGTTCCTGGTCCCGGCCCGCGGCCTGATCGGCTTCCGCACCCGCTTCCTCACCGAGACCCGCGGCGCGGGCATCGCCTCCTCCTACGCGGCCGGCTACGAGCCGTGGACCGGTGAGATCGAGTACCGCACCAACGGCTCCCTCGTGGCCGACCGGGCGGGCTCCGCCACGCCGTTCGCCATGATCAACCTGCAGGAGCGCGGCACCTTCTTCGTGCAGCCGGGCGCCGAGGTGTACGAGGGCATGATCGTGGGCGAGAACTCGCGCGCCGACGACATGGACGTGAACATCACCAAGGAGAAGAAGCTCACCAACATGCGTGCGGCCTCCTCCGAGTCGTTCGAGGGCCTGACGCCCCCGCGCCGGCTCACCCTGGAGGAGTCCCTCGAGTTCGCCCGCGAGGACGAGTGCGTGGAGATCACCCCCGAGGACATCCGCATCCGCAAGGTCGTCCTGGACGCCAATGAGCGCCTGAAGGCCGCGCGCGCCCGCGCCCGTGCCTGAGCGTCCCCGCCGCCGCGCCCGGCCCGCCGACGTGGTGGGCGGGGCGTTGCTCGGCGTCGTCGCCGGCGCGCTCGGCACCGCCGTCCATCTGAACCTGGCCTCCCTGCCGGGCGGCTGGACCCTGCCCTGGGGTGCGGTGCTGGCGCTTGTGCTCGTGGGCTCGACACAGCGCTGGTGGATGGTCCGACGCGCGGGCCGCGGCGGGCGCGCCCTGCCGGCGGGGGCCGCGGTCGTCGCCGGCGCGTTCACCGCCGTCCTGGCCCTGCAGCGCCTGCCGGTGGACGACGCCCTGGGGTTGTCCTGGACGGCCGGCCTGTGGGCGGCGGCGCCGGGCGCCGTCGTCGCCTCCGTGGCCTGGAACGTCGGCCAGCCGGCGCTCGGTATGGTCCTGTTGGCCGCGGGCCGGCGGCTGGACCGCCGACCCGCGGAGGCCGCCGAGGCCGCCACGCGCCCCCGCCGGGCCACTGTGACCGCCCGCGAAACGCGTCCGGGGGAGCGAGTACCCTGGACCGCAGCCCCGCAACCCCGTGCCCAGAGAGAGGTGGACGGTCAGCCATGACCTACGTGATCGCGTTGCCGTGTGTGGACGTCAAGGACAAGGCGTGCATCGACGAATGCCCCGTGGACTGCATCTACGAGGGTGAGCGCATGCTCTACATCCACCCGGACGAGTGCGTCGACTGCGGTGCGTGCGAGCCGGTGTGCCCCGTCGAGGCCATCTACTACGAGGACGACACCCCGGACGAGTGGGCCGAGTACTACAAGGCCAACGTCGAGTTCTTCGACGACCTGGGCTCCCCGGGCGGCGCCGCCAAGCTGGGCATGATCGCCAAGGACCACCCGATCATCTCCGCCCTGCCCCTGCAGAACGCCGACGCCTGAGCCCCATGCTGACGCTGCCGGACTACCCGTGGGACACGCTCACCCCCTACCGCGAGCGTGCCGCCGCCCACCCGGACGGTGTCGCGGACCTGTCCATCGGCACGCCCGTGGATCCGACGCCGGCGCTGATCCGCCGGGCCCTGACCGAGGCCGCCGACGCGCACGGCTACCCGACGACGCACGGCACGGACGCCCTGCGCCGCGCGGTCGTCGACTGGTACGCCCGGCGCCGCGGGGTGTCCGGGCTGGACCCGGCGGCCGTGGTGCCCACGGTCGGGTCCAAGGAGTTCATCGCGTGGCTGCCCACGCTGCTCGGGCTGGGTGCAGGCGACGTCGTCGTCCACCCCGAGGCCGCCTACCCCACCTATGCGGTGGGCGCGCTGCTGGCCGGGGCGGAGGCCGTGGCCGCGGACGACCTCGACGCGCTGGCGCCCGAGGTGCGTGAGCGGGTGCGCCTCGTGTGGACCAACTCGCCGGCCAACCCCACCGGTGCCGTGCTGGACGCCGCGGCGCTGCGCCGCACGGTCGACGCCGCCCGTGGCGTGGGCGCCGTGGTGTGCGGGGACGAGTGCTACGCCGAGCTCGGCTGGGACGCGTGGGACGGGGCCGTCGTGCCCTGCATCCTGTCCGACGAGGTCTCCGGCGGCGACCTGACGGGCCTGCTGAGCGTCTACTCGCTGTCCAAGCAGTCCAACCTCGCCGGCTACCGCGCCGCGTTCGCCGCGGGGGATCCGCAGCTCGTGGCGACCCTGGTCAACACCCGCAAGCACGCGGGCATGATCGTGCCGGCCCCGGTGCAGCATGCGATGGCCGTGGCCCTGGCCGACGACGCGCACGTCGCGGAGCAGAAGGACCGCTACCGCCGCCGTCGGGACGCGCTGCGCACCGCGCTGGAGGCCTCCGGCCACACGGTGGACCACTCCGAGGCGGGGCTGTACCTGTGGACCCGGCGGGCGGACCTGGACCCGGCCGACGCCACGGCGCAGGACTCGTGGGACCTGCTGGGCGACCTGGCGGACCTGGGCATCATCGCCGGGCCCGGCGTGTTCTACGGTGCCGGCGGCGACGGCTACGTCCGCGTGGCGATCACCGCCACGGACGAGGCGGTCGCCCGGGCCGCGGCGAGACTCACGGCCCGCGGGCCGCGGACCGGCTGAGCCGGGGTCGGGGGCCGTCGTCGGGGGAAGCGACCGCGCGTCCCGGGCCGGTCCTTGATAGTTTGGAGCAGAGTCGTCCCCGCGTGGGCGCGCCCACATGGGCGTGCGAACCCGGGCCATCGAGAAGACAAGACGAGGGAGCACACCCGTGACCCATCACGAGTCCGTCCGGCTGACCGTCGGCGAGCAGAGCCTGGACCTGGGCGTCGAGTACGCCACAGAGGGCAACAACGGCATCAACATCGCCCCGCTCCTGAAGGAGACCGGCGACGTCACCTACGACCCGGGCTTCATGAACACGGCGAACGCCAAGTCGGCCGTCACGTTCATCGACGGCGACCAGGGCATCCTGCGCTACCGCGGCTACGCCATCGAGGACCTCGCCGAGCACTCCTCGTTCATGGAGGTGGCCTACCTGCTGATCTACGGTGAGCTGCCCGAGTCCAAGGAGACCCTGGAGGCCTGGGAGACCAACATCCTGCGCCACAACATGGTGCACGAGGACCTCAAGCTGTTCTTCAACGGCTTCCCGCGGGACGCGCACCCCATGCCGGTGCTGTCCTCCTCCGTGTCCGGGCTGTCCACGTTCTACCCGGACTCCCTGGACCCGCACGATCCGGAGCAGGTCCACATCTCCACCGTGCGTCTGCTGGGCAAGCTGCCGGTGCTGGCCTCCTACGCGTTCAAGAAGTCGCTGGGCCAGCCGTTCATGTACCCGCACAACTCGCTGAACTACGTGGAGAACTTCCTCCGCCTGTGCTTCGGCGTGCCGGCCGAGGAATACGACATCGACCCGGACGTGGTCAAGGCCCTCGACCTGCTGCTCATGCTGCACGCGGACCACGAGCAGAACGCCTCCACCTCGACGGTGCGCCTGGTCGGCTCCACCCAGGCCAACCTGTTCGCCTCGGTGTCCGCCGGCATCAACGCCCTCTACGGCCCGCTGCACGGTGGCGCCAACGAGGCCGTGCTGAACATGCTCCGGAAGATCAAGTCGGAGGGCATCACGCCCGAGGACTTCATGGAGAAGGTGAAGAACAAGGAGGACGGCGTCCGTCTGATGGGCTTCGGGCACCGCGTGTACAAGAACTACGACCCGCGGGCCAAGATCATCAAGAAGACCGCCGAGGACATCCTGGGCAAGATGGGCGGCAACGACGAGCTGCTGGAGATCGCCCAGCGTCTCGAGGAGAAGGCCCTCGCCGACGACTACTTCGTGGAGCGCAAGCTCTACCCGAACGTCGACTTCTACACCGGCGTGATCTACAAGGCCATGGGCTTCCCGGAGAAGATGTTCACCGTCCTCTTCGCCCTGGGCCGCCTGCCCGGCTGGATCGCCCAGTGGCGCGAGCTCATGGAGGACCCGGCCACCAAGATCGGCCGCCCGCGCCAGATCTACGTGGGCGAGCAGCTGCGCCAGTACCCGCAGCGCTGACCCGGGGGCGCTGACCCTGCGTTTGGGGGCGGTTTCGGGTGGTATTCCGACGGAATACCACCCGAAACCGCCCCCAATGCGTTCGCCGGAGCGTCTTCATGTCGAGGCGGAGTGGCCGAGGCGGCGTCGGACCACCGCGACGACGCCACGGAAGTCCTCGCGCCCATCGGCCCAGGTGACGCGGAGCGTCGTCCAGCCGCGCGCCTGGCCGTAGCGGTCCCGGCGGGCGTCGCGCGCCTGCTGCTCCCGCGTGCGGTGCCCGGCACCGTCGTACTGCAGGGCCAGGCGCACGTGGCGGTAGGCGAGGTCGGCCACGGGGGAGAAGGGGTCCTCGGGTTCGAGCGCGGCCTGCAGCCCCGGCTCCGGCAGCCCGCCGGCCACGAGGGCGAGGCGCAGGCGGGTCTCGGGCGGCGAGTCCGCCCCGACGCGAACGGAATCCAGCGCCTCCCGGGCGGCCGGGCGGCCGTGGAAGCGTCCGGACGCGTGCAGCGCCGACCGCAGCGCGGCGATCGTGGTGGCCGGATCCGTCCGGCCCGCGGGCGTCCACGGGTGCCGGACGGCGTGGTCCCCGGCGGCCACGAGGTCCTCGAACGTCCACGGGGGAGTCAGGGAGCACAGGTCCAGCCAGGTGCGATCGACCGTGGTGACGCGCAGGCCGTGCACGTGCGTGACGAACTCGGGCGCCAGCGGCCGCCGGTGGTCCATCAGACCAGCCCGCCGGACGCGTCGTGTCCCCCGGGCCACGGTGAGGTGAACCGGCGGGTCGACGTCGAGCTCGCCGGTCGCCGGGTCGCGCCGCCGCCAGGCACGCGCGGGCATCGGCAGACCGTGCAGGTGGGCCGCGGTCTCGTGGGAGAGGACGGCATCCGGGCGTCGGCGCAGAAGCGCGGCAAGGTGATCGGGGGAGAAGCCGTGCCCGGGCTCGGGCAGGCCCAGGTCGGCCCATCCCGTGCCAGGGTGCGCCCGCTGCCGGTGGAAGCCCTGTCCGACCCGCTCCAGGTCCGACCGGCGGGCGCGGTCGGGCGGCAGCCCCAGTCGGGCCAGGTCCGTGGCCAACAGGACGGCGGGCTGGTCGGGCGGCAGAGGAGTCACGACGCGCGGCATGCACCCATCGGACGACGCCGGCGGGGCGCCCGGGGCGCGCTGGCCGCGGCACGGGGATGACGCGCGGGGCGGGCGCTGCTGTGCAGGAGCCGACGGCCCGCGCCGCGTGCCGCCGTCGTCGCCCCGCCCCCGGACCGCCGTGGAGCTCCGGGGGCGATAGTGGGCGTTATCCCGACGGGATACCACCGGAAATCGCCCCCAAACGCGGCGCGGAGGGAAGGGTCGCGGGCTGGCAGCCGGGTGCGCCGGGTCAGTTCGCGTGCAGCGCCGCGTTCAGTTCGACGGTCCGGCCGGCGCGGGGGAGGGCCTCGACCCCGCCCGTGGTGGAGTTGCGGCGGAACAGCAGGTTCGGCACGCCGGAGAGGTCCACGGCCTTCACGGTCCGCGCCGCCTCGCCGTCCTGCAGCACGCTCACGCGCGTGCCTGCGGTGACGTACAGACCGGCCTCGACCACGCAGTCGTCGCCGACGGAGATGCCCACGCCGGAGTTCGCGCCGAGCAGCACGTGCTCGCCGATCACGATCCGCTGGGTGCCGCCGCCGGAGAGCGTGCCCATGATGGACGCGCCGCCTCCGACGTCGGACCCGTCGCCCACCACGACTCCGGCCGAGATCCGGCCCTCCACCATCGAATGCCCCAGGGTGCCCGCGTTGAAGTTCACGAAGCCCTCGTGCATCACGGTCGTCCCCTCGGCCAGGTGGGCGCCCAGGCGCACCCGGTCCGCGTCGCCGATGCGCACCCCGGAGGGCACGACGTAGTCCGTCATGCGCGGGAACTTGTCCACGCCGTACACCTGCACGGCGCCGCGGGCACGCAGCCTCGCCCGCGTCAGCTCGAAGTCCGCGACCGCGCAGGGTCCGTGGTTCGTCCACACCACGTTGGTGAGCAGCCCGAAGACGCCGTCGAGGTTGAGCTCGTTCGGCCGCACCAGGCGGTGCGAGAGCACGTGCAGGCGCAGCCACGCGTCCGCGGTGGAGGCCGGGGCGGCGTCCAGGTCGACCTCCAGCTCGACGACGGCCTGCGTGGTCCCGCGGTCCGCGTCGTCCGCGGCGAGGGCGCGCAGGGTGTCGCGCAGCGAGGCGTCCGCAGCGGAGAGCGGACCGGCCACGGGCGCGGGGAACCACACGTCCAGGACGGCGCCGTCGGCGGCCGTGGTGGCCAGGCCGTGGCCGGAGACGAGACGGGGGGAGGGCTGCTGTGCAGCGGTCTGGGTCATGCGCCTCAGCCTAATGAGCGGCCGGGGCACGCTGCAGGGCGGCGAGAGGCCCGTCCGTAGACTGGACACATGAGTCTCACCCCCGTGCCCCTGCCCGACCTCGCCGATCCGGACCTCGACGTCGCGGCGCTCACCGCCATCCTGCTGGACGTGCGCTCCGTCTCGGGGGAGGAGGGGCCGCTGGCCGACGCCGTCGAGCAGGCCCTGCGCGCCCTCGGCGGCCTCGAGGTGCGGAGGTTCGGGGACGCCGTCGTCGCCCGCACCGCTCTGGGGCGGCCGACCCGCGTGATCCTGGCCGGGCACCTGGACACGGTGCCCCTGCCCACCGTGCCGGGCTCGCGCGGGACCGTGCCCTCGGCGTGGGACGGGGACGTGCTGTACGGCCGCGGGGCCGTGGACATGAAGTCCGGCGTCGCCGTGCAGCTGGCCCTGGCCGGCCGCTTCGGCCGCGCGGACGGCCCGACCCCCGTGCACGACGTCACGTGGGTGTTCTACGACCACGAGGAGGTCTCCTCGGACCTGTCGGGCCTCGCCCGCGTGGCCCGCCAGGCCCCCGAGCTGCTGGAGGGCGACTTCGCGGTGCTGCTCGAGCCGACCGACGGCGTCGTGGAGGGCGGCTGCAACGGCACGTGCCGGTACCGCGTCACCTTCTCCGGTGTCGCGGCGCACTCGGGCCGCGCCTGGCGCGGCGACAACGCGATCCACAAGCTGGCCCCCGTGCTCACCGCCCTGGCGGCGTACGAGCCGGCCACGGTCACGGTGGAGGGCCTGGAGTACCGCGAGGGGCTGCACGCGATCCGCGTGGCCGGCGGCGTCGCGGGCAACGTCATCCCGGACGAGGCGTCCGTGGACCTGAACTACCGGTTCGCTCCGGACAAGACCCTCGACCAGGCCCACGCGCACGTGCGCGCGGTGCTGGAGGGGGCCGGCGTGGACTGGGACGCCCAGGTGCGGATCGACGACGCCTCGCCCGCCGCCCGCCCCGGTCTGGACCGGCCGGCCGCCGCCGCGTTCGTCGCCGCCGTCGGGGGAGAGCCCCAGCCCAAGTACGGGTGGACGGACGTGGCCCGGTTCTCCCAGCTGGGCGTGCCCGCGGTCAACTTCGGCCCCGGCGACGCCCTCCTGGCCCACACGGACGACGAGCACGTGCCCCGCGAGGCGGTCCACGCGTGCCTCGCGGCGCTCACGGCCTGGCTGGCCGGCTGACCCGACGACGTCGGCCGGTGCCAGCCGCCCGACCTGCGGGCCCGCCTCGCCCGCCGCCCGGTCAGCCCGCCGTGTCCGTGGGCGCCCCGACGCGCGGGGTCGTGGGGGCGCTGGCGTCGCCAGCCGTCCGCGACGACAGCCGCCGCGAGAGCCGGGTGGCCGCCCAGGTGAGGAGGAAGTTGATCACGATGAAGATCATCGCGGCCACCACGAGGGACTGCAGGATGTTGCCGTTGCCGGAGCCGAGCTGGCGGGCGTACTGCAGGAGTTCGAAGAAGCCGATGAGGTAGCCCAGCGCCGAGTCCTTGAGGATCACCACGAACTGGCTCAGCAGCGACGGCAGCATGGCGATGAGGGCCTGAGGCACCTCCACGAGCCGCAGGGACTGCATGCTCGTCATGCCCACCGCCGCGGCCGCCTCGCGCTGGCCGCGCGGCAGCGAGCGCACCCCGGAGCGCACCAGCTCCGCGATCACAGACCCGTTGTACAGGGTCAGCGCCGCGATCACCGCGTAGTACGGGCCGTCCTGGGGCTGGATCGCCCCGGTGCGCGCGACCTGTGCGAACAGCTGGTAGAAGAACACCATCATCACGAGCACCGGCACGGCCCGGAAGAACTCCACGACGACGGCGGCCAGCCAGCGCACCGGGCCGACCGGGGCCAGCCGCAGGAAGCCGAACACCAGGCCGAACACCACGGAGGAGACCACGGCGATGCCCGCGGACTGCAGGGTGAACTGCAGGCCCGGCAGGTAATAGTTCCGCCACGCGTTGCCGTCGACGGCGGCCAGCCAGCGGCGGCCGGAGAGCTGGCCGGTGGCGTTCATCTGGATCAGGACGAGCACCGCCACGGTCAGGACCGCGGCGAGGGCGACGAGGTTGGCGAGGAGGATCCGCCGGCGGGCGATCGGGCCCGGGGCGTCGAAGAGGACGGAGGCCTGGGCGCTCATCGGGCCACCGCCCATTTCTCCGAGGCCCACGTGGTCAGCAGGCCGATGGGGATGACGATCAGGCAGAAGCCGATCGCGAAGGTCAGGAAGATCGCCACCATCACGTCCGGGCTGAACTCGATCATGCGCTTCATCAGGCCCGAGGCCTCCGCCACCGACGCCGCGGCGGCGACGGTGGTGTTCTTGGTCAGCGCGATCACGGTGTTGCCCAGCGGGGTGATGGCCCCGCGCAGCGCCTGGGGCAGGATCACGTGGCGGGCCGCGGGCAGGAAGCCCAGGCCGATGGAGCGGGCGGCCTCGGCCTGCCCGAGCGGGACGGTGTTGACGCCGGAGCGGATCGCCTCGCACATGAACGCCGCGTGGTAGAGCGAGAGTGCGATCACGGCGTAGATGAAGAAGTTCAGCGTGAAGTCGGACGAGAAGCTGACCTTCAGCTGCCCCCAGACGGCGAGCACGCCGAGCAGCATGATGATCGTCAGCGGGGTGTTGCGGACCACGTTGACGTAGCCGGTGCCGAGGGCGCGCAGCGAGGGGACGGGCGAGATGCGGAACAGGGCGAGCACCACGCCGAGGACGAACGAGCCGAGGGTCGCGAGGAACGCGAGCCTGATGTTCGTCCAGAACGCGAGCGGGATGTCCGCGCCGTAGTCCGCGAGGAGCGAGGAGATCGATTCCATGTCTTCTCCGAGGGTCGGGACAGGGCTGACGGGCAGGGGAGCCGCCGGGCGGGCCGAGGGCGACGGCTCAGGTCACGTCCTCGGCCCACCCGGCCGCGGGGCTGTCAGGCGCAGGGCTCGAACTCGGCGTCCTCGCCGGAGTTCAGCGTCTCGTCGTAGGTGTAGCCCGTGCCCTCGGTGTTGGACTCGAGGGCCTTCTTCCACTCGCCGGAGTCCTTCATCTCCTGGATGGCCTCGTTGATGTCCTCGCAGCGCTCCGAGTCCTTCGGCAGGCCGACGCCGTAGCGCTCCGTGGTGAAGGTGTTGCCGACGACCTTGAACTTGCCCTTGTTGGCGTCGGCGGCGGCCAGGCCCGCGAGGATGATGTCGTCCGTGGTCACGGCGTCCACCTGGCCGGACTCGAGGTAGGTCACGCATTCGGCGTAGCCGCCCTGCTCCACCAGGTTCACGCCGGAGGCGAACTGGTCCTTGATCTTCTGGGCCGAGGTGGAGCCGGTGACGGAGCAGAGGTTCTTCCCGTCGAGGGCCTCGGGGCCGGTGATCGCGGTGTCGTCCGCGCGGACCAGCAGGTCCTGGCCGGCCACGAAGTACGGGCCCGCGAAGTCGACGCGCTCCTTGCGGGCGTCCGTGATGGAGTACGTCGCGAAGATCATGTCGACCTCGCCGTTCTCCAGGGCGTTCTCCCGGTTCGCGGACGGGGTCTGGACCCACTCGATGTCCTTCTCGGCCACGCCGAGCTTGTCCGCCACGTAGCGGGCCACGTCCGTGTCGAAGCCGGTGGGCTGGGCCGAGCCCTCGCGGTAGCCCAGGCCCGGCTGGTCGAACTTGATGCCGATGCGCAGGCGCTCGCCGGAGCCGGACGACGTCGACTCGCCGGCCGAGGACGAGCCGGCGGCGTCGCCACCGCCGCCCTGCGACGAGGAGGGGGCGCAGGCGGTGAGGGACAGCGCGGCCGCGGCGGTGACGGCGGACAGGGTCAGGAGCTTCGTGCGGAGCATGGTGCTCTCCTCTGGTTCGGTGCGGTGGGGTGCGACGGGGGACGGGGTCAGTGCGCGAGGATCTTGCCCAGGAAGTCCTGGGCGCGCTCGTGTCGGGGGTTCGTGAAGAAGGTGTCGGGGTCGGTGTCCTCGAGGATGGCGCCGTCGGCCATGAAGACCACGCGGTCCCCGGCCTTGCGGGCGAAGCCCATCTCATGGGTGACCACGACCATGGTCATGCCGCCCTCGGCGAGCTGGACCATGACGTCGAGGACCTCCTGCACCATCTCGGGGTCGAGGGCGGAGGTCGGCTCGTCGAAGAGCAGGGCCTTCGGCTCCATCGCCAGGGCGCGGGCGATGGCCACGCGCTGCTGCTGCCCGCCGGAGAGCTGGGCCGGCATCTTCCTGGCCTGGGCGGCCACGCCCACGCGCTCGAGCAGCTCCATGGCGTGCCGCTCGGCGTCCGCCCGGCGCTTGCCCTTCACCTTGATGGGCCCGAGGGTCACGTTCTCCAGGATCGACTTGTGCGCGAAGAGGTTGAAGGACTGGAAGACCATGCCGATCTCGGCGCGCAGCTGGGCAAGCTGCCTGCCCTCGATGGGGAGCGGCCGTCCGTCGATCAGGATGCGGCCGCCGTCGTCGTCGATGGTCTCGAGCCGATTGATCGTGCGGCACAGCGTCGACTTGCCGGAGCCGGACGGGCCGAGGACGATCGCCACCTGGCCGCGCGGGATCCGCAGGTCGATCTGCTTCAGGGCGTGGAAGTCGCCGAAGTGCTTGTTGACGCCCTCGAGGACGATCAGGTCATCGCCCGCAGCACCGCGACGGCGCCGCACACCGGCCTCGTCGGGGAGGTGGGCGCCGTGGGGCTGCTCAGGCGTGATCTGCGTCATGCCAGTGGAATATAGCGCACGTCACACCCGGTGCGGTGCGCCGTGGGACGCCGGCCCTGGCGGCCCGCCGGCTCGTTAGGCTGGCGCCATGGCCCCACATGAGCACCCCTCGGGCGGCGACGTCGCCGCCGCGCGCCAGCGCGTCCGCCACGGCGGGCAGGTCCTGCGCGGGGACGCGGCACACACCCCCACGTTCGACCAGCTCCTCCTCGACGGCCGGCGGCCCGGCGACGACGCACGCCCCGCCGCCGACGTCGCCTCGACGACGTCCGAGGCCTGGCGTGTCCTGCGCATCCAGGCCGAGTTCGTCGAGGGCTTCGGCACCCTCGCGGGGCTGGGTCCCGCGGTCTCCGTGTTCGGCTCCGCGCGCACGCCCGAGGGCAGCGCCGAGTACGCCCTGGCCCACGAGGTCGGGACCCGCCTGGCCCAGGCCGGGTACACGGTCATCACCGGCGGGGGGCCCGGCACCATGGAGGCCGCCAACCGGGGCGCCCACGAGGCCGGTGGAGAGTCCGTGGGCCTGGGCATCGAGCTGCCGTTCGAGACCGGTCTGAACCCCTGGGTGCACGTGGGGGTGGACTTCCGCTACTTCTTCGTCCGCAAGGTCATGTTCCTCAAGTACGCGCAGGGGTTCATCGTGCTGCCCGGCGGCCTCGGCACCCTGGACGAGCTCTTCGAGGCCCTCACCCTCGTGCAGACCGGCACCGTCACCCGCTTCCCCGTGGTCCTCGTGGACCGCGGCTTCTGGGGTCCGCTCGTGGACTGGATCCGCGGCACGCTCGTGGAGCGCGGCATGATCTCGCCCGAGGACCCGGACCTCTTCCACCTCGTGGACACGGCCGAGGAGGCCGTCGCGTGCGTGCTCCGCTCGGCGGGGAGGGCCGACGCGTGAGCGGGCCGCAGTGGATCGTCCTCGTGGCCGTGCTCGTCGTCGTGCTGGCGGCCCTGGCCGCCGCCCTCGCGGGCCGGCTCACGCTCCGGGCCGACGACCCGGCCGGACGGATGCCCGGGCACCCCGTGCTGCTGCCGGAGCGGCCGCGCGCGGCGGATGTGGACCTGCTGCGGCTGGCCGTCGCGGTGCCCGGCTACCAGCGGGACCAGGTGGACGCCGTCCTGCTGCGGCTGCGGGACGCCCTCGCGGAACGCGAGGACGAGGCGACCGCGCTGCGGGCCCGGGTGGCCGAGCTCGAGGCCGCCGACCCCTCCCGGGGCGATCCGGCGGGGTACGCCTGAGTCGCGGGCCGGGCTCGGTGCGGGCCATCGTTTGGCGCGCGCACGCGGAATCCGCGATAATGGTGATGTGACCGGCCTCGCGCACGCCCGCGTGCGGGGGCGCCGGAGGCGTCCGGACAGCGCCCGCTCCCGCGGTCACCGGACGCCGTGACGGGAACATCATCCAGAAGGGAAGTCGCAATGGCCGCCATGAAGCCCCGCACCGGGGACGGTCCCATGGAAGTGACCAAGGAGGGGCGCAGCCTGATCATGCGCGTGCCGATCGACGGCGGCGGCCGTCTCGTGCTGGAGATCAACGCGGACGAGGCCCGCGAGCTCAAGGAGTGCCTCGAGGGCGTCATCCAGGCCTGAGCCCGGACCCCTTCGACGCGGACGCCCCGCGCACCGTCACGGTGCGCGGGGCGTCCGCGTCCCCGGCGACGCCGCGGATCAGCGGCGCACCGCGATCAGCACGCCCGTGCCGGAGGGGACGACGGCGGACAGCCAGTGCTCGTCCTCCCGGATGAGGCGGTCCACCGCCCGGGCGGACACGGTGGACTCGTCGCGCACGGCGGGCCGGGGAACGCGGTCCCCGTCGAGGGCGTCCACCACGACGAGCACGCCGCCGGGGGCGAGCATGCGCGCGGCCTGCTCGACGTCGAACTGACGCGCGGCCGGGTCCCCGTCCACCAGGACCATCTCATAGGCGCCGCTCGTGAGCCGGGGGAGGACGAGCCGGGAGCGCCCCGTGATCATGCGGGTGCGGCTCGTGGGCAGGCGGGCCTCCGAGAACGCCTCGCGGGCCGCGCGCTGGGCCTCCGCGTCCGGGTCCACGGTGGTGAGGACCGTGCGCTCGGGCAGACCGCGCATCAGGGCGAGGCCCGAGACGCCGGCGCCCGTGCCCACCTCCACGACCGCCGCGGGGGCACGCGTGGCCGCCAGCACCGTCAACAGGGCCGCCGTCCCCTCGCTCACCGGCGGCACGTCCAGCTCGGCGGCGCGCTCGCGGGCGCGCAGGACGACGTCGTCCTCGGTGGCCCGGCTCTCCGACCAGGCCCAGGACGCGTGCTTGTCGGTGGGCTGGGGCTGCAGGGCGCTCATGGCTGACTCCGGGACGACGACGACGGGACCTCGCCCGCGGCACGGGCGACGCGGGCCAGTGTACGGGCCGGCACGCGGCCGCGACCCAGTGTTCTCCCAGGAGGCGGGCCGATGATGGGACACGGCACGAACCGGCTCCCGCCGTGTGGGAGGCCGGTCGCCGGGCCGAGGACGCGAGGACCGAGGAGGTGGCCGCATGGGACGTCGACACACCCAGCGCCACATGGACGCCTACCTCGAGGGCTCCCTCCCCGCCGCGTCCCGGGCGCGCATCGCCCGCCACCTGGACCGCTGCCCCGAGTGCCGCGCCACCGTCCAGGCCCGGGCCCGCGTGCTCGACGCCGCCCGCACGGTGCACCAGCGTCCGGCCGGCGCCGTCGTCGCCCCGGTGCTGCGCGCCCGCGGGGTCTCCGGCCGCCTCGTGGTGGGGCTGCTGACCTTCGTCGTCCTGCTCGGCGGGCTGTTCACCGCGGTCTGGGTGGCCGGCGCGCCCCGCACCGCGGCCCTGCGCACGGCCCCGACCCCGACGGACACCGTCGCCCTGCCGGCGGCCGGGACCGCGTCGACGGACCGGCGCGGCACCGTCGCGGAGCTGCGGGGTCAGGGCTGGACGGTGCCCTCCCTCGTGGGGGCCGGCCTGGAGCCGCTCACCGTCGACACCGCCCAGACGGCCGAGGACGTGGAGGTCGTCGTCGGCTGGGGCCGGGACGAGCCGACCGTGACCGTCCGTGAGTGCCGACCCCGGATCGTGGGAGCCGCCCCGGAGGGCTGTGCCTCGACCGCGCCCCTGAGCACGGGGGCACAGGAGCGTCGGCTGGCCGGCGGCGGCGTCTACCGGATCGTCCCGGCGGGGGAGCAGGACGGCTGGACGGCCGAGCTGACCACGCCCCAGGCCGCCTACCGCGTGGAGGCCAGCCTGCCGGACGAGCGCGCCGACGCCGTCCTCACCCACCTGCTGGTCTCCGAGCGGGCGCGGGTGCTCGAGCTGGGCGGCGGTGACGCCGTCGAGGAACGCCTCGAGCGCGGCCTCGAACGCATCGCGGACGCTGTGCCGCGCCCCCGCGGCTGAGCCGCCCCGCCCCCGCGGCTCCGGGCTGTGGGGCGGTGCCGCTCTAGTAGAGTTCGGAGGGTGTTTGGTATCAACGGCGGCGAGTTCATCATCTTGGCGGTGCTCGCGATCGTCATCCTCGGGCCGGAGAAGCTCCCCGAGTACACGCGCGCCTTCACCGACTGGCTGCGCGTCATGCGCGACAAGGCCGAGGGTGCCAAGGCGCAGTTCAAGGAGGAGACCGGCACGGACTTCGACGAGGTGGACTGGCGCAAGTACGACCCCCGCCAGTACGACCCGCGCCGCATCATCCGCGACGCGCTCCGCGAGCCTGCCGGCGGCTCGTCCACGCCCGCGTCCCGGGCGGCGCAGGCGACGGGCATCAGCGCCGAGGACGTGCACGGCGGCCTCACCCGCCAGGACCTGGCGGACATGGATCCGCGCACGCTCTTCCGCCGCCCCGCCGGGGCCGGCAGCACCGCCGCCGCGGAGTCCGGTGCCGCCGCACAGACCCGGTCGACCGCGCCCGCCGCGGGGGCGGCCGCCGTGGGCGGCGCCGCCGCAGCCCTGATGGCCTCCGGCCGCGCCGAGGCCCTCGCCGAGGAGCGTCCTGCCGCCGTGGAGACCGAACCGGACCCCCTCGAGCTGCTCGGGCTGGCGCCCGCCCCCTTCGACGTCGACGCGACCTGACGCCGTCGCGCGCGTCGGGTGCCCCGGCCGGGGCGCCGGCACCCGAGGTCAGCGAGGGGTGAACGGCAGGGGTCGCCCGGCCAGCCCGCGCGGTCGCACGGCCACCCGCTGCGCGATCTGCGTCAGCGCCCGGCCCGCGGGACTCTCCGGCGCGGACACCACCACGGGTTCGCCGGCGTCGCCGCCCGCGCGCAGCGCCGGGTCCAGGGGAACGGTGCCCAGCAGCGGCACCTGCGTGTCCAGCACCCCGGACAGCCGCTCCGCCACCTCGGCGCCGCCGCCGGTCCCGAACACATCCAGGACGGTGCCGTCTGGCAGGGTCATCGGCCCCATGTTCTCCACGACCCCGGCCACGGTCTGGCCCGTCTGCTCCGCCAGCTGACCGGCGCGCGCGGCCACCTGCGCGGCGGCGTGCTGCGGCGTGGTCACCACGAGCAGCTCCGAGGCGGGCAGCAGCTGCGCCGTCGAGATCGCGATGTCCCCGGTGCCCGGGGGCAGGTCCACGAGCAGGACGTCCAGGTGGCCCCAGTGCACATCCGTGACGAACTGCTCGAGCGCGCGGTGCAGCATCGGCCCGCGCCAGGCCACCGGCCGGTCCGCGTCGAGGAACATGCCGATCGAGATGACCTTCACGTCCCGCACCACGGGCGGCAGGATCATCCGGTCCAGCTTCGTCGGGGTGCCGGTCACGCCCAGGAGCCCGGGGATGGAGTAGCCGTGCACGTCCGCGTCGATCAGGCCGACGGCGAGCCCGCGCGCGGCGAGCGCGACCGCGAGGTTGGCCGTGACCGAGGACTTGCCCACGCCGCCCTTGCCCGAGGCCACCGCGAGGACGCGCGTGAGCGTCCCCTCCCCGAACGGGTTCGTCGGCCGAGTCGCGCGCAGGGCGTCCTGCAGCGCCAGGCGGCGCTCGGGCTCCATGACCCCGACGCGAACGTCCACGGATTCACAGCCGGGCACGACGGCGACGGCGGCGGCCACGTCCGTCTGGATCGTCCCGCGCAGGGGGCACGCGGCGATCGTGAGCAGGACCGCGACCTCGACGACGCCCGGGGCGGTCTCCACGACCGACTCCACCATGCCGAGGTCGGTGATCGGGCGGCGGATCTCGGGGTCCTGGACCGTGGCGAGCCGCTCCAGCACCCGGCGCTCGAGGTCGGTGCGGACCTCGGGCACGGGCAGGCCCAGGGCGCTCATCGGCCGCCCCCGTCCACCGGGCCCGCACCGCCGGCGGGGCCGGTCACCGGACCGGACCCCCCGGCCTCGCGGGCCTCCTGGGCCTCCTGCGCCGCGAGGGTGGCGAGCGTGGTGGTCGTGGGCTCGGCGCCGGCGTCGCCGCGCCGCGCATCCCGGCCGCGGCCCTTGGTCTTCTTGTTCTTGCGGGGCTGGGCCTCGGCGACCGGGAGGCCGGCGCGCAGCTCCTCCCGGATCTCCTCCCGGATCTCCTCCCGCAGCTCGGCGCGCAGCGCCTCGCGGAGGTCGTCCCTGAGGTCGTCCTGGACGCCGCGCAGCTCGCCGCGCACGAAGTCGCGCGTGGCGACCTCCTGGACGGCCAGCCGCAGACCGGCGATCTCGCGGGTGAGGAACTCGGTGTCGGCGAGGTTGCGCTCGGCGCGGTCACGGTCCTCGCGCAGCGCGACCCTGTCCCGGTCGTCCTGGCGGTTCTGCGCCAGCAGGAGCAGGGGTGCGGCGTAGGACGCCTGGAGGGAGAGCATGAGCGTGAGCGCGGTGAAGCCGAGCTCGGCGGAGTCGAACCGCCACGCCATCGGGCCGAACGTGTTCCAGCCCAGCCAGGCGGCGCAGAACAGCGTCATCCAGACGAGGAACTGCGGGGTGCCCATGAAGCGGGCGATGCCCTCGGTGGCCTCGCCGAAGGCGTCCGGGTTCGGGGCCAGCCGGGGCACGCGGCGCCCGCTGGCGCTCAGCGGGGTGTCCAGGCCGGTGCCGCGGCCCGGGCGCAGGTCTCGCGCGGTCTGGGTCATGCTCACACCTCCGGTGTCGTGCGGCGGCGGGCCGCGGGGTCAGGTTGCGGGGCGGGTCTCGGCGTCGTCGAGGTCCATGGCCCGCCAGTCGTCGGGCAGGATGTGGTCGAGCAGGTCGTCCACGCTCACGGCCCCGACGACGCGGTCCTGCTCGTTCACCACGGGGATGCACGTGAGGTTGTAGGTCGCGAGCTCGCGGGTCACGTGGGCGATGGGGGCGAGGTCCGAGACGGCCTCGAGATCCTTGTCCATGATGTTGCCGATCGCCTCCGGCGGCGGGTACCGCAGCAGGCGCTGGAAGTGGACGACGCCGAGGAACCGGCCCGTCGGCGTCTCCAACGGCGGCCGGGCCACGATCACGAGCGAGGCCAACGCGGGGGAGATCTCCTGCTGTCGGATGGTCGCCATGGCCTCGGCCACGGTGGCCTCCGGGGGGAGGATGACCGGCACGGGGGTCATGAGCGAGCCCGCCGTGCCCTCCTCGTACTCGAGCAGGCGCCGGACGTCCTCGGCGTCCTCCGGCTCCATGCGTTCGAGCAGCAGCTCCTGCTGGGAGTCGGGCAGCTCGTGGAGCAGGTCCGCCGCGTCGTCCGGGTCCATCTCCTCCAGGACGTCGGCGGCGCGGTCGATGTCCAGCTGGGAGAGGATCTGCACCTGGTCGTCGTCGGGCAGCTCCTGGAGCACGTCCGCGAGGCGTTCGTTCTGCAGCTCCCTGGCGACCTCGACGCGGCGCTTCTCCGACATGTCGTGGAGCATGTCCGCCAGGTCGGCGGGCTTGAGGTCCTCGTGCGCGGCGAGGAAGCTCGTGGCCCCCTGCGGGTCGGCCTGCGCCGTCCAGCGGGCCTCGTCCCAGTTCAGCAGGAGGTGCTCGCCCCGCTGGGCGCGGCCGAAGGGGCCGCGGCCGACGATGCGGCGCACGTACAGGTCCGAGACCAGCCAGTCGCCGTTGCGCTGCTGCTCCAGCCCGATGTCCTCCAGGAAGGCCTCGCCCGACCCGTCGGAGAGGCGCACCTTCCGGTCGAAGAGGTCGGCGGCCACCATCTGCTCGGCGCCACGGCGGGAGAACCGGCGCAGGTTGATCAGCCCGGTCGTGATGATCCGGCCCGAGTCCATGGACGTCACCCGCGTCATCGGGACGAAGACGCGCTTCTTGCCGGGGACCTCGATCACGAGGCCGGTGGCGAACGGGGCTGCGGCGGGGCCGCGGTCCAGCACGACGACGTCGCGCAGCCGTCCCAGGCGGTCGCCGAGGGGGTCGAAGACGTCCAGGCCCAGCAGGCGGGCCACGAAGATCTTGGGGGAGCTCACCGACCCAGCCTACGGCGTGCCGGACCGCGGCTCCGTGTCCGCGTACGGCGGACCGCCGCCCGCCCGGGCGCCGGGCCGGGCACAATGGGTCCATGTCGTTCATGATGTCCAACCCTCAGCCCGGCGCCGAGCAGGGCCTGCCCCGCGGAGAGCTGCTGGCCACCTACGCCACCTACGCGCAGGCGCGCGAGCAGGTGGACCGCCTCGCCGCCACGGACTTCCCCGTGAGCGCCGTGTCGATCGTGGGCAAGGACCTGCGGGTCGTGGAGCGGGTGCGCGGCCGGCTGAACTACGCCCAGGTGGCGTTGTCCGCGGGTGTGCGCGGCGTGTTCTTCGGCGGACTGATCGGCATGTTCCTCTACCTGCTGGCCCCCGAGGCCGGCCCGGGGCAGATCCTCACCTCCATGCTGCTGGGCCTGGCGGTGTGGCTGATCTTCGGCGTGATCGGCTTCGCGATGCGTCGGGGCCAGCACGGCTTCGCGTCCTCGCAGGCCGTCGTGCCGACGGCCTTCGACCTCGTGGTCGCGTTCGACCACGCCGCCCGCGCCCGCCAGGAGCTGGGCCTGGGCGGTGCCGCGGCCCCGACGCCGCAGCCGGCCCCGCAGCCGGCGCCCGCCCCCGCCGCGGAGGAGGCCGGGGGCGGGTCCGTGCAGGCCACCCCGGCCGCCGCGCCGTCGTCGGGCGGGTCCCACGCGGCGCCCGCTCCCGGCGGACCCGAGGCGCCGGCCCGGCCCGTCCCGGAGGCGGGCCCCGCGCCCACCGGCCTGGACCGCTCCTACGGCGTGACCCTGCCCCCGGAGGAGGTCGCCAAGCTCATCGAGGCGCGCGGCGGCCACCCGCCCCGGCCCCAGGACGAGCCGCGCGGCTGAGCCCCGTCAGAGGGACCAGGACTCGAGCCGCCGGAGCATGTCGCGCTTCTTGCTCGCATGACCGTGCATCCGGCCCAGGATGTCGCCGAGGACGGTGACGGCGCGGTCGATGTACGGGCCCTTGTTCAGCATCGCGGCCTCGGCCCGCTGCGCCATCGCGGCGTCCGTGATCTCCGCCCGTGAGGGCAGGCCGGTTTTGGCGAGGGACTCGAGGACCTGGGTGGCCCAGATCGCGGGCACGTGCGCGGCCTCGCACAGCCACAGGATCTCCTCCTGCAGCTCGGCCATCCGTGCGAAGCCGGCCTCCACCGCCAGGTCGCCGCGGGCGATCATCACCCCGACGTCCCGCCAGCGCATCGCCTCGAGCAGCATCCGCGGCAGCTGCCGGAAGGCCTCCACCGTCTCGATCTTCAGCGTGATGTCCACGTCCGGCGCGTCCTCGGCCTCGAGCGCGTCGATCAGCTGGGCCACGTCCTCGGCCGAGCGGACGAAGGACATGTTCACCATGTCCGCCTGGCGGGCCGCGAACGGGATGTGGGCGAGGTCCTCGTCCGTGAGGGCCGGGATGTCCAGGTGCGTGTCCGGGAAGTTCACGCCCTTCTCCGCCTTGAGCTTCGCCCCGCGCGGGCCGGCCTGGGTCACCTCGAGGGTGATCTCGTCGTCGGACACCGCCGTGATCCGCGCGCCGATCCGCCCGTCGTCGAGGGAGACCCGGTCGCCGACCGCCGCGTCCGCGAACGCCTGCGCCAGGGTGAGGCCGATCCGGTAGGGCGGCGTGTCGACCGCGGGGACCGGCTCGAGCGAGCGGGCCAGCACGATCTCCTCGCCCTCGTGCACGCGCATGGACTGCTCGAGCGGGGGCAGCGGCCCGACCTCGAGCGGCCCGTGCGGCGTCGTCAGCGCCGTGCCCGTCGCCCAGTAGACCGTCTTGTCCGCCTGCACGAGCACGCCCTCGCCGTCCACCTGCTCGACCTCGAGCCTGCGGTGAGCGCCACGCGCGTCGGTCAGCTCGATCTCGTCGCCGCGCTGCAGGACCGCCAGGGTCTTCCCCTCCGGGTCCGCGAGCGGCACGACGACGGCGCCGTCCGGCCGGTCCGCTGTGGCCACGGCGTCGTGGGGCCCGGCGGCGAGCCACACGCGGGAGGGCTCGGTGACGATCCCGGAGGGGTCCCGGGCGGGCTTCACCTTCACGACGCGCGGTCCCGGCTCGATGGGGCCGGTGCGCACCTTCGGCCCGGCCAGGTCCATCGCGACCAGGGGTGCGGGCCGGCCCGCACCGGCACACCGGCGGACCGCCGCGATCATGGCGGCCCACGCCTGCTCGTCGTCGTGGGCGCAGTTCACGCGCGCCAGGTCCATGCCGGCCTCGGCGATCCGGGCCACGAGCTCTGGGTCCGTGGCGGCCTCGGAGGGCATGGTCACCATGATGCGCGCGTCCCGGTCGCCGCGGGCCGGACCGAGCAGGCTCGCCGCGTTGCGGGCGAGGATGGCGCGGCCCTCGGCGGAGGTCAGGGCGTCGTCCTCGGGCGCGGGGGCGGGGTCGCCGTCGAGCGCGCGGGCGGCGGCCAGCACCGCGTCCACGTGGCCCAGCACGCCGGCCTCCATGCGGCCCAGAGAGGACAGTCCGGCGTCGCTCAGCGCCTCCTGCAGGGGCCGCAGGTCGGTGCCGCGCAGGGCGACGTAGTGCACGAGGTTCCGGGCCGAGGCCCGGTGGCGCTCCCGGACGCGGGAGATGAGGTCGGCGTGCTCCGCCTCGGCGGAGAGGAGGCGGTCGCGGAGGGCGGTGAGCTCGGTGGTCAGGTCGATACCCATGGTCCGAACCCTAGGGGCGCCCTCCGCGCCGGATCACGCCTGGAGCCGCGCCATCCAGGCCTCGATCTCGTCCGGGGTGCGGGGGAGGACCGCGGAGAGGTTCTCGGCCCCGTCCTCGGTCACGAGGATGTCGTCCTCGATGCGCACGCCGATGCCGCGGTACTCCTCGGGGACGGCCAGGTCCTCCTCCTTGAAGTACAGACCCGGCTCGATCGTGAAGACCATGCCCGGCGCGAGCACGCCGTCCAGGTAGAGCTCGCGCTTGGCCTGGGCGCAGTCGTGCACGTCGAGGCCGAGGTGGTGCGAGGTGCCGTGGGGCATCCAGCGCCGGTGGTGCTGGCCCTCGTCCGAGAGCGCGACCTCGGCCGAGACCGGCAGCAGGCCCCAGCCGTCGAGGCGGTCGACGAGCACCCGCATGGCCTCGGCGTGGAGCTCGCGGAACCGGATGCCGGGGCGCACGATCGCGAAGGCGGCGTCCGCGGCGTCGAGGACCGCCTGGTAGATGCGGCGCTGCACGTCCGTGAACGTGCCGGACACGGGCAGGGTGCGGGTGATGTCCGCGGTGTAGAGGGAGTCGTCCTCGACGCCGGCGTCGAGCAGGAGCAGCTCACCCGGGCGCACGGTGCCCGTGTTGCGGATCCAGTGCAGGATCGTGGCGTTGTTGCCGGAGGCCGCGATCGTGTCGTAGCCCAGGTCGTTGCCCTCGAGGCGGGCGCGGGCGAAGAAGGCGCCCTCGACCACGCGCTCGCCGCGGTCGTGGCCCACGGCGCGCGGCAGGGCCCGCACGACGTCCTCGAAGCCCGCGATCGTGGCGGCCACCGAGGCGCGCATCCGCTCGACCTCCCACGCGTCCTTGACCAGGCGCAGCTCGGAGAGGAACTCGGCGGTCTGGGCGTCGGCCTCGGCCGCGGCGGCCAGGTCCACGCCGGCCTCGGTCCGGACGGCGGCCAGCAGCGCGTCCACGTCCTGGTCGGTCTCGGCCAGCAGCCGCACCGCGGTGCCGTCCGCGGCCACGTTCTTGGTGACGGCGGACTCGAGCTCCTCGAGCCCCGCCGTGCGCAGACCCGTGCGGGCGGCCAGGCCGGCCAGGGTCGGACGGGGGCCGATCCAGAACTCACCCGAGCGCGAGTCCGCGTAGAACTGCTCGGTGTCCCGGCCGGCCAGGGGACGGAAGTACAGGGTGGCGGTGTGGTCCGTGCCGTCGTCGCCGGCGCCCGGGTCCGTGGGCTCGAGCACGAGCACGGCGTCCGGCTCGTGGTCCACGCCGAGGCCCGTCAGGTGGGCAAACGCGGAGTGCGCGCGGAAGCGGTAGTCGGTGTCGTTCGAGCGGACCTTGAGGCGGCCGGCCGGCACCACGATCCGCTCGCCCGGGAAGCGCGCGGACACGGCGGCCCGCCGCCGGGCGGCGTACGGGGCCGAGGCGTCGGGGTCGGGCAGGGCCTGCGACGAGGGCGCCCAGTCGGAGGCCATGAAGTCGCGGAAGGCGTTCGAGGCGGGGCGCTGCGAGCGGTTGTCGACGCGCTCGGCCAGCGGCTGGGGGTTCACCGCGCCGGTGCCGTCGGCGCCCGCCTCGGGGGCGGCGGCGGGCTGGTCGGGGGTGGTCTGGGCGGGGTGCTGTGCGGCATCGGTCATGCCCTCCATCATGGCACCGGTGGGCGCGGGCAGGTCGGGGCCGCCGCGCGCGGGTCTCGGTACCATGGCCGCCATGGCCCGCTACGACCTGCACACGCACTCGACCGAGTCCGACGGCACCGAGCCGCCGGCCGACGTGGTGCGTGCGGCGGCGCGGGCCGGGCTGGACGGCCTCGCGCTCACCGACCACGACACGACCGCCGGCTGGGCCGAGGCCGCCCACGCCGCGCGGGAGACCGGGCTGACGCTCGTGCCCGGCATGGAGATGTCCTGCACCTCCGCCGACGGCGTGAGCGTGCACGTGCTCAGCTACCTGCACGACCCCGAGGACCCCGCCCTGCTGCGGGAGGTCGGCCTGGCCCGCGACGCGAGGCTGATCCGGGCGCAGGAGATGGTGCGGCGCCTGGGCGCGGACTTCCCGATCACGTGGGAGCTGGTCCAGGAGCACGCGGCGGAGAACGCGACGATCGGCCGGCCCCACCTGGCCGACGCCCTCGTGACGATCGGGGCCGTCCCGGACCGCTCCGCGGCGTTCCGGGAGATCCTCGCCGGCCGGTCCAAGTACTACGTGCCGCACTTCGCCCCGGACCCGGCCGAGGCGGTCGCGCTCATCCGGGCCGCCGGCGGGGTGCCGGTGTTCGCGCATCCCCGGGCGCGCATGCGGGGCCGCGTGGTGGGCGACGAGGTGTTCGAGCAGATGGCCGAGGCCGGACTGGCGGGGGTCGAGGTCGAGCACCGGGACAACCCGGCGGAGGAGCGCACCTGGCTGCGCGCGTTCGCGGACCGGCACGGGCTGTTCGTCACCGGCTCGTCCGACTACCACGGCACGGGCAAGCCCAATCCGATCGGCGAGCACACCACGGGCGCGGAGGTGCTCGCCGAGATCGAGCGGCAGGGCACCGGCACGGCGATCATCCGCGGCTGAGCCCGGACGGCCGGGGCGACGGCGGAGGATCCGTTGCGCGAATGACCCTTCCGGCCGCCTGCACGGCGGTCAGAAGGGTCATTCGCGCAGAAGACTCCCGGGGGCCCGGAAGGGAGGGTCAGCCGTCCACGACCTCGCCGTTGCGGCGGCGCGTGCGGGTGCGGCCGCCCCGGCGACGACGGGCCTCGGCCCGCGCCTCGGCGCGCTCGGCCCGGCGGGCCTCCGTCAGCTCGACGCCGGCCACCGGCTCCGGCGTCCGGGCTGCGGGGGCCTCGGAGCGCGAGGCGGTGCGCTCGCGGCCCTCGCCGCGACCACGGCCCCGGCCCTCGGCGCGCTGCTCGGCGGGTACCTCACCACGCCCGCGGGCCGAGCGCTCGCCGCGGCCTCCGCCGCGTGCATCGTCGCGGCCCTCGCCGGAGCGGCCGCCCCGGTTCCGTCCGCCACGTCCGCCGCGGCCGCCCTCACGGCCGCCGCGCTCGCCGTCGCGGGACCGACCGCCCTCGCGACCCCGTCCGCGGCCGCCGTCGCGCTGCTTCGCCTCGGGGCCGCCGAGGTCCTCGAGCGTCTCGCCCTCGAGGCCCTCGAGCACGCGCTTGGCCTGCGGCAGACGGCCCTTCGTGCCCTTCGGGATGCCGAGGTCGGAGAACAGGTGCGGGGAGGAGGAGTAGGTCTCCACCGGCTCGGGCTGGCCGAGGCCGAGCGCCTTGTCGATCAGGGACCAGCGCGGCATGTCCTCCCAGTCCACGAGGGTCACCGCCACGCCCTTGTTGCCGGCGCGGCCCGTGCGGCCCACGCGGTGCACGTAGGTCTTCTCGTCCTCCGGCGCCTGGAAGTTGAACACGTGCGTGACGTCGTCGACGTCGATGCCGCGCGCCGCGACGTCGGTGGCCACGAGGATGTCCACCTTGCCGTTGCGGAACGCGCGCAGCGCCTGCTCGCGGGCGCCCTGGCCGAGGTCGCCGTGCAGCGCGCCGGCCGCGAAGCCGCGCGCCGTCAGCTCGTCCGCCACGCGAGCGGCCGTGCGCTTGGTGCGCGTGAAGATGATGGTCCGGCCGCGGCCCTCGGCCTGCAGGGCGCGGGCCACGAGCTCGTCCTTGTCCATGTGGTGGGCGCGGTAGACGAGCTGACGGATGTCCTTCTTCGTCAGGCCCTCGTCCTCCGGGTCCGCCGCGCGGATGTGGGTCGGCTGCGTCATGTAGCGGCGCGCCATCGCGACCACGGGACCCGGCATGGTGGCCGAGAACAGCATGGTCTGACGCACGGCCGGGACGGCGGCGAGCAGGGTCTCGACGTCGGGGAGGAAGCCGAGGTCCAGCATCTCGTCGGCCTCGTCCAGCACCACCGTGTTCACCAGGTCCAGGCGCAGGTGGCGCTGGCGCATCAGGTCGATGAGGCGGCCGGGGGTGCCGACGACGATCTCGACGCCGCGCTGCAGCTCCTCGATCTGCGGCTCGTAGGCGCGGCCGCCGTAGATGGTGGCGATGCGCAGGGGGCGCCGGGCCGCGGCGGCCGTGAGGTCGCCGGCCACCTGGACGGCGAGCTCGCGCGTCGGGGCGACGATCAGGGCCTGCGGGGCGCCCGCGGTGCCCTTGGCCTCGAGGCCGTCCCAGCCGGGCTCGCCCGGGCCGATGGCGCGCTGTAGCGCGGGGATGCCGAAGCCGAGGGTCTTGCCGGTGCCGGTCTTGGCCTGGCCGATGATGTCGTGGCCGCCGAGGGCGACCGGCAGGGTCATGGCCTGGATGGGGAAGGGGTGGACGATGCCCTTGGCCTCCAGGGCCTCGACGATCGCGGGGTGCACCCCGAAGTCGGCGAAGGTCTGCTCGGGGGCCACGGGGGCGGCGTCCTCGGTGACGATGTCCTCCGCGATCGCGGCGACCGTCGGGTCGAGGTCGGCGGAGGCGGGGGTGTGCTCGGAGTTCTGGGTCATGGCGACTCGCGTTCCTGGTCAGGCGTCGTCACGGCGGGCGGAAGGCCCGGCTCCGCCGTGCGCGCGGTTCAAGCGGAAGCCGATCGCGAGGCAAGCACGCGGAGCGGCCGACGGGCGGTGCCCCGTGGAACCGGGCGGGCGCGCCGTACGCGGCGGGCCGTGCCGGATCCGGCAGGTCATGGTGCCGTCCCGGGCGTCAGGGGCGCGGGCGGCGGGTCAGGGTGATCAGAGAGCGACCGGTCATCCTGGGTCAGCGTGAGCTGTGCGGCCAGTCTACCCCCGCGGCCGTGATCGCACCCGAGGCGCGGTCCACGCCCTCGATCCGCACGCGCACCCGGGTGCCCGCCGGGACGCTGCCCGGCACCCGCAGGCTCACGGCCGGGTCGAGCAGCCACACCTCCGTGCCGTCCTTCGCCTCGCGCACCGCGATCCCCTCGAGCTCCGCGCCGACGCGGGACTCGAGCGCCGCCGCCTCCACGAGGTCCGCCGCCGTCCGGCTGGCGGCCGAGGCCCGGCGCGACGAGTCCGCCATGAGGGCGGGCAGCGCGGGCAGGGCGCTGCGGACCCATGCGGGGGCGGGGGCGCCGATGGCATGGGCGTGGCACAGGGCCAGGACGAAGCGGTCCACGAGCCGGCGCAGCGGAGCGGTGGCGTGGGCGTAGGGGGCGGCGAGCGCGGCCTGGGCCGGTTCATCCGGCGGTGTGCGCAGGGCCGGGTCCTCGGCCTGCGCGTCGAAGGCCGTGTACCCGGCGCCGCGGAACAGCCCGGTCGCCGCGTGCAGCACCGCCAGGTGCCGCGCGTCGGCGGGGTCGAGGGAACGCAGGTAGGCGCCGTAGTCCTGGCCCTCGTCCCACGGGGCGCCCAGGGCGCGTGTGCGCTCTCGGAAGGCGGCGACGGCCTCGGCGTCCGGCGCCGGCATCGTGCGCAGGATCCCGACCCCGGCGGCCAGCATCAGCTCGGCCGCGGCCATGCCGGTCAGCAGGGAGAGCTGGGCGTTGTGCTCCTCCGCCGGCAGCGGCGCCCGGTGCACGAGCTCGTGCGCCCCGTCCTCGGTGACACGGACCTCCTGGTCCGGCAGGTTCAGGGAGGCGCCGCCGCGGGCGGCCTCCTGCGCGGCCCGCCGTCGGCCCACCTCCGGCAGCAGCGTCAGCGAGTCGCGCACCTCGGCCGGCCACCCCTCGGCGGCGGCCCGGTCCGCGTCGGTGACCCCGGGACGCGGCGTCGTCTGCGCCTGCGCCCCCGGCTGTGCGTCGAGGAAGGCCTGCACCTGCCCGTACGTCAGCTGCGCCCGGGAGCGGATGCGGGCGCGTTCGAGGCCGGTCTCGACGACGGCGCCCGCGGCGTCCAGCAGGAACGTCCAGACGAACGCCGGGCGCTCGCGGTCGGGGAGCAGGGAGGCGGCGTCCTCGCTCAGCACCTCCGGGTGCAGGGGGACCCGGCCGTCGGGCAGGTAGACGGTCTGGCCGCGGCGGCGGGCCTCGGCGTCCACGGCGCCGCCCGGGGCCACGAAGGCGGGCACGTCCGCGATCGCGTAGCGGACGAGGATGCCGTCGTCGTCGGCGGGGGTCAGGAGCAGGGCCTGATCCAGGTCCGTGGAGCCGGCGGGGTCCACGGTGACGAACGGCAGCGCCGTGCGGTCCGCGTGGTCCGGGCTCCCGGTCAGGCCCGCGTGCACCTCACGCGCGGCCGCCTCCGCCTCGGCCAGGACGGGGGCGGGGAAGGCCGGCGGCAGCTCGAGCTCCGTCCGCAGGGCGGCGAGGCGCTCGAGCAGGGCCGGGTCGGCGGGGCCGCGGAGGCCGAGGGCGTGAGGCGACATGGCGATGCTCCTGGGCAGGGGGCCGAGACGACGCACGCCCCGGCGGATCACCGGGGCGTGCGGGCGGGTCAAGAGGCGGCGAACCCGAGCGGGCCCGACTTCTTCGCGCCGATCTCCACGAAGCCGATGCGGTCGCCGGGGACGACCACCTGGCGGCCCTTGGCGTCCGCCAGGACCAGCGGGGTGCCGTCGGCGACGGCGGCGTCCACGAGGGAGCGGACCTCGTCCGCCGACTGCTCGCTGTCGATGACGACCTCGCGGCCGACGTGCTGCACACCGATGCGGATCTCCATGGGGAACCTCTTCTCTTCGTCGCGTCCTGTGCGGTCCACCGTCAGCCTACGGGACCGCTCGGCGGGGTGGACGGGCGCCCACGAGGTTCACCCGCGGGCGAAACGGGCCGGACGGCCGGGTCAGCGCGGCGCGTCGTCCGCGGAGGGCAGCGAGGCGAGGCCGCGCCAGACGAGCGCGTCCACCGTGCGGGCCATCTCGGCGGCGGCGGGGCGGGCGTCGGCGTCGAGCCGGTCCGCCCAGTGGCGGGCGGCGCCCAGGAGATAGCCGACGAGTCCGCGGGAGAGCACCTCGGCCTCGGCCTCGGCTACGGTGGTGTCCGCGCGGATGGTGCGCGCGACCTCGGAGGAGAGCAGCCGGTGGACGGCCTCGCTGCGCGTGCGCACCTCCGGGTCCGCGTCGATGCCGGAGTCGAAGATGAGGCGGTGGGTCCGCTCGGGGGAGGCCATGTACTCGAACACGGCGGCGACGGTGGCCCGCACCCGTTCGCGGTTGTCCCGGCGGGTGTCCATCGCCGCCTCGAGGAGCGCGCGCAGGCTCGCGACCTCGGCGTCCAACAGCTCGAGGAAGAGCTCGTGCTTGCTGGGGAAGTGCTGGTAGAGGACCGGCTTGGAGACCTCGGCCCGCTCGGCGATCTGCTCCATGGAGGCCCCCGCGTACCGCTCGGCGGCGAAGACCGCGCGGGCGCAGTCCAGCAGCTGGCGGCGACGCTTGTGCCGGGGCAGACGACGGCCTCGCCCGGGCTCGTCGGGCGCGGTGGCGGCGGGGTGGGCGGTCACGGGGTCTTCCTGGCGCGGGGCGGGCTCACGCGATGCGCGCGGCGCCGCCGTCGTCCTCGTGCGCGGGGCAGGCCGCCTCGACCGTGCCCACGGCGGGGGCGGGGCGGCCGGGGGCCTCGATCCCGAAGACCGCCTCGAGGGCGTCCTCATAGCGGTCGAGCCGGCCCTCGGCGGCGAGCCGCTTGGCGCGCACGCTGGGCTCGTGCAGGAGCTGGTTCACCATGCGGCGCAGGGCGAACTCCACCTCCTCGGCGGCCGCCGTGCAGCCGTGGCGGGCGCGCACGCGCTCGAGCTCCCGGTCGAGCACACCGAGGGTGTGGCGGCGCAGGGCCTTGATCGCCGCGTCGGCACTGCGGCCACGCTGCGCGGCGCGGTACTCCTCGACGGCGTCGTCCACGAGCGCGCGGGCCTCCGCGACGGCGACCTGGGCCTGCTCGGGTGCGGCCAGCCGCACCGACTCGAGGGTGATGAGATCGACGTCCGGCAGGTCCGCGACCGCCGGGTCGAAGTCGCGCGAGAGGGCCAGGTCGACCACCGTGAGCGGACGCCGTCCGCCCTCGCGCAGCTCCTGGAGGCGCTCGGGGCTGATCTGGCGTTCGCCGCCGGAGGAGCCGATGATCACGTCCGCCTCGGCGACGGCGCCGGCCACGGCCTCGCCGCCGAGCGCGAGGGCCCAGCCGCCGCGGTCCGCGACGAACTGCTCCGCGCGGCCCGAGGCCGAGTGCACGCCGACGGTGGTCGCGCCCCGGTCCGCCAGCTGCGCGAGCGTGGTGCCGGCGTAGGCGCCCGTGCCGATCAGCAGGATGGTGGCCCCGGCCCAGAAGTCGCGCTGGGCCGCGGCGTCGGTGAGACCGCGCAGCTCCTCCGCGAGGTCCAGGGCGACGGAGACGACCGAGCGGCCGGCCGCGCCGAGCGCCGTGCGGGAGCCGACGTCCTTGGCCGTGCGCGTGGCGGACTCGAAGAGGCGGACGAGCGGACCCGAGGCGGTGCCGGCCTCCTGGGCCGCCGTCAGGGCGCGTCGGACCTGACCGGCGATCTCGCGCTCGCCCACCACGGCGGAGTCCAGTCCGGCGCCGACCTCGAAGAGGTGACGGGCCGTGGCGTCGGCGTCGAGTGTGCGGAACGCGGCGTGCACGTCCTCGTCGGGCAGGGAGGTGGAGGCGGCGACGGCGGACAGCAGCCCCGCGCGAGCGGCCTCGACGCCGGCCCCGTCGGCCTCGGCGTAGATCTCCACGCGGTTGCACGTGGCCAGCACGACGGCGCCCGCCGCACCGCTGCCGGGCAGGGCGGGCCCGACCCCGGTCGCGCCGGCGCTGAGGCGGGCGACCGTGTCCAGGTCCAGATCATGGTGGGAGGCGACGAGAGAGAAGACAGTCACAGCGGGCCAAGTCTAGCCCCGACCGCCCCGCCCGTCCGGGAAGGCGGACCTGACCCGGGTGCCGTCGGCCAGTGTGACGACGCTCACGGAGGACGCGGATGTGCCACCGCGACACGACCGGTGGGACACTGGGGGCATGTCCGCCCTGTCCCAGACCCCCGAGACCCCCGCGGCCGTCCCGGCACTGCCCGCCGAGCACCCGCTGCGCACCGAGGATCCGTCACGCTCGACCGTGGCCAGCCCGCTCCTCTGCGCGCTGCGCGGCCAGCGCCCCGACCGCCACCCCGTGTGGTTCATGCGGCAGGCCGGCCGTTCGCTGCCCGAGTACCGCCAGGTGCGCGAGGGGATCGGGATGCTCGACTCCTGCCTCATGCCGGACCTGGTCCGGGAGATCACGATGCAGCCGGTGCGCCGCCACGACGTCGACGCGGCGATCTTCTTCTCGGACATCGTGGTCCCCCTGCGCCTGGCGGGCGTGGACGTGGAGATCCAGCCCGGCGTGGGCCCCGTGCTCGGCCAGGCCGTCCGCACCGCCGACGACGTCGCCGCGCTGCCCGTCCTCGAGGACGCCGCCCTGGACGTCATCCGCGAGGCCGTCGCGGCCACCGTCGCCGAGCTGGGCCCGCGCCCCCTGATCGGCTTCGCCGGCGCCCCCTTCACGCTGGCGGCGTACATGGTGGAGGGCCGTCCCTCCCGCGACCACTTCGGCCCGCGACGCATGATGCACGCCGACCCCGAGACCTGGGCCGCCCTGGCCGGCTGGGCGGCCACCGTGTCCGGCCAGTTCCTGCGCGCCCAGCTCGAGTCCGGCGCCTCCGCCGCGCAGCTGTTCGACTCGTGGGCCGGTTCGCTCTCGGCGGACGACTACCTCGAGCACGTGCAGCCGCACTCGACGGCGGCCCTCGCCCATGTCGCCGACCTCGCCGGGCCCGGCGTCCCCGACGGCGCCCCGCTCCTGCACTTCGGCACGGGCACCGGAGAGTTCCTGCACCACATGCGTGACGCGGGCGCGACCGCCGTCGGCGTGGACCACCGCCTCACGCTCGCCGAGGCGCACCGCCGGCTCAGCGCGAACCCCGGCCCCGACGGACGCGGCGCCGTGCCCCTGCAGGGCAACATCGACCCGGCCCTGCTCGCCGCCCCGTGGGAGGTCCTCGAGGCCCACGTGCGCGACGTTGTCGCCTCCGGCGCCGTCGCGCCCGGCCACGTCGTCAACCTCGCCCACGGCGTGCCGCCGGAGACGGACGCGGCCGTGCTGACCCGCGTGGTCGAGCTGATCCACTCCCTGCCCGTGCCGGAGCGGGAGGGCCAGGACCCGGCACCGGGGGTCGAGACCGCCGAGCGGGAGGAGCGCGCATGAGCGGCACGGCGCTCGTGGTCGGCGGCGGCATCGCCGGCCTCGTCGCGGCCCACCGACTGTCCACGGCGGGCTGGGACGTGACCCTCGCCGAGGCCACCTCCGTGCTCGGGGGCGCGGTCTCCCCGCGCTTCCTCGACGTCCCCTCGCACGGCGAGACCGGGGCCCCCGAGACCCAGACCCTCGAACTCGACGGCGGCGCCGAGTCGTTCGCCGTCCGCGGCGCCGCCGTGCGCGCGCTCGTGGAGGAGCTCGGGCTGGGCGAGAAGATCGTCGCGCCCGAGCCCCTCGGCTCGTGGCTGCACGGTCCCGCCGGCCCCGTGCGCGCCCCGCGTCTCGGCATCGTCGGCATCCCCGGCGACCTCGACGCCGAGGACCTCGCCGCCGCCCTCACGCCGGCCGGCCTGGAGCGCGCCCGGCAGGACGCCGAGGCCCCCATGGATCGCTGGGCCGCCGCGCTCGCGGCCGGCGAGCCGGTGACCGTCGCGCAGGTCGTGGCCGACCGCCTCGGCGACGAGGTGCTCGACCGCCTCGTGGCCCCCGTCGTCGCCGGAGTCCACTCGGCCGACCCCGCGGTCGTCGAGCTGGAGCGCGTGGCCCCCGGCCTGCTCGCCGCCGCCGTGGAGCACGGCGGGCTGGCCGCGGGCGTCGCCGCGCTGCGGTCCACCGGGACCCCCGGCTCGCTCGTGGCCGGTCTGGACGGCGGCATGGTCCGCCTCACCGGCCGGCTCGTCGAGGCGCTGCGCGAGGACGGGGCCACCGTCCTGCGCGGTGTCCGGGTGGCCGCCCTGTCCCGCGTGCCCGCCACCGGCGGCTGGTGGGCCCAGATCTCGGACCGGGACGACGAGGTCGTCCGCGGGCTCGACGTGGACCGCGTCGTGCTGGCCGTGGACGGCGTCACCGCCTGGGACCTGCTGGCCCCGCTCTCGGCCGAGGCCCTGGACCCCGACGCCGGCCCCGCCCTCGGCGAGGGCATCGCGCTGGCCACGCTCGTCGTCGAGGCCGCGGGCCTGGACGACGCGCCACGCGGCACCGGAGTGCTGGTCGGCGCCGGGACGGACGTGGCCGCCAAGGCCCTGACCCACGCCACCGCCAAGTGGGCGTGGCTGCGCGAGGTCGTCGCGCGTCCGCAGGAGGACGGTGTCGCCCGCCATCCCCACCGCCACGTGCTGCGCCTGTCCTACGGCCGCCAGGGCGGCGGGCCCGAGGCCCTGGGCCACCGCAGCGCGGACGAGGAGCTGCTCGCGCAGGCGCTCGTGGACACGGCGACTCTCACCGGGGTGCCGCTGGCGGAGGAGGACGTCGTCGCCCGCACCGTCACCCGCTGGCGCCGCTCCATCCCGCCGCAGGCCGGCCCCGACCGCGCGAAGGCGGACACGCTGATCGACTGGGCACGGGACGTGCCCGGCCTCGACCTCGTGGGCAGCTGGGTGCACGGCACCGGGCTGGCCGCCGTCGTCGCCGGCGTGGACCGCACCCTCGGCGCCGACGCGCCGCCCGCGGGCTGACCTCGCCCCCAGACCACCCCTGACGCAATCGGATCTCAAGGAAGAGGACCATGACCAAGGACAGCACCACCACCCCTGCCGAGGCCGGCAAGGACTGGTTCACCACCTACACCGTGTTCGCCCGCCCACAGGGCGAGCCCGGCTGGCTGGGACTGGAGGGCCGTGACGCGAAGAAGGCCGCCAAGGAGTTCGACGAGGCCGTCGCGCGGGTGGCCCAGACCGGCGTGACCGTGCGCGGCGTCTACGACGTCTCGGGCATGCGCGAGGCCGGCGACGTCATGGTGTGGATGTACGGCCAGGTGCCCGAGGACCTGCAGGCCGCCATCCGCGAGCTGCGCCGCACCCGTCTGCTCGAGGGCACCACGATGGTGCTCTCGGCCATGGGCGCCGATCGCATGGCCGAGTTCAACAAGGACCACGTCCCCGCCTTCGCCATGGGCCGCAAGGCCCTGAAGTGGCTGTGCTTCTACCCGTTCGTGCGCTCGTACGATTGGTACCTGCTGGACCCGAAGGAGCGGGCCCGCATGCTCCGCGAGCACGGCCAGCTCGGCCAGGACTTCCCGCAGGTATGGGCGAACACCACCAGCGCGTTCGGCCTGAACGACTGGGAGTGGCTGCTGGGCCTCGAGGCGGACGAGCTGACGGACCTGGTGGACATGATGCGCCACCTGCGCAACAACGAGACCCGCCTGCACGTGCGCAGCGAGGTGCCGTTCTACACCGGACGCCGTCTGGAGACCGCCGAGATCGCGGAGGTGCTGGCCTGATGACCGCCGCCCCCGAGCCCCGCGCCGACGCGCCCGTCCACACCGGCCCGGACGCCGGCGTCGCCCCGGCCCTCCGGACGCCCGAGAAGGCCGCCGCCGGCGTCGACTACGACGTGTGCGGCGTGATGGCCCCCAAGGACTACGACGCCCTGCTGCTCGCCTCCTTCGGCGGGCCCGAGGGCCAGGACGACGTGATCCCGTTCCTGCGCAACGTCACGCGCGGGCGCGGCATCCCGGACGAGCGCCTCGAGGAGGTCGCCACCCACTACCGCGCCAACGGCGGCGTCAGCCCCATCAACGCGCAGAACCGCGCGCTGAAGGCGGCCATCGAGGCCGAGCTGGCCGCCCGCGGCCTGGACCTGCCCGTGTACTGGGGCAACCGCAACTGGGAGCCCTACTTCCCGGACACCCTCGAGCGGATGCACGCCGACGGGCACCGCCGCATCCTGACGGTCACCACCTCCGCGTACTCCTGCTACTCCTCGTGCCGCCAGTACCGCGAGGACATGGGCATGGCCCTGGAGCAGACCGGCCTGACCGGGAAGGTGGACCTGGACAAGACGCGCCAGTACTTCAACCACCCCGGCTTCATCGAGCCGTTCCGGGACGGCCTGCGCGCGGACCTGGCGTCGCTGCGCGCGGAGCTGGGGGACGACGCGCGGATCCACGTGCTCTTCGCGACCCACTCGATCCCCACCTCCGACGCCGCCGCGGCCGGCCCGCGCGGCCTCGCCGCAGACCTGCGCGCGCAGGCGGGGGCGGAGCCGGGCGACGAGGGTGCGGACGTGTACTCGGCGCAGCACCTCGACGTGGCCCGCGAGATCCTCGCCGGCGTGCCCGAGGCCGCGGACGTGCCGTGGTCGCTCGTGTACCAGTCGCGCTCCGGCCCGCCCTCGGTGCCGTGGCTGGAGCCGGACATCAACGACGCGATGGAGCACCTCGCGGGCGAGGGCGCCGAGACGGACGCGCAGGGGCGTGCCGTGGCGGGCTTCATCGTCGTGCCGCTGGGGTTCGTCTCGGACCACATGGAGGTGGTCTGGGACCTCGACACCGAGGCCAAGGAGACCGCCGAGGGGCTGGGCGTGGGGTTCCGTCGCAGCCCCACCCCGGGCACCGACCCGCGGTTCGTGGCCGGGCTCGTGGACATCGTGGAGGAGCGGCTGGGCCGGCGCGAGGGTCGCGCCGCGGTCGGCTGCTTCCCGGCGTGGTACGACGTGTGCCGGCCGGACTGCTGCGTCAAGGTGATGCGGGACGGCTCGACGCGGCCGACGACGTCCGCTGTCGACGCCGCCGTGCGCGGGCTGGCCGAGCACGAGGCGGGCGCCGCGGCCCCCGCCGAGGAGGCCTGAGACCGTGACCCCCCTGCGCATCGGCACCCGGGGCTCCGCCCTGGCGACCACGCAGACCACCCACGTGGCCGAGACGCTCACGGAGCGCTCCGGCCTGGCCCACGAGCTGGTGGTGATCCGCACCGAGGGCGACGTCACCACCGGCTCGCTGGCCTCGCTGGGCGGCACCGGCGTGTTCGCCTCGGCGCTGCGGGCCGCCGTGCTCGACGGCGTCGTGGACGCGGCCGTGCACTCGCTCAAGGACCTGCCGGCCGTCCAACCGGAGACCCTCGAGATCGCCGCGGTGCCGGCCCGGGCCGACCTGCGGGACGCCCTGTGCGCCCGCGACGGCCTCACCCTGGCGACCCTGCCCGAGGGCGCCCGGGTGGGCACGGGCTCGCCGCGCCGCGTGGCCCAGCTCAAGGCGCTGCGCCCGGATCTGGAGCTGGTGGACATCCGCGGCAACGTGCAGACCCGCCTGGCCCGCGTGCCCGGGCTGGAGCAGCACGACGATCACGCCCCGGCCGCCGCGGGTTCGCCCCGCGGTGACCTCGACGCCGTGATCCTGGCCTGTGCCGGGCTCGACCGGCTCGGCCTGGACCACGTGATCACCGAGCGGATCGACCCGGAGGTCATGGTGCCCGCCCCCGGGCAGGGCGCCCTGGCCGTGGAGATCCGGGCCGAGGACGAGTCCTTCCTCGGTCGGGCGCTCCTGGACCCCGAGGCGCCGGTCGGGAGGCTGCACGCCGCCCTCGAGCTGGTCGACGATCGGGACACCCACGTGGCGGTCACCGCCGAGCGGGCCCTGCTGCGCCGCCTCGAGGCCGGCTGCGCCGCGCCGATCGGGGCCGTGGCCCGCGTGACCGACGGCGAGGCCGGCGCGCCGCGCATCGAGATGACCGCGATGGTGGCCGCCCTCGACGGCTCGCGCGTGCTGCGCCGGACCTCGTCCGTGCAGCTCGACCCGGTGCCGGCCGACGTGGCCGGCGACCCGGCGGCCGCCGACGAGTGGCTCGAGGACACCCTGTTCGTGGCCGCGGAGGCACTCGGCGTGCACGTGGCCGAGCAGTTCGTGGCCGAGGGCGCCGACCTGCTGCCCGGCACGGTGCGCGGGGTGGACCGGGGCGACGGCGCCCCGCGCCCCGACGACCCGGCCTGAGATGCGCGTCCTGCTCACCCGCCAGCCGGCCCAGGCCGGCGACCTCGAGGCCGGTCTCGCCGGCACCGAGGTGGCGGGGCGGCGGCTGCGGGTCGGCTTCCTGCCGCTGACCGACTTCGCGCTGCCCGACGACGACGGCCCCCTGCGCGCGCTGCTCGCGGACTGGGCGGGGGCCGACGGTGATGCGGCCGGGCCGGTGCGCTCGGACGGGTCCCGCTGGCTCGTGCTGACGAGCCCCAACACCGTGCGCGCGCTCAGGGCCGTCGGCTGGGACGGCCATGTCCCGGCGGGCGCGCGGATCGCGGTCACCGGACCGGGCACGGCACGGGTGCTGACCGAGGCGGGCTGCGACGCGGCGCCGTGGCTGCCGCCCGAGGACCGCTCCGCCGAGGGCCTGATCGCCGGACTCGCCGCCCTGCATCCCCGCGGCGCCCGCGCGTGGCTGCCCCAGTCCGATCGGGCCCGGTCCCGCCTCGCCGACGGCCTGCGCGCGGCGGGCTGGGACGTGCGGACCGGGCTCGCCTACCGGACGGTGCCGTATCCGGCGCAGGCCGGCAGGCGGCTGCTCGACGGGGCGGCGGACGAGGGCCGGGGGGACGTCGTGACGCCCGCGCGGCTGGCCGCGGTCGCGGCGGGGACCGCCGTGGTGCTCACCAGCTCGTCCGCGGCGGAGGAGTTCGTGGCCGCGGGTCTGACGCCACTGGTGGGGGAGCGGGTGCGGCTCGTGGCGATCGGCGCGCCGACCCGTGACACGTGCGCGCGGCGGGGTCTGCCCCTGCTCGGGACGGCCCCCACGCCGGACGCGGCCGGAGTGCTGGCCGTGCTGCGCGGTGCGGCCTGAGCCGCCCGGCCGCACGCGAGGCGAGGCTCAGTCGGGGCGGTCGCCGTCCGGGTCGGGCGCGTCGTCCTCCGACGGCGCCGGGCCGGCGTCGTGCTTCTCGTCCTGCGGCACGCCGGTGGCGGCGGCCATGATGTCCACCCGCGGGCCGCGCAGGATGGCGACCGAGACGTTGGTGAAGCCCGTGTTGGCGAGCAGCTCCGAGGCCTCCTCGTCCGTCAGGTCGTACGCGTGCGCGAGCATGCGCACGTTCTCCGTGTAGAAGGCGTGCAGGCGGTCGACGCCGCGCAGGAAGCCCAGAGTGTTCCCCATGGCGGGGAGCCTACCGGGCGGGCGTGGTGGGCGGGTGGCCGGCGGGTGAACGGCCGGTTGACCGGCCCGCCGGCCGCGGGGGACGACGGGCCGTGCCGCTCAGCCCTCGGCGCGGCGGCTGCGGCGGCGGACCAGCGAGACCTCCATGGTCCGGCCCTCGGTGCGGGTGCGCAGGTACGGCTGGTCCTCCACGAGGGTGGAGAGCTTGGAGTGCCCGAAGTCGCGCGGGTCGAAGTCCACGTGGGTGCGGCTCAGGTGCTGGCCGATCAGGGACAGCGTGGCCCAGCCGTCGTCGGTGCTCGTGGCGTTGACGGCCTTGGTGAGCGCGGCCTGCAGGTCGATGCGCGGGGCGGCGTCGGCCTCGTCGTGCTCGGGCTCGGCCTCGACCGGCACCTCGGGCGGGGTCGGGTCCTCGGTGACGTCCGACGACGACGCACGGCGGCCCCGCCGACCGGCCCCGGACTTCGCCTCCGCGGCCTTCCCGTCCTTGCCGGCGGCGGCGTCCCCGGCGGGCGCCTCGTCGGCGGCGGGGGCCTCGTCGGCAGCAGGGGCCTCGTCGACAGCGGGGGCCTCCGCGTCCGCGTCCGTGGCCTCGGGGGTGTCGGTGGCGTCGGTGGTCTTTGCCCCGCGACCGCGGCCTCGACCGCCGCGGCGGGACCCCGAGCGGCCGGAGCCCTCGGACGCCTTGGCGTTCTCCTCCTTGGCGGGGGCGTCCTCGCCGGTCTCGTCGTCGTCGACGTCGTGGTCCGTGGCGGTGCCGAGCAGCTCGAGGTAGATGAACTGGTCCACGGCGTTGCGCAGGGAGGCGGGGGTCTTGCGGGCGCCCAGGCCGATCACGCGCTTGCCGCCCTCGCGCAGGCGGGTGGCCAGGCGCGTGAAGTCGGAGTCGGAGGAGACGAGGGCGAACGCGTCCACGTTGCCCATCCAGAGCAGGTCCATCGCGTCGATGATGAGCGCGGAGTCCGAGGAGTTCTTGCCCACGGTGTAGGCGAACTGCTGGACCGGCTGGATCGCGTGGTGGTTCAGCGCCTTCTTCCAGCCGTTGAGGTTGGTCGTGGTCCAGTCGCCGTACGCGCGCTTGATCGTGGGGGTGCCGTAGGTGGCGAGCTCCTCGAGGATCAGGGGGGCGAACTTGGGGGAGACGTTGTCGCTGTCCATCAGGACGGCGATGCGCAGGGATGCGGGGGTGGGTTCGGGCATGTGTCCCACCCTAGTCGGCGGCGGTGCGCCCGTGGCCGGCGGTGACCGGGATCGCCTCCCGCTCGCCCCGGCGGGAGCGGGGCCGCGAGGCGGCGGCCAGCGTGCCGACGACCAGCCCGACGAGCGCCGGGACCACCCAGCCGAAGCCGACCGCGTAGCCGGGCAGCACCCGGCCGGCCAGGCCCGTCAGGGCGGTGACGGGCGGCGTCGTCACGAGCGCCTCCGGCAGGGCGCCCAGCAGGTCGAAGAAGGCGGCGAGCCCCGTGCAGGCGACCACCCAGCGGGCCACCGCCGGGCGGTCCCGCACCCAGGCCCAGGCGAGGCCGAGCAGGATGACGACGACGGCGATCGGGTAGAGGAACATCAGCACCGGGACGGACCAGGCGATGATCGCCTCCAGGCCCAGGTTGGCGAGCGCGAAGGACACCACGAGGAAGAGGCCCGCCCACAGCCGGTAGGACCCGGGGAACATCTCCGCGAACATCTCGGCGCACGCCACGATCAGTCCGATGCAGGTCTTCAGGCACGCGACGAAGACGATGGCCGCGATGAGGTACGCGCCCGCCGTGCCGAAGAAGTGGCTCGCGCTGCGGGCGAGGACGTCGCCGCCGTTCGTGGCCTGCGCGAACGCGCCGTGGCTCGTGGCGCCGATGTACGCCAGCGAGGCGTAGACCACCGTCATCGCCGCGCCGCCGAGCAGCCCCGCCTTGCCCAGCTCCACCGCCATGCGGCGCGGGCCCGTCACGCCCAGGCGCCGGGCGGCGTCGACGATCACGACCGCGAAGGCGAGCGAGGCGAGCGCGTCCATCGTGGCGTAGCCGTCCAGCAGGCCCCGCACGAGCGCCCCGTCGGCGTAGGCGGGGGTCGGCGAGGGCAGGGCGCCCGTGCTCATCGGGGCCACGACGGCGGCCGCCACCAGGGCGCCGAGCAGGACCAGGAACGCCGGGGTCAGGTACCGCCCCACCCACTCCATGAGCCGGCCCGGACGGAACGCCGCGACCGCGGCGACCGCGAAGAACGCCGCCGTGAAGCCGAGCAGCCGCAGGCCGCCGTCGCCCGCCAGGGGCGCGACACCGATCTCATAGGACACCGTGGCGGTGCGGGGGATGGCGAAGAGGGGGCCGATCGTCAGGTACAGCAGGCACGTGAACGCCACGGCGAAGCGCCGGGAGACGGGCGCCGTCATCTCACGGACCGAGCGCGCCCCCGTCACCGCCGAGGCGACGATGCCCAGAACCGGCAGCCCCACCGCCGTGACGAGGAAGCCGAGCGTGGCCGGCGTGACCGCGGCGCCCGCATCCCGGCCCAGGCCGGCGGGGAAGATCAGGTTGCCCGCGCCGAAGAACAGGCCGAAGACGAGCGAGGCCAGCAGCAGGGTCTGACCGGGGCGCAGGCGCGGGGGCATCACGGGCCTCTCGACGGCGGACGGGGCGCCATGACTGTACCCGGCGCGCGGTCAGCCTCCGCGCCTAGACTGGACGGGTCCCCGAACCAGGAGCGTGTGACCCCGTCATGTCCTTCCCGCTGCACCGTCCCCGGCGTCTGCGCCGGTCCGCCGCGATGCGCCGCCTCGTCGCTGAGACGCGCCTGCACCCCGCCGAGCTGATCCTGCCGGCCTTCATCAAGGAGGGCGCCGCCGAGCCCGTGCCGATCGCCTCGATGCCGGGCGTCGTGCAGCACACCGCGGACTCGCTCAAGGCCGCCGCGGCCGAGGCCGCCGAGCTGGGCCTGGGCGGCATCATGCTGTTCGGCGTGCCGACCACGCGCGACGCCGTCGGCAGCGCCGCCCTGGACCCGGACGGCGTCCTGAACCGGGCCATCCGGGACGTGAAGGCGGAGGTGGGGGACGGGCTCGTCGTGATGTCCGACCTGTGCCTGGACGAGTTCACCGACCACGGCCACTGCGGCGTGCTCACCGCCGAGGGCACCGTGGACAACGACGCGACGCTGGAGATCTACGCCCGGATGGGCGTCGCGCAGGCCGAGGCCGGTGCGGACGTGCTCGGCCCCTCCGGGATGATGGACGGCCAGGTCCGCGTGATCCGGGAGGCCCTCGAGGGCGCCGGCCACCACGAGACCGCGATCCTCGCCTACGCCGCGAAGTACTCCTCGGCGTTCTACGGGCCGTTCCGCGACGCCGTCGACTCCCAGCTCACGGGCGACCGCAAGACCTACCAGATGGACGCCGCCAACCGGAGCGAGGCCCTGCTCGAGGTCGCCCTCGACCTCGAGGAGGGCGCGGACATGGTGATGGTCAAGCCCGCGATGAGCTACCTGGACATCGTGCGCGACGTGGCGGACATGGCGGACGTGCCCGTCTCCGCGTACCAGATCTCGGGGGAGTACGCGATGATCGAGGCCGCCGCCGCGCACGGCTGGATCGACCGGAAGGCCTCGATCGTCGAGTCCGTGCTCTCCATCCGGCGCGCCGGCGCCGACTCCGTGCTCACCTACTGGGCGGCCGAGCTCGGCCGCTGGATGAAGGAGGGGTCCCTGTGACCGCGTCCCAGCCGACCACCAACGCCGCCGCCTTCGCCGCGGCCCAGGCCGTCATCCCCGGCGGCGTCGACTCACCCGTGCGCGCCTTCGGCTCGGTGGGCGGCACGCCCCGGTTCATGGCCGGCGCACGCGGCCCGTACCTGACCGACGTCGAGGGCAACGAGTACGTGGACCTGGTCTGCTCGTGGGGCCCCATGCTGCTGGGCCACCAGCACCCCGAGGTCGTCGAGGCCGTGCACGCCGCCGTGGACCGCGGCCTCGGCTTCGGCACCTCCACGCTGGAGGAGACCGCGCTGGCCGAGCTGATCGCCTCCAAGGTCCCGGTCGAGCGCGTGCGCTTCGTGTCCACCGGCACCGAGGCCACCATGACGGCCCTGCGCCTGGCCCGCGGCGTGACCGGCCGCAACCTGATCGTGAAGTTCGCCGGCTGCTACCACGGCCACTCGGACGGCCTGCTGGCCGCGGCCGGCTCGGGCGTGGCGACCGCCGCCCTGCCCGGCTCCGCGGGCGTCACCGAGGCCGCCGCCTCCGAGACCCTCGTGGTGGACTACAACGACCGCGCCGCCGTCGAGGCCGTGTTCGCCGAGCACGGCGAGCGCATCGCCGCGCTCATCACGGAGGCCGTGCCCTGCAACATGGGCGTCGTGGAGCCCGCCGAGGGCTTCAACGCGTTCCTGCGCGAGATCACCCGCCGCCACGGCGCGCTGCTGATCTGGGACGAGGTGCTCACCGGCTTCCGCGCCACCGCCACGGGCGGCTGGGGCCTGTCCGGACAGCCCGAGGGCTGGACCCCGGACGTCTGGTGCTTCGGCAAGGTGATCGGCGGCGGCATGCCCGCGGCCGCCCTGGGCGGCTCCGCCGAGATCATGGACCACCTGGCCCCGCTCGGCCCCGTGTACCAGGCCGGCACCCTCTCCGGGAATCCGGTGGCCATGGCCGCCGGCCACGCCACGCTCTCCCGCGCCGACGAGGCCGTCTACGCGGCCGTGACGCGCGCCTCGGACGCCGTGCGCGAGGGCCTCGTGGCCGCGCTCGACGCCGAGGGCGTGGACCACTCGATCCAGCGGGCCGGCACCCTGTTCTCCCTGGCGTTCGGCACCTCCGGCACCGGCGTGCGGGACTACCGGGACGCCCAGGGCCAGGAGGTCTTCCGCTACGCCCCGTTCTTCCAGTCGCTGCTGGCCTCCGGCGTGTACCTGCCGCCGTCCGTGTTCGAGGCCTGGTTCGTCTCCGCCGCCCACGACGACGCGGCGGTCACCCGGGTGCTCGACGCGCTGCCGGCCGCGGCGAAGGCGGCCGCGGCGGCGACGCCCCAGGGCTGAGACCCGGGTGCGGGTCGGGGCCGGGCGCTCAGCGCTCGGCCTCGACCGGCCAGTGGCGCGAGACGGTGGCCTGCGGGTCCTTGCGTCGCAGGTACTGCTCGAAGCTCTCCGCCTGCTCGGCCTTCCAGCGGACCTGCCGCTCGTGCAGGTCCACCGGCGCGACGCGCAGCTGCTCGTACCGGGCGGCCAGGGCGTCGGCCACCTGGACGGCGGCGAGGGCGTCCGCCGCGGAGGTGTGCGCGTTCTCCAGGGTCACCCCGTAGTGCTCGGACACCGCGGAGAGCGTGCGCTTGCCCTTGCGGAACCGGTCCACCTGCTTGTCCAGCACGAACGGGTCGATCACGGGGCGGGCCTCGAGCGGCGTCAGCCCGTGGTGGCGCGCCTCCCGGTCCATCACCGTGAAGTCGTACACGCCGTTGAACGCCACCACGGGGATGCCCGCGGCGAACAGGTCCCGCAGGGTCTCGGTGATCTCCGTGACACCCTGCGCGGCGGGCATGCCCTCCGCCTGCGCCCGCTCCGTGGTGACGCCGTGGACCTCGGCCGCCTCGGCCGGGATGGGCACGCCCGGGTCCACGAGCCACTCGGCCGACGACGCGGCGCGGCCCTGCTCGTCCACCATCACCAGGGTGGCGGTCACGATCAGCGCGGTGCGCGGATCACGTCCGGTGGTCTCGAGGTCGAAGCCGGCGCGGATGCTCTCATGCCAAGTCACGCGCCTCACGCTACCCGGAGCGGCGGACACGACAGGATGGGGTCGTGACCGATCACCCTGTGCTCCCCGGCGCCCGCCACCGCGACGACGGACCGCTCACCCTCGGCGAGGGGCTCGAGGCGCTCGCCCGTCTGGTCCCGCCCGGACGCGCCGTCAGCTACGGGGGGCTGGCCGGCCTGCTGGGGGTCGGCGGTCCGCGGCAGGCCGGCCGGGCGATGGCCGAATCGAGCCCCGGCACGCCGTGGTGGCGGGTGGTCCGGGCCGACGGCTCGCTGCCTCCGGAGCTGGCCGCGCGGGCCGCCGTCGAGCACGAACGCGAGGCCATGCCCCGCACCCCGGCCGGGCGCGTGGACCTGCCCCGGGCCCGCTGGGAGCCCGACGACGGCGCCGCGCGGGCGATCCGTGCGATCGCCGACCGTATCGTGTCCGGGCCCGGTGCGAGGATGAGGCCATGACCAGGGAACACGGGGTGGACCCCTTCGACGACGACGCGGCGGCGCCGGAACGGGCCGCTCGGCTGGTGCGCACGGCCGCCGCGCCCGAGGACCGGATCACGCTCACGGACGAGCAGGAGGCGATCGCCTCGCTCGCCCCCGGGCACAACGCCGTGCTCGTGCTGGGCGCCCCCGGCACGGGGCGCACCACCGTGGCGGTCGAGTACGCGGCCCGCCGGATCGAGGCGGGGCTGGACCCCGAGTCCCTCCTGCTGCTGGCCCCGAGCCGGGATGCGGCGGCGCGGCTGCGCGACGCGCTGACCCGCCGGCTCGCCGCCGCCGGTCGGGGCACCCGCGCCGTCACCCCCGTGCGGACCTGGTCCTCCTACGCGTTCGACCTGCTGCGCCGTGCCCGCGTCACGGGACCGCTGAGGCATCTGGAGGTCGCCCCCCGGCTGCTCACCGGTGCCGAGCAGGACACGGTCATCGCCGAGCTGCTCGAGGGCTACGCCGCCGGCCTCGCCGCCGCGCCGGACTGGCCGGCCGACGTCGCCCCCGCCGTGGAGGCGCGGGGATTCCGCCGCGAGGTCCGCGAGCTCGTGGACCGCATGAGCGAGCTCGGCCTCGAGCCGGGCCGCCTGCAGGAGCTCGGCACCGCCCACGGGCGCCCCGAGTGGGAGGCCGCGGCCGTGCTGCTGCAGGACTACCGGGACCGGATCGACCTGGGCATGGCCGAGGCGTTCGACGCCGCCGGGCTGCTGTCCGCCGCCGTCCGCGTGCTCACCGAGCGGCATCCCGAGGACCCGGAGCGCGACGCCGCGGCGCAGGCGTTCGTGGCGGCGGAGCGGGACCGCCTGGCCGTGCTCGTGGTCGAGGACCTCCACGAGGCCACCCCCGCCGTGCACGACCTGCTCACCGTGCTCGGACGCGGGCGGGACGTGCTGCTCACCGCGTCGCCGGACACCACCGTGGAGGGCTTCCGCGGCGCCCGGCCCGACCTCCTCGCCCGGTACCCCGGGGTCCTCGACCCCGATCCCGTGCCGGGGGCCGCCCCGCCCGCGTCCCCGGACGGGCGCGTCCGGGTGCTGACGCGCGGGCACCGCATGCGCGCCGAGGTCCAGGACGCCTACCTGCGCGTGGCCCGCCGGGTCCGCCAGCGCACCGCCGGCGTCGAACGGACCCGGACCGAGACCGTCCCGGCGGACGGTGACGGCGCCGTCCGCGCGCACGTCGTGCCCACCCGCGCCCACGAGGACCAGCTCGTCCTCGAACGGGTGCTGCGGGTCCACCACGAGGACGGGGTGCCCCTGGACCGGATCCTCGTGGTCGCCCGCTCCGGCTCCCGTGTGGCCGCGCTCGCCCGCCACCTGGAGGCCGAGGGCGTCCCCGTGCTGCGCGACGCCGCCGGGCTCGTGCTGAAGGAGGAGCCCGCCGTCGCGCCCCTGCTCACGCTGGTGGACGCGGCGGGGGCGCTCGCGGAGGATCCGGAGGCCCGGGTCGAGGACGTGCTCGACCCGGACGAGGTCGTGGGACTGCTCACCGGCCGGTACGGGATGGCCAGCGCGCTGCACGTGCGGCGGCTGCGCCAGGACCTGCTGGCCGCCGAGCGGGGCCGGGGCGGCCGGCGCACCTCGGACGCGCTGCTCGCCGCGGCCCTGCTGGACCCGAGCCTGGCCGGCCCCGAGCACGAGCGGCACCGCGCCCTGCGCCGCGTCCACTGGATGCTCCGGGACGGCCTGGAGGCCGCCCGCGCCCCCTCGGCCTCGCCCGAGACCGTGCTGTGGGCGCTGTGGTCCGCCTCCGGTCGGGCCGAGCGGTGGCGTTCGCTCGCGCTGCGGCCCGCCGAGCACGCGAACGACCGCCGCGAGTCCCGCCGGGCGGACGCGGACCTCGACGCCGTCGTCGCCCTGTTCAAGGTGGCCGAGCGCTTCGTGGACCAGTTCCCGGGCGCGTCGCCCGAGTCGTTCGCCGTCTACATGGAGTCCCAGGACCTGCCCGTGGACACCCTGGCCCGCCGTGCCGAGTCCGGTGACGCCGTGCACGTGCGCACCCCCGCCGCGGCGGCCGGCCAGGAGTGGGACACGGTGATCGTCGTGGGCCTGCAGGAGGGCGTGTGGCCGAACACCCGGCTGCGCGGCCAGCTGCTCGGCGCCACCGACCTCGTGGACCTCGTGACCCTGCCCGCGGACGCCCCGTGGCCCACGGATCACCGCACCCGGCTGCGCGAGGTGCGTCAGGACGAGCTGCGCATGCTCGCGGCCGCGGTCTCCCGGGCACGGCGTCAGGTGGTCGTCACGGCCGTCCGCTCGCCGGATGAGGGCCCCTCCGACTTCCTCGACCTGGTGGACCCGCCCGAACGGCTGCCCGCCGAGGCGCGCGACGCCGCCGGCGTCCGGCGGCTCACCGCGGTCCCCGACCCGATCACGGCGTCCGCGCTCGTCGGCCGGCTGCGCCGCGTCCTGGAGGCCGGGGACGAGGCGGACGCGGCCGACGGGGCGACATCCCGGGCCGCGGCGGCCGCCGGCCTGGCGGTCCTCGCCGAGGACGGCGTGACCGTCGCGGACCCCCGACGCTGGTGGGGCCTGCTGCCGCTGTCCACCGAGGCCGCGCTCGTCGACCCGGAGCGCGAGGTCGTCGCGCTCTCGCCCTCCCGCGTGGAGACGGCCCTGCGCAATCCGCTGAACTGGGTGCTGTACCACGTCGGCGCGAACGCGGGCGGAACCCTCGCCCAGTCCGTGGGCACGCTCGTGCACTCGGTGGCCGAACACCACCCCGAGGGCGTGCCCGAGGACGTGCGCGCCGAACTGGAACGCCGCCTGCCCGAACTCGGCCTGCCGGAGGGCTGGATCACGGAGATCGAGCACGACCGGGCCCGCGGCCTGGTGGACGCCTACATCGGCTACTGGAGCATCGCCCGGGCGGCCGGGCGTCGGCCCGTGGCCCAGGAGGTGCGGCTCCTCGCGGACCTGACCTGGGGCGGGACCACCGTCCGGATCACCGGCGTCGTGGACCGGCTCGAGGCGGATGCGCAGGGCCGACCCTTCATCGCCGACCTCAAGACCGGCCGCAGCGCGCCCACCGGCGCGGAGATGGCGCGCCAGCCCCAGCTGGCCGCCTATCAGGTGGCCGTCCGCGCCGGCGGTCTGGAGCAGGTCCGGGACGACCCCGCCACGGACCCCGCCCTGCGCGCCGCGCTCGCCGGTCTGGAGCACCCCACGACACCGGCCGGCGCGGCCCTCGTCCAGCTCGGCGCCGGCACCCAGAAGACCAAGGTGCAGGACCAGCCGGCCCTCGAGGACGAGGACACCTGGGCGCTCGAGCAGGTGTTCACGGCGGCCCGCCGCACCACGGGGCCGCGCTTCCTCGCCCTCCACGAGGCCGGCGCCCGCCGGTGCGCGCTGCCCTCCGTCTGTCCGCTCTGCTCCGAAGGAAGGCAGGTCACCGAATGGCCCCGCTGACCGGCGATCCCGCCGCCCAGACCGATCGTCCGCGCGTCGAGGACGCGGTCCACTCGCCGGAGGACATCGCGGCACGGCTGCGGCTGCCCCCGCCCACGGAGGAGCAGGCCGAGGTGGTCACCGCCCCGCTCACTCCGCGCCTGGTGCTGGCCGGCGCCGGCTCCGGCAAGACCGCCACCATGGCCGACCGCGTGGTCTGGCTCGTGGCCAACGGTCTCGTGCGCCCGGACGAGGTCCTCGGCGTCACGTTCACCCGGAAGGCGTCCGGTGAGCTCGCCGAGCGGATCAACGGGCGCGTGGACGCCCTGCTGCGCTCCGGCCTCGAGATCCCCGGCTTCGACGGGGAGCCCGAGGACCTGGGCCGCGCCTCGGTGTCCACGTACCACTCCTACGCCGGCGCGCTCGTCAGGGACCACGGCCTGCGGATCGGCGTGGAACCGGAGGCGCGGCTGCTCGGAGGCGCGGACGCCCACCGGCTCATGGGCGCCGTCGTGCGTTCGCATCCGGTGGTCGCGGACACCCTCGGCGTGGCCCCGTCCCGGCTCATCACGCAGGCGTTGCGGCTGGCCGGGGACATGGCCGAGCACCTGGTGAGTGCGGACGAGGTGCGCGAGTTCCTCGCCCGGCTGGCCGAGCAGGGGAGCGCCCTGCCGCTGCCCCCGCGCGCCAAGACCCCCTCGAAGGAGATCCAGGAGTTCCTGACCGGCCTGGCGGACCGCGCCCTCATGGCGGACCTCGTGGCCCGCTACGACGAGGTCAAGCGCGAGCAGGACGTGATGGACTTCGGCGACCTGCTGCGCCACGCGGCGCGCATCGCCGTCGAGGTGCCGGCGGCCGGCGAGCAGGAGCGCGCGCGGTTCCCCGTGGTGCTGCTGGACGAATTCCAGGACACCTCCCACGCCCAGATGCGGATCTTCGCCGGGCTGTTCGGCCCGCGCGGCCCCGAGGACGACGCGCCCGGGTTGGGGCACTGCGTCACCGCGGTGGGTGACCCCCACCAGTCGATCTACGGCTTCCGCGGCGCCTCCGCCGGGCAGCTCTTCGCCTTCCCGCACGCCTTCCCCCGACTGGAGACCGGCCCCGGCGGCGCCCCGCGGCGCGTGAACGCGGACGTCTCGCACCTGACGATCGCGTGGCGCAACGAGGAGTCGATCCTGGCGGTCGCCAACGCCGTCGCCGCACCGCTGAACGCCCACGCCGCCGCGACGGGCGGCGCGCCGGTGGAGGTGCGCACCCTGCGGCCCCGGCCGGGCGCGGGGGAGGGCGTCGTCCGGGTGGACCGGTTCGTCACCGCGGAGGAGGAGGCCGCCGACGTCGTCGCCCGCCTCGGCGCCCTCACCGGGTCCGGGCCCGGGGGGGCCACCCCGAGCCGCGCCGTCCTGTGCCGCACCCGCGCCCAGTTCGGCCCCGTGCTGGACGCGCTCGACGCCGCCGGCCTGCCCTACGAGGTGCTCGGGCTCTCCGGGCTGCTGGCGCTGCCGGAGGTCGCCGAGGTGCTCGCCGTCCTCCACGTGCTGGCCGACCCCACGCGCAGCGACCAGCTCGTCCGCCTGCTCACCGGCCCGCGCTGGCGCATCGGCGTGGCCGACCTCGAGGTGCTGCAGGAGCGCGCCCGGTTCGTCTCGCGGCTGCGGGCCCGGCGGGCCGGCGGTGGGCGGGAGGACCCCGCCGGGGACGCCCCGGACCCGGCCCGGGACGTGAGCCCCGAGGAGGACGCCGACGCCGCCGCCCTGCTGGAGGCCCTCGACTCCCTGCCCGGGGAGGGGACGGACTGGGTCGGCTCGCGCGGCCGCGGCTTCTCACCCGAGGGGCTGGCCCGACTGAGGGCCGTCAACGCCGAGCTGCGCCGGCTCTCTACGCGCACCGGGGAGGACCCGGCCGACCTCATCGCGGAGGTGATCCGTGAGACGGGGCTGGACGTCGAGGTGGCCCTGCGGCCCGGCGTCTCCGCGGCCGCGGCCCGGCGGCACCTGAACGCGTTCCAGGACGCGGCCCGCGACTTCGGCGCCGGCACCACGGCGACGGACCTGACGGCGTTCCTGGCCTGGACGGAGTCCGTCCTCGAGCACGAGGACGGCCTCGGCGTCGAGAACGCCGAGCCCACCCCCGGCCTGGTCCAGGTGCTCACCGCGCACGCCTCGAAGGGGCTCGAGTGGGACGTCGTCGCGGTCCCCGGCCTGCAGGAGGGCACGTTCCCCTCCACGCGGGCGGACCGCTGGACCAGCCCCCGGGCCGGCGCGCTGCCGTGGCCCCTGCGCGGGGACCGCGCGTCGCTGCCGCAGTGGGACGGCTCGTGGGCGCAGGACCAGCGGGACTGGGTCCAGTCGGCCGGCACCGGATACAGCTCGAAGGCGGCCCAGGAGGGCAACCCGGACCCCTATGCCGTGGCCGTGGCCGCCCACGCCGAGCGCGAGGAGCGGCGCCTGGCCTACGTCGCGTACACGCGCGCGCGATCCGCCCTGTGGCTGAGCACCTCCCTGTTCAAGGGAGTCAACAAGGAGCCCCTGCCGGCCTCGGCCTTCCTCGAGGAGGTGGCCGGTCTGGCGGGGGAGGTGCCCGGCGTCGCGCTCGGCCCCGCCCCGGCCGAGGACGACCTGCCCGAGGCCAACCCCGCCGCGGGCCGGACGCTGGTCGCCCGCTGGCCCTTCGACCCGCTCGACGGCCCGGAGGCCTTCGTCGCCGACCCGGAGGACCCCGAGGACGAGGAACGCTGGCAGCCGCTGCCGCGCCGCTCCCGGGCCCGCCGGCACGGGGTGGAGGCGGCCGCCGCGGCCGTGCACGCCGCGGACCCGGCGGCGCTCGGGGACGACCCGGAGCTGGCCCGCCAGGTGGACTGGGTGCTGCTGCGCCGCCGGGACGTCGCCGGGACGGGCGGGGAGACCGCCCTGCCCGAGCACGTCTCCGTGTCCCTCTACGGCGAGCTCGCCGCCGACCCGCAGGCCGTGGCCGAGCAGCTGCGCCGGCCCCTGCCCCGGCCGCCCGCGCACGCGGCGCGGCGCGGCACGGCGTTCCACGCGTGGCTCGAGGAGCGCTTCGGGGCCACCGGCATGCTGGACATCGACTCGGCCGAGGACGCCGCGGACCTGTGGGTCGACGAGGCCCTCGACCTCGGCCCGATGCAGGAGTGGTTCCGCTCCTCGCGCTGGGCGGAGCGCACCCCGGCCTTCGTCGAGGCCCCGGTCGAGACGACGGTCGGCGGGATCACACTGCGGGGCCGGGTCGACGCGATCTACCGCTCCGGCGGCGACCCCCGCCTGCCCTTCGACCCCGAGGCCGACTGGGAGCTCGTCGACTGGAAGACCGGCGCCGTGCCGCGGGGCCGCGACCTCGAGCTCAAGTCGCTGCAGCTGGCCGTCTACCGGCTCGCCTGGTCACGGCTGCACGGGATCCCGCTGGAACGGATCGGGGCCAGCTTCGTGTACGTGGCCCACGGGCAGGAGCGCTCCTTCCCGGACCTGCCGGGGGAGGAGGAGCTCGAGCGTCACATCACGGACGCCCTGGCCCGCCGTTGATCGGCCGCACCACCTCGACGGCGGGCAGCGGGCCCGTCTCCGGGTCCGCGGTCCTCGCGGCCGCGGCCTCCCGGGCGTCCTCCGCCGCATCCCGGGCGTCCTCGGCGGCGTCGGCGGCCGCGTCGGCCTCCGCCTGGCGCGCGGCCGCCTCCTGCGCGGCGCGCACGTCGCCCTCGAGCTCGGCCAGCATGGCCTCCGCCTCGGCGACCATCCCCGCGTCGTGCCGGTCCAGGCCCCGCGTGAGCCACTGGGCGAGGGCGAACTCGGCGAGCAGCGCCGCACGGCGCATCAGGTGGGCGTCGCCGTCGTCGGCGGCCCCCGCGTCGGCCCGCCGGGCCGCGTAGGCGTCGAGGACGCGGTCGGCCAGGTCCGGGTCCGTGGCGGCGGCCAGCCAGGCGACGTCGCCGGCCGGGTCGCCCACGTGCAGGTCCGTCCAGCCCGTCACGCCCACCACGCGGCCGCGCTCGAGGAGCAGGTTGTCCTCGTGCAGGTCACCGTGCACAGGCACCGGGGTGAACCGCCACAGGGCCTCCTCCTCCATGGCCTCCTCCCAGCGGCGCAGCAGCAGGGGCGGCACGCGGCCGGAGGTGGCCGCCTGGTCGAGGGCGTGGAGGTGACGCTGCCGGATCTGCTCCGCCGTGTAGGAGGGCAGGTCCGCGTGGTCCACGACATCCGAGGGCAGCGTGTGGATCGCGGCCAGCACACGGCCCACGTCCTGCACCGCGGGCTCGCCGAGCCGGGCCAGCTCATCCAGGGTGACGGGACGCCCGGGCATGTCCTGATAGACGAAGGTGCGCAGCCCCTCGAGCCGCACCGCGCCCGCCACGGAGGGCGTGCGGAACGGCAGGCCGGCGCGCACCGCCGGGGTCAGGCCCGCCAGCACCTGCAGCTCCGTCTCGAGACGGATGCCCGCCTCCGGGGTGCGGGGCGAGCGGACCCGCCACCGCTGGCCCTCACCGTCCACGACGACGGCGGTCGAGAAGTCCGCGGGGTCGTCCGGGCTCGCCTCCGCGGAGACGGGGGCGAGGCCGGGGACGGCCGCGGCGGCCAGGGCTGCGAGACGAAGGGGCTGACGATCCACCCCTCCAGCCTAGGTGTTGTGGGTCATGAGGTTCTTGACATGGGTACCGGGCTGAGATGAGACGAGTGGGCCTCTCCCGCAGGATGGAAGTTCCTACACCACCCACCTGCCCGAAAAGACCCACTCATGACTCACGCTAACGCACCCCTGACCC